>JAZKFR010000115.1:0-26392 GCA_040386295.1 Pseudomonadota bacterium | reverse complement strand
GGGGAAGGTGGGCGTTGGGTGGGGGGCTCTCCCACGAGTGGGTGAGGGGAAGGCGGGCGTTGGGTGGCGGGGCCTTGTGTTTGCGGCGCTATGCAGTTGTGCAGAGGCTCAGTAATTTAACGGCTGGCGATTCGGCCTGAGCGATAAATCCACTGGTTGTGCCAAACGTTATTGACTAGGTTTGGGTAGTTGGCCTGGCCTAGGCTGCCGTTGTAGCGGCCTAGGGCGCGAAATAAATCGCCTTGTTCTACATCTAAGTAATGGCGCAGGATGACGCAGCCGTAGCGCAGGTTGACGCGCAGATGAAATAGGTTGTCTTCGTTGCGGCCAATGAGTTTGACCCAGAACGGCATGACCTGCATGAAGCCACGAGCGCCGGAGGCAGAGACGGCGTATTTTTTGAAGCCACTTTCAACTTGGATTAAGCCGAGGACTAATTGCGGATCTAGGCCGGCGCGCGTTGCTTCGTAATGTACGGCGCGTAGAAATTCGAGCCGCGCTTGCCGGTCTGGTATGCGCTTTTCGAGCCGACGTGACATTTCGGCTAGCCAATCGACGGCGTCCATCGCGTCTCTAAACGCGGTTTTAGGCGGCGCTCGATCAGAGACGGTGCGCGAGAGGGCGGCTTGTACGCTGGCGGATAGGGGCTCGTACTGCTGTGCGCCTGCCCAGCACAGGAGCGGGCTGCATAGTAGTAGCAGAAGCAGTGTGGGTAGGCGGCAACCTTGCCGCTGCTGGCTTAAGCGCTGGGGCACAGTTTGTCTTTGAGGAAAGAGAGGATGTCGCCGCGCGCGACCATCTCTGCGTTTTCTGCGTTGCGTGCTTTGTATTCAAGCATGCCTGCGGCCAGGCCGCGTTCGCCGATGACTAGGCGATGCGGGATGCCTATCAATTCCATATCGGCAAACAGGACGCCCGCTCGTTCGTTGCGATCGTCTAGCAAAACGTCGATGCCCGAGGCTTTTAGCTCGGCGTAGAGGGCGTCGGTGGCAAGTTGTATTTCTTTGTTTTTTGCGTAGTTCATCGGCACGATGCAGACTTCAAACGGGGCGATGCTGGGCGGAAAAAGAATGCCGCGTTCGTCGTTATTTTGCTCAATCGCCGCGCCGACAATGCGCGAGACGCCGATGCCATAGCAGCCCATTTCCATGGCTTGAGTTTCACCTCGCTCGTCGAGAAAGGTGCATTTGAGCGCCTTGGCGTATTGCGTGCGGAGTTGAAAGATATGGCCGACTTCGATGCCACGACAGAGTTCAAGGTGTCCTTGGCCATCCGGCGAGGGGTCTTGGGCGACGACGTTGCGTAGGTCGGCGAAGAGCACAGGTTCTGATAGGTCGCGGACAAAATTGACGTCGCACAAATGGGCGTCTTGTTCGTTGGCGCCACAGACAAAGTTACTCATTGCGGCGACGGCATGGTCGGCAAATACGACGACGCTATTGTTGGTGACGGGGCCGATGTAGCCGGCAGGACAAGCGAGGGCGGCGATGATTTCGGACTCGTGTGCGAAACGGAATTTGCCCAGTACTTTTTGCGCTTTGATCTCGTTCAGTTGATGGTCGGCGCGCAGTAGGAGCAGGGTAAAGCCTGAGTCGGTCAGGGCTTCTGCTGGCTCGTCGTGCTCGCTTGTTTCGCGCACGATGGCGATGGTTTTGATGATGCTGTTGAGCGCGACACCGAGAAATTGGGCAAGGTCTTCGCAGCTTTTGATCTTGGGTGTGTCGATTCTACGCATCGGTTTTTGCACGCTGCTGCGAGCGCTTGCCGGGGGGATGGCCACGGCGAGTTCGACGTTGGCTGCGTAATCTGAGTTGGGGCAATAGGCGAGTGCGTCTTCGCCAGAGTCGGCGAGGACGTGGAATTCGTGCGATCCCGTGCCGCCAATCGATCCGGTGTCGGCGGCGACGGCGCGGAATTTCAGGCCAAGTCGGGTGAAAATGCGCGAGTAGGTGGCGTACATGTTTTGATACTCGCGCTCTAGATCTTCAAAGTTGGCGTGAAACGAGTAGGCGTCTTTCATGAGGAATTCGCGTCCGCGCATGACGCCAAAGCGTGGGCGTATTTCGTCACGAAACTTGTTTTGAATTTGGTAAAAATGCAGCGGCAGTTGGCGATGGCTTTTGACGTCTTTGCGCACGATATCGGTGATCACTTCTTCGTGCGTCGGTCCGATGACAAAGTCGCGCTGATGCCGATCTTTAAAGCGCAGTAGCTCGGGGCCGTATTTTTCCCAGCGCCCTGATTCTTGCCAAAGCTCAGCCGGTTGGACGGCGGGCATCAGGAGTTCAATGGCGCCCGCACGTTCCATCTCTTCGCGCACAATTTTTTCGACTTTGCGCAGCACGCGTAGTCCGAGTGGCATCCAGGTATAGACGCCGCCGGCTAGGCGTTTGATCAGGCCGGCACGGAGCATTAAACGATGGCTGACGATCTCGGCGTCGGAAGGGGCTTCTTTGAGTGTCGAGAGAAAAAATTGCGAGCTACGCATGGGCAGAGTGCTTTCGTGACGAAAGAGGCGATTTTACAAGAGAGATGGACAAAGCGTGCGCTTCGTATGGGATGTTATGGGATGTTTTACGGGTGTTTCGCGAGTGTTTCATTAAACCGGCAAACGTTGCTACCCAAGCCATTTGAATTATGGAAGAATGCGGCCAGTCCAATAAATTTTAGGTTTTCAACATGCTCGATCGTGAAGGCTATCGCCCAAACGTCGGCATCATTCTTAGTAACGCAAAAAACGAGGTCTTTTGGGGTAAGCGTATACGCGAACATTCTTGGCAATTTCCACAGGGCGGTATCAACCGTGGCGAAACCCCAGAGCAAGCTATGTATCGTGAGCTGCACGAAGAGGTTGGCTTATTGCCGGAGCATGTCAGCATCCTCGGTAGAACCAAAGATTGGTTGCGTTACGATGTGCCGGCACACTGGGTTAGACGCGAATGGCGTGGCAGTTATCGCGGGCAAAAGCAAATATGGTTCTTACTGCGGCTGGTTGGCCAGGATAGCGATATTTGTTTGCGCGCCAGTGAACATCCTGAGTTTGACGCTTGGCGTTGGCATCATTTCTGGATTCCGCTCGACAGCGTGATTGAATTTAAACGCGCCGTTTATGAGCAGGCCTTGAACGAGCTGGCTCGTTTTTTGGACGCAGATCGACGTCGTGTCGTGCGCCCGTCTCGGCGTCCGCCCATTACACCGTAGCGCCTTGGCGCCTGAATGAGGCGGCTTGTTGCGCCCCCCTTCATTCATGGAGACAGCATGATCAGTACAGAGCAATTTATTGGCGAGCTGGACAAGGTCTTGCGCACGCTGTTTGTTGCCGCGCCAACGACGCGTTCGGTGCCAGGGCAAGACGCGCCAGAGGCGAGCTTATCGGCGGCTGAAAGAAAGCACGCCGCAGCCCTGATGCGGGTGAATCATGTTGGTGAAATTTGCGCGCAAGCCTTGTATCAGGGGCAGGCGTTGAGCTGCCGTGATGCCGCCGTGCGCCGTACTTTGGACAAAGCGGCTTATGAGGAAACCGAGCATTTGGCGTGGACTGAGCGGAGGATTAAGGAGCTGGGTTCGCGTAAAAGTGTATTGAACCCCTTGTGGTACCTCGGTGCTTTGTCTATGGGTATCGTCGCGGGTCGTGTTGGTGACGCTTGGAGTTTGGGTTTTTTGGCGGAGACCGAGCGCCAGGTGGAAGCGCATTTGGACCGCCATTTAACACAGTTGCCGCCGCAAGATACGAAATCGCGCGCCATCGTCGCGCAAATGAAGCTCGACGAATCTAGGCATGCCGAGAGCGCGCTTGCGCTCGGTGCTAAGCCTTTGCCGAGCGGGATCAAAGTGGCGATGAAGCTTGCTTCCAAAGTGATGACCAGCACTGCGTATTACCTCTGATTCGCCCGTTTTTCTGCTTCGGCCGCCCATGTTTTTGCTACCCCATAGCGCTAGCGCTTAATCGGGGTTTTAGACGTCCTGGATTTTCTAGTTGTTCTCGTGATGTTCGTCCCGTTATGTTCGTCCTTATCTCGGCACGATCAGCCAACCCATCTCAAAACTTAGCACCCCCTTAAAGACTCTGTGACTGATGCAAGCCGACCGTACTCTTGAACTGCAAACCCTGCTCGCCGAACGTATTTTGTTACTCGACGGCGCGATGGGGACGATGATTCAGCGCCATCAACTACAAGAAGCGGATTATCGTGGCAGCCGTTTCGCCCACGATACGCGCGAGCTGAAAGGGAATAACGATCTCTTGGTGCTGACCCAACCCGCGCTGATTCGCCAAATTCACGACGATTATTTGTGGGCGGGTGCGGACATCATTGAAACCAACACCTTCAATGCGACAGCCGTTTCGCAGGCTGACTATCAGCTGGAAAGCATCGTTTATGAGCTGAATTTTGCCGGCGCCCAATTGGCGCGCCAAGCCTGCGCTGCGGCCACCGCGCGTGATCCAGCCAAGCCGCGTTTTGTCGCCGGCGTGTTGGGGCCGACTTCGCGCACAGCGTCGATCTCACCGGATGTGAATGACCCGGGCTATCGCAACACGAGCTTTGATGCTTTGGTCGAAACCTATAGCGAAGCCTTGCTCGGGCTGTGCGCGGGGGGCGCCGATTTGCTCCTGGTCGAAACGATTTTCGACACGCTGAACGCCAAAGCGGCTTTGTTTGCCATCGAGCAGTTTTTTGAGCAGCAAGGACGGCGCTGGCCGGTGATGATTTCCGGCACGATCACGGACGCTTCCGGGCGCACCTTGTCCGGCCAAACTGCCGAGGCGTTTTGGAATTCATTGCGCCATATCCGCCCGCTGAGTTTTGGCCTGAATTGCGCTTTGGGCGCAACCGAGCTGCGGCCTTACGTCGAAGAGCTGGCGCGGCTTTGCGACTGCTTTGTTTCAGCGCATCCAAATGCCGGTTTGCCGAACGCTTTTGGCGGCTATGACGAAACGCCTGAACAGCTGGCCGAAGAAGTGACGGATTGGGCGCGCCAGGGTTTTGTGAACATTGTCGGCGGCTGTTGCGGCACGACGCCTGAGCATATTGCGGCGATTGCCGCTGGCGTTGCCGCCTATGCGCCGCGTAAGCCGTCGCAACTTGAGCCCAAGCTGCGTTTGTCTGGCTTAGAGGCGTTTAATGTGGGCGCCGACTCGCTTTTTGTGAACGTCGGCGAACGTACCAACGTCACCGGTTCAAAAGCCTTCGCTCGAATGATTCTCGAAGCGCGTTTTGACGACGCTTTAGCGGTGGCGCGCCAACAGGTTGAGAACGGCGCGCAGGTGATCGACATCAACATGGACGAAGCGATGCTCGATTCGGCGGCGGCGATGGATCGCTTCCTCAAATTGATCGCTTCCGAGCCGGATATTTCGCGCGTGCCGATCATGCTCGATTCATCGAAATGGCACGTCATCGAAACCGGCTTGAAATGTATTCAGGGCAAGGGCATCGTTAATTCGATTTCGATGAAAGAGGGTGAAGCGGAGTTTCTACGCCAAGCGCGATTGGCTCGCCGTTACGGCGCTGCTGTGGTGGTTATGGCGTTTGACGAGCAGGGGCAGGCTGATACCTATGCGCGTAAAACCGAGATTTGCGCCCGCGCCTACCGGGTGCTGACCGAACAGGCTGATTTCCCGCCTGAAGACATTATTTTTGACCCGAATATTTTTGCCATTGCCACCGGCATCGCCGAGCACGATAACTACGCAGTCGACTTCATCGAGGCCTGCCGCTGGATTCGCGCCAATCTGCCCTACGCGCAGATTTCAGGCGGTGTGTCCAATGTGAGTTTTAGTTTTCGCGGTAACGATCAGGTGCGCGAGGCGATCCACACGGTTTTTCTCGTCAAGGCGATTCAAGCGGGTTTAACGATGGGCATCGTCAACGCCGGTCAACTCGGCGTTTATGACGATCTTGAGCCGAATTTGCGGGCGCAGGTTGAGGCCGTGGTGCTGAACAAAAGTCCACAGGCCGGTGAGCTGTTGGTTGAGTTGGCACAAAGCTTAAAAGCCGGGTCTAGTGGCGTTGATGCCCTGCAATCAACACAATCAGCCCAAGCCGCTGAGCGCGATGCCTGGCGCCAGCTCTCGGTTGAGCAACGTTTGTCGCACGCCTTGGTCAAAGGCATTACCGACTACGTGGTTGCCGATACTGAAGAGTGTCGTGCCGCGCTCGCGGCAGCGGGCGAACCGCCCCTGGCGGTGATCGAGGGGCCGCTGATGAACGGCATGAACGTTGTCGGCGACTTGTTTGGTGCGGGCAAAATGTTTTTGCCCCAGGTGGTCAAATCGGCGCGCGTGATGAAGCAAGCGGTCGCGCATTTGATTCCCTACATTGACGCCGAGAAGCTGCGTACTGGCGTGAGCAGCAAGGGCAAAATCATCATGGCGACGGTCAAAGGAGATGTGCACGACATCGGCAAGAACATCGTCGGCGTGGTCCTCCAGTGCAACGGCTACGAGGTGATTGACCTCGGCGTGATGGTTTCTTGCGAGAAAATTCTCAAAGCGGCGCAAGCGCATGCGGCGCAAGCGATTGGCTTGTCTGGCTTGATTACGCCCTCGCTCGAAGAAATGAGCCATGTCGCCGCCGAAATGCAGCGTCTGGGGTTTGCCGATGCGCCGGCTGATCTGCCCGCCGATGCGACGCATTTGCCGATTCCCTTATTGATCGGCGGGGCGACGACCAGTCGTGCGCATACGGCGATCAAGATTGCCCCGCACTACCAAGGGCCTGTCGTCTATGTGCCAGACGCCTCACGCGCGGTGGGGGTGGTGACCAAACTTCTGTCGATCGATCACGCCGCTGGGTTTAAAGCCGAAGTAGTGGCGGATTACGCCAAGTTGCGCCAGCAACACGCTGACAAAAAAGGCGTCAAGCTCGTTAGCCTGGCGGCTGCGCGCAGAAATGCTTTTGTTTGGCATGGCGCTGCGGGTGAGCGTGCGTACCAACCCTATGCGCCTAAGCGTCCAGGCTTGCACGTGTTGCCCGCGCTTGATCTAGCGAGCTTGGTCGACTACATAGACTGGAGTCCTTTTTTTCAAACCTGGGATCTGACCGGCGCTTACCCGAAGATTCTCGACGACCCCACCGTAGGCGAGGCGGCGCGCTCGGTTTTGCAGGATGCGCAAGTGATGCTCAAGCAAATCGTCGAGCAAAACTGGTTGCGCGCCAACGCGGTTTTTGGGCTGTATCCCGCTAATTCAGACGGCGATGACATCGTGCTTTACGCCGACGAAACGCGGACTCAGGAGCTGATGCGTTGGCACAATTTACGTCAGCAGCACGAGCGGCCCAGCGGTAAAGCACATTATTGTTTGAGCGATTTTGTCGCGCCGCATCCGCGCTGCGGCGGCGCGCCCGACTGGGTTGGCGCGTTTGCTGTCAGTGCGGTCGGCATCGAAGCCAAACTTGCCGAGTTTGCCGCAACGCACGACGATTACCGCGCCATCATGCTCAAAGCTTTAGCGGATCGATTGGCTGAGGCGGCGGCTGAGTATCTGCATGCGTACGTGCGGCGTGATGCCTGGGGCTATGCTGCGCATGAGGCGCTGGATCATGCGGCGCTGATTCGTGAAGAATACCAAGGCATTCGCCCAGCGCCGGGTTACCCCGCTTGCCCTGACCACACGGTTAAAGCCGCCTTGTTCACGCTGCTCGACGCAGCGAACAGCGCTGAAATGGGCATCACTGAATCATTTGCCATGACGCCTGCCTCTTCGGTTGCGGGTTTCTATTTGGCGCATCCGCAGGCGCGCTACTTTGCGCTGAGCAAAATAGCGCACGACCAGCTGGCAGATTGGGCGGCGCGTGCAGGTTTGACGCAGGCCGAGGCCGAGCGTTGGTTGGCGCCTTTGCTGTGAGTGCCTGTGCGCGCGGTGCAAGGGGCTGTGGTGCAAGAGGCTGTGGTGCAAGAGGCTGAGATGCCGGGGGCTGAGTTGGCAAACAGCGTGCGACACGGCGTTGAGCTAAAGCCGTACAACACGCTGGCGCTTGCCGCGCGGGCGGCGCATTTTGTCAGCGTGAGACAAGCTCGTGGGCTGGAAAATCTGGCGCACGACTTGGGCTTAAGCCCCGATACGCCGCGTTTCGTCCTCGGTGGTGGCAGCAATCTGGTCCTCACCCAAGATTTTGACGGCTTGATGTTGCACGTGAATTTGCTGGGCCGAGCGCTTTTGCGTGAAGACGCTGAGGCTTGGTATCTGCGTGTTGCGAGCGGTGAATCTTGGTCTGAGGTGGTCGACTGGAGTCTGCGTCAAGGCTGGCCTGGCCTGGAGAATTTGGCTTTGATTCCGGGCACAGTGGGCGCCGCACCGATTCAGAACATTGGTGCTTATGGCCTTGAGTTGAGCGAGCGTTTTTATGCTTTGGAGGCCTTTGATTTCGTGCTGGGCAAGTGGGTCTCTTTTGATCGTGCCGCCTGCGCCTTTGCTTATCGCAGCAGCGTTTTTAAGCAACAAGGCTGGCATCTCGATGGCCGTTTTTTGATCACCTCCTTGATTTTGCGTTTGCCCAAAAAGTGGCAAGCAGTGAACCTTTATGGCGATTTGGCCAAGGCGTTAGCGCAACGCAATATCAGTACGCCGAGCGCACTAGACATCGCCCAGGCGGTGATCGCGATTCGCCAAGCTAAACTGCCCAATCCGGCTGAAATTCCTAACGTTGGCAGTTTTTTTCATAACCCCGTTATTGCCGCAGAGCAGGCTGAACAGTTGTTGCGCCAATACCCGGAGCTACCGCATTACCCGCAAGCCAGCGCGGGCGTTAAGCTGGCAGCGGCTTGGTTGATCGAACAGGCGGGGTGGAAAGGCAAGGCGCTTGGCGCGGTAGCCATGTACGAACGGCAGGCTTTGGTCTTGGTCAATCGCGGCGCGGCGCGCGGTAGCGAGGTGTGTGCTTTAGCACAGGCGGTGCAAGCTGATGTACAACAACGTTTCGGCGTTTTGCTTACGGTCGAGCCGGTGTTTCTTTAATTGTCGCTTGAGCCGAGTAAACACGGTGGCTTGGTGTTGCTTTGCTGTGCTAGAACTTCCTTCCCTTTTCCCATTTTTTTGCGCTAGCGCAGGGCATTTTTTAAGCGTGGTTTATTCGACGACTTAGTGCTGTGTCTATTTTGAATATGGGTTGATTTTTTGTTGTGTGCTTAAAGGAGGTGTTTATGCGAGTGCCCCCCCTGCCAAAAGTAGTGTTGAGGACGGAGGCTCGGTCTGAAGAAGGTTCGCCGCCGCTTCATGAGAGAGAAAAAGCAAAAACAACTTGTTATCCGGCGCTGGCGGTGAATGATCTTGTCTCGCCAAAGGAAGTTAGGCTGACGCTTGATCCGGCAGATGCAATCACCTCTTCTTCGCAGTGGCCACGAGAAACCTTGCTCTGCGATATTTTGTGCGTGATGCGATACGGCATGATCACGCCAGCCGAAGGCGATCACAGCCTGCTGTGCTTGGCAAGGCACTGGATTGTCACGCCGCAGTTTGAGTGCATTCAGTCTGCGCTGGCGGAAGAAGTGATGGCTGCCCTAGAGCAGCTCGAAACGAGCGGGAAGGTTTCTGTGCGGCGATTGGACACGGACGAGGCTGAGCGCATCGTGCGCGAGGTTGAGGCGCAGGGCGAGTCGTTTGCTGTGGTCGATCATTACGCTTGCCAGCTGACGTTGGCACAAAACGAAGCGCTGTTTGCCTGGGGACGATCTCAGCGCGGCGTGCTGGAAAAAAATACGCAAGACTTACTGCAATTGCTCTCGCCAAAAGAGCAGAAGGCGCTCCTGGTTTGGTTGAAGTGTCAGCCTGGTCGTGTTCAGTTGAGCTACCATCCGGGCGGCGTCAAAGGCGCTGTCCTGCCCAAAAGGTCGGCGGCGTTGAATGGAGGCTGGACTAAGCAGGAGTTGATGCTCAAGCCTGCATGGAAGTCGATCTTAGTCGATGCCTTGGACAAGGCTTTATCGCAAGCTGCATCGCCGGCTTCTTCTGCTTCGTCTCTGCCGCCGCCTGAGCCAGGGCTTTTGGAGCGGATACAGGCACTGTTTAGTCCGCATGGCAGTTGAGTTTTCTGCAAGGTTTTACAACAGCATTTTGAAACAGCGAGGTTTGTGTGTGGCTATTTATCGTTTAGGTGAGCAAGAACCAGCAATCCATGCGCAGACTTGGATTGCGCCGAACGCTGTAGTGGTCGGCGATGTGCGTTTGGCGCGCAATGTTTCGGTGTGGTGGAACGCGACGCTCCGGGGCGATCATGATCCGATCATCATTGGTGAGAACAGCAATGTGCAAGACGGCGCGGTGCTGCATACCGACGACGGCGCGCCGCTGACCATCGCGCGCAATGTGACGATTGGGCATTTGGTGATGGCGCACGGTTGCACCATTGGCGAAGGGTCTTTGATCGGCATCGGTGCAATTTTGCTCAATCACGCGGTGATCGGAAAAAATTCGATTGTCGGCGCCAATACCTTGATTCCTGAGGGCAAGGTTTACCCGGATCGCTCTTTGATTATCGGCTCGCCGGGTAAGGTGGTGCGTAGCTTGAGCGACGAAGAGTTGGCCAAGCTGGCTTTGAGCGCGCCGAATTATGTGGCGAATTGGCAGCGTTATCTGAGTACGCTGCAAGCTCTGTAGGGCAGGTGTAGCGGCGTGTAGCGCTTGCCCTAGGCTTTGCCGGTGCTGCCGAAGCCTTGCTCACTGCGGCTGCTTGCACTGAAGGCATCGACTATGTTGAAACCGACTTGGAGTACCGGCACGATCACCAGCTGTGCGAGTCGGTCTAATGGGTTGAGGATGAAGCTGTGCTGGCTGCGATTCCAGGTCGATACCATGATTTCTCCTTGGTAATCAGAGTCGATTAGGCCGACTGAGTTGCCGAGGACGATGCCGTGCTTATGCCCTAAGCCGGAGCGCGGCAGAATCAGCGCAGCCAGACTTGGGTCGGCTAAATGCAGGGCGATGCCGGTGCGGATGAGCTGTGTTTCCCCCGGTTCGAGCTTGATTGGGCTATCGATACAGGCACGTAAATCGAGGCCGGCTGAGCCGGGGGTTGCGTAGTGCGGCAGCGTGTTTTGCGCGTCAAGATTGAGGCGCGGGTCAAGACGTGGGTCAAGGATGCGAATGTCGATGCTGCGTCGGTGCATTAGTTTTTCTCCAGTAGGGCAGCGATGTGCGCGATGAGTTGTCGGGCGAGCTCGATTTTGGCGGCGGGGGCTAGTGGGTGTATGCCCGCTGCGTCGAATAGGGTGAGGCTGCTGTGATCACCGCCTAGACCTTGTGCGATCAGGTTGCCGACAATCAGGGGGATGTTTTTGCGCTGCCGTTTGGCTTCGGCGTATTCCGCTAGGTGTTCGCTTTCGGCGGCAAAACCGACGCAGAGCGGTGGCTGTGCCAAGGCAGCGACTTCGGCCAGAATGTCTGGGTTTTCTACTAGCGTTAGCTGAAGAGGCTTTGCTTTGTTGTCGGTTTGGCTCGCGCCATTCTGTGTATTGCTGCTTTTTTTGATTTTTTCCGCATGCTGCGTGGCGGGTCGGTAATCCGCGACAGCGGCGACCGCGATGAAGACGTCGTAGTGACGAGCCGCCAGCTGTTCTTGCACTGCGCTGTGCATTTGCTGCGCGCTGACCACCTCGCTGCGCGTGACGCCGAGCGGGCAGGCGAGGGCGACTGGGCCGGAGACTAAGTGCACTTCGGCGCCGGCTTCACGCGCTGCGCGTGCTAGGGCGTAGCCCATTTTTCCGGTTGATAAATTGCTCAAGCCGCGTACGGGGTCGAGTGCCTCAAAGGTCGGCCCGGCGGTTAATAAGACGCGCTTGCCGACCAGGACTTTGCGCTGAAAGTGGGCGATCAGTTCGCTCACGATGTCTGCCGCTTCGAGCATGCGACCAAGCCCTGTTTCGCCACAGGCTTGCACGCCGCTGTCAGGGCCGATGACCTGAACGCCGTCTTGCCGCAGCGTGGCGATATTGCGCTGTGTTGCCGCGTTTTCCCACATTTGTCGATTCATCGCTGGGGCGACGATGAGCGGACAATCACGCGCCAGAACAGCGGTGCTGAGGAGGTCGTCGGCCAAGCCATGGGCTAATTTGGCGAGGAAGTCAGCCGAGGCTGGCGCGATCAGCAAAACGTCGGCAGCGCGCGATAGTTCGATATGCGCCATGTTGTTAGCGACGCGCGTATCCCAGGCGTCGATCAAGACTGGTTTGCCGGATAAGGCCTGAAACGTAGCCGCGCCGACAAAATGTGTCGCTGCTTCGGTCATGGCAACTTGCACCGAGGCGCCTTGCTTGCCCAGCATGCGAACGAGTTCTGCTGCTTTGTAACAGGCCACGCCGCCGGTTACGCCGAGGACAATTCTTTTTCCTTGTAGCTCCATCAATTCGCTCGATGCCATGAAAGATCCCTGCTTGGTTATTTGGCTTGCTCAGTTGAGCGCTTCTCAGCTGTTGCCTGCGCTAGTGATTTGCTTTATTTGCCTTATTTGCTTTTGCTGCGCGCTTAATACGCCTGGAAATCGAATTAGAATGCCGAGCCCGACATTTTACGTGAGAAAGCCCCATGGCGATTACCGACTGGCCGAAGGAAGAACGTCCGCGTGAGCGCCTTTTGGCGCAGGGCTGTGCTGCGCTGTCGGATGCCGAGCTGCTGGCTATTTTTTTGCGCGTCGGTGTTAAGGGAAAAAGCGCTGTTGACCTGGCGCGCGATTTGATTGCGCACTTTGGCGGATTGAATCGTCTGTTTGCGGCAAAGCAGGCTGATTTTTCTGCTGTGCGTGGGATGGGGGTTGCCAAATACGTGCAGTTGCAAGCCGTCTTTGAGATGTCGCGCCGCGCCCTGGCGGAAGAAATGACGCAAAACGACGCCTTCGCCTCACCTGCGGCGGTGCGCGATTATTTGCGTTTGCATTTGGCGTGCTTGCCGCACGAGGTTTTTTATGTGCTTTGGCTGGACGCGCAAAACCGTTTGCTTGCCGGCGAGACGCTGTTTCGCGGCACGCTGACGCAGAGCAGCGTGTATCCGCGAGAGGTGCTCAAAAAAGCTTTGGCGCATAACGCAGCCTCGGTCATTTTGGCGCACAACCATCCTTCTGGTCTGGCCGAACCTTCGTCAGCCGATATTTTTCTGACTGGCGAGCTGAAAAAAGCGCTGGCGCTGATCGACGTGCGTGTGCTTGATCACTTTATTGTGGCGGGCCAAGCGACCCCCTTGTCGTTCGCTGAACGGGGTTTGCTCTAGCGACGCTTGTAAAAAAGGCTTGAGCAAGCCCCGCTGTTTCGGCTAGAATGGCCGGCTTTACGTTTAAGAACAATCTAATCGGAGCAAAACCATGGCGCGTTTCTGCCAAGTTACGGGCAAAGGCCCAATGAGTGGGAACAACGTTTCCCACGCGAATAACAAAACCAAAAGGCGCTTCCTTCCGAATCTGCAATCGCATCGCTTCTGGCTGGAAGAAGAAAAGCGCTGGGTTCGCTTGCGTCTCTCTACTGCGGCGATTCGCTTGATCGACAAAAATGGCATCGAGGCCGTGTTGGCTGATCTAAAGGCGACTGCTGCTAAAGCTGCCCAAGTCAAAAATGCTCGCGGCAGCAAAATCGCTGCTCGCTAGAGTCATTGCAACAAGCTTGTTGCAACATTTAAGTTAAGAACTGAGGATCTGCTGTTATGCGTGAAAAAATCAAACTTGAGTCGACCGAAGATACCGGGCACTTTTATACGACGACCAAAAACAAGCGCACCATGCCGGGCAAAATGGAGATCAAGAAATACGATCCAAAAGCCCGCAAGCACGTTTTGTACAAAGAAACCAAGCTGAAATAATTTGCCGTTTTACGCTGTACCGGTTTGCTTCAACCCACGCCCAAAGTGTTTAAGAAAGCAGTGCAGGGCGAGCAAATGAAGTAAGTGAAGTAAAAAATCAAGCTAAATCAAGTACGCACAAGATAGTTTCTTGTGCGTTTCTTTTTGCCCGCACGCTCGGCGTTTTCCGTGTGCTCCGTGTTTAACCTCCCTCAGCAGTAGCAAGCTTTGCGGGCTGTTTTGTTGCGCAAGCAATGCCCTCACAACCGAACCCTTGGCGCCCTACAAACGCTCGCTTTTTGCGTGCTCTAGCTGGTACTGAGTTTCAGTGCCTTTTGATAATTCGCTAAAGCTTGCAGCGTCTGTCTGTGCAATGTTTGCACCTGGCTTAACCAATTCTCCGTTTGCGGCCAACGGCCTTGCTGAGTGTCTGCGTACGCATGCCTGAGCATTTCGTGTAAAGCTTGCGCGCCGATACTGCCGCTGCTTCCCTTGTACGCATGTAGTGCCTGGCTAGCTTGCTGCAGATCGTTTGACGCCAGCGCCTGTGCGAGCAATCGTATCGACTCCGCTGATTGAATCTCAAAAATAGGCAGCACTTCTGGCAAGAGCGTCAGATCGTGCAGTCTTGCTAAGACTTGCGGGTCAATTAGCGGGATCCTTGTCGCTTGACTGAGTAGCTCAGGCTGAGGCACCGGCGCACGGACACTTTCTTGCCGTGCTACACCGCGCAGTAGCTGACGTATCTCCTGATACTGCGGATCCAAACTGACCGGTTTGCTGATAAATGCGTCAGCACCAGCGGCATAGGTCTGCGCCATGCTGGCCTCATCAAAATTGGCGGTGAGCATGACAATTTTGACCTGTTGATAGGGGCTGGGCGTTTGTCGAATCAGCTGCGTGACTTCAATTCCCCCCATTTCTGGCATTTGCATGTCGAGCAGCACAAGATCAAAACGTGTTTGCGCCAGATGCAGCAAAGCCTCTTTACCATTCCCGGCTTCAACAACGATCACTTTGGCCTGGCTGAGATAGCGATTGAGGATTTTTCGATTCAACGCAGAGTCATCGACCACCAGGATGACTCTGCCAAACAATTCGGCACAGGGGTCGGTGTTTGCCATGACCGGCTCAGCCGCAGTCCTAATCTCGGCCTCAGTCAGTATCTTTTCTAGCGCCTGAATCAGTTCAAATTGCCCGCAAGGTTTGCCAATAAAGGCGTTGATACCTACCTTTTGGGCTTTGACTTGTGCGACAAAAGCGGGCTCCGTAGAAAAAGCGGCGATGGGAATGTGCTGCTGCTCAGGAACAATACCGGCGCGGATTCTTTCGGCTGCGGCGTAGCCATCGAGCACCGGCATATTGAGATCCATGACGATCAGATCGAAGGTGCCTTGTTTGAGCTTATCGATGGCTTCTTGGCCATTTTGCGCTGTGCACACTTCGGCGCCTAGATTCTGCAAATAATGTGCCGTGATGCGCCTTACCGTTTCCATATCGTCAACGACGAGAAAACATTTGCCGGTGAACGCAAGCTGCGCTTTTTGGCGCACTGCTGTTTCATATTGCGTTAGCTCTGCCGCCGAAATGCGCGGGAATAAAAGCGTAAATTCGGTGTATTGATCAAGGCTAGAAGTGCAATGAATATCGCCGCCAAAGGCCTGCATACTGCGCTTGCAATACGATAGCCCGAGGCCAGTACCATGCTCTTTGCCAACTGAGTTGAATGACTCAAATAAGCGGCTCAATACTTCCGGTTCAATGCCGGGCCCCGTGTCTTTGACATAGATCGCGGGTTCATCGACGGTGATGAGCAGCTGGGCATTCGGCTTCGTTCCAAAGTAATACAGTGCGTTTTTGATCAGGTTGAACAAGATGAAAATAGCGACGGTTTCATCGCCTTTAAACATGAAATCACGCACCACTGAAACGCTCACTTTGCTGCGTTCGCCTTCCGTTTCGTAGCCGTACTCATCAACCGCTTTACGCACCGTCTGTTCAGCAGATAAGTACGCAAAATTCGCGGTGTTTAGCGCTTTTCCTTTGACTTCGTCTAGCGTCATCGAAATCACCTGCAGCCCGCGCTTAATCGCGAGTTGCGCCTGCGATAAGTTCTGATACAGCGTGTCCAGGTCTTGCGTCGTCACCGGGTGTGTCGTGCGTACAATGCTGGGCGTGGGTAATACATGCTCAAGAGCGTCCAGGCTGTATTTGACTTGGCTCAAAGGATTGCGCATTTCGTGGGCGATGGAGCCAGCTAGTGCTGTAAGCGCTTTTTTCTGTTCTCGGGCATGTGCCAGATGGGCTTGTCTCGCGTTGGCTGAGAGCGCACCCAAGAGCAATGCCATAGCAAAGCTGAAGGAAATTACTACTGAGTTGGTTGCAAGTTGCTCAAACTCCATAGGCATCACGGCTGGGTCAATCAGCTTAAATAAAGCCCATGCAGCAGTTCCCCCCAAAACTAGGCCGACGCTGGCCAAACGCCAATCAATGACGTGATACCAAATCAAAATCATCACGCTCACACTTGCCATCCAGGCGCTGCCACCACTGTTGCATAGGTACATCCAGCTAAAAAATACTGGCAACTGAAACCAAGAAATCACTGTGAATGCAGTGTTGGCTAGCAGACTTTGCGGATCACGGTTAACCACAGGCAGCATAAGTAGAAGCCCAAGAAAACTGTTGAACAATCGCAGTACAGAATTCTCATAAGGTTGTACAAGCCAGCTACTCCAAACCCATAAAAACAAAGGGTTCCCAACAAACATAAACAGTCCAAGGTATTGAATACGCCTGGTTGATGGATGCAATATGGGTTCAAGCGGTGGTAAAACGATGTGCTCGTACAGCCAGCATCGTATTTGCCCTAAACCCTTTAAGCTTTGAGCCTGTGCTTTGCGCAAGATGTTCATTGAGTCACTCGTGTTAGTGCTTCTCAAGTTGGTGTCAAGTTAATGCAGAGCGCAATGGTAACGCGATTGGCAAAATCTGAATTGCCCTTAGCCTTAGCTACTTTACGAGCGTACTTTGCGTGTCCGTTTTGCAATCTGCCATTCCCAAGGTTTAACAATCGCAGCAACCTCTTTTGCAGCCAGCTCAATTCTCTCGATTTCCGAGGCAGTCAAACCAGCATTTAGCGTTAAACGAACCATGGCTCGGTCGCGGCTGGTTGCTGGTGCGCAAAAAATTGCGCCATGCACACCACGTGTTTCTAAATGGTCGCGTAATCGCGTTGTGTCCGATTCGGAGCCCGCTTCTAAAGCAATAATTTGTTCACTACCGTGCTCGATTGGGTAACCCATCGCGAGAAGGCTGGTGCGCAAACGTTTTGTGTGTGCGTGCAATCGTGCACGGGCATCGTTGCTATCGCGCACAACACTCAGCGTTGCAGCCAGTCCTGCGATTTCGTATGGCAATAAGCTTGAGCTGAAAATGTTCGAGTGATTGGTTACCAACATGTAGTAACGCATTGCTGAGGGCATCGAAAAAAATCCCGCACGTCCGGCAAAGGCTTTGGCTAGGCTGGCAGTGACAAAATGTACGCGTTCAGATAGACCTAATGCGGCGCATAAACCAGCGCCTCCTGGCCCATGCGTCCCCAGCGAATGGGATTCGTCGACCACAATCATGCAGCCATATTTTTCAGTTACAGCAAGTATCTCGGCCAAAGGGCAAAGAGCCCCCGTAGTGCTATAAACCGAGTCGACCACCACTACGCCTGGTCCATTTTTGGCAATTATGCGCGACAGGTGTGCTACATCGTTATGACGAAAACCGTAAGCGGGTGCACGTGCCGCATGCGCACCTTCCCAGAGCGAGGCATGCGCTAGCATGTCCAGGTAAACGGGGGTCTCTGCGCTGGCAATGATTTGGAGTAAACCGGTGTTAGCGGAAAATCCAGAGGTACAAATAAACCCGTCTTCCTTACCCATCCAATGCGCCATCTCCGTCGCTAAGCTGCAGGCTGGATGTTGATCGAGGTGAAAAACAGCCGATTGAACGACCGATTCTTGGCTTTGTGTCAAGGCGTCAACTTGAGCTTGGACAATATCGGGGTGTCCGCTGATGTTGAGATAATCGTTGCCATCAAGCCGAATCGAGTTGGGCGTAGGCTGACGTCCGTGCAGTACAAATTTTCCGCCCCATTGTTTTTCCCAGCGCGGGGTAAAGTCGCGCGCGATACGTTGGGTGAGTTGCGCAGACAAAGGGGGGTTGCGAAACAATACGGGGGGGCGATCAATGGTGGTCATAAGATACTTCCGACTGACTGTTTTAACCCTGAGTAACGTCCCTGTGAACCATTGGCACTAATGGAATCGCACGTTACCAGGACTGCTCACAGCGAGGCAGTCAAGGCCGGGAAGCTGCTGTGGCAGTATGTAACGCCAATTTGCATTGAATTTAGATGTTAAGACGAACCACAGAGCGTTACTCTAGCAAGGCAATACGCCGCCCAAAAATGCGACCAAGTGTCGGTTCTAATGCGAATCGGAATGAACTACTTGTGGCTTGATAGTTTACACCGTGCCACCAAAGTGTAGTTGTCCGGCCAATCGTCTGCTGGACACAAGCTAGCTTGCAGTGCTTCGAATTATCGTAGGGTAGGCTGTTTGCATAAGGTTGCGGAGGAGAGGGGTCTGCTCGTTTTGAGCCATGCCTGTTTTTGTATGTCAATGAGCGTAAGTGTGCTGTGTGTTGGGCACTCTGTTGAGCTTATCTCGAGTCGCTCGAGCCGCCTAAACCCCCGCAAAAGCACCCGCTGCTTCGAGTTGTTTTAGCGCTGATTGCCAGCTTGTTTCGTTTAGCGCCGGTGTTGTGCTTCTGCTCAGTGCCTTGAGTAAGCGCGTTAGGCTGGCGATATTTGGTTCTATGCTGCCGGCGAAATAGATTGCTCTGTTATGTTCTGCCTGCTTTGCTGTCACGATGATGGTCGGAAAGGTTTCGATCTCGATTTCAGCCTTGTTTAAGGCTTCGTCGTAGGTTTCGACATCTAGCCAATAAATAGGGTAGTGCAGCTCGCTAGCCAGTGTTGCAAATTGCGCTTTGAGGTTTCTGCAGGCGCTGCACCAGTCGGCGCAGAGGCAGATAATTTCAAAAGTACGCGGTTTGCTTTGCGCATTCACGGTATTGATGACCTCCACGATTAACGATTTCATGCTCTTTTTTAGATAATCAGCATACTGTTTGCGCCCCGTTTCCGTCGCTGCGTGGCATGCTCGACTGAATTGAATCAGCCAGAGTTCAGATAGATTGCCAGCATGCCAAAAAATCCTTCAACGAATTCTTTAGACGCGATGGATCGCCAGAGTTTAAGGCGACATTTGATTGCGCGCCGTCTGGCGCTCTCGGCTGAAGCGCACGCTGCGCTTTCGGCTCGGCTGTGCGGGCATTTAAGTCAGGCCTTCCCGCAGCTCGCTGCTTTGCGTCTTGCTTTTTGTTGGCCGATATACAACGAGCCGGATATTCGTCCCCTTATCGCGAGCTGGTACGCGGCGGGGGCGGCGGGGTTTTGCCCTTTGTTGCCTGTCGTCTTGGCGCAGGATCAGCCGCTCGCTTTTCGCGCCTGGTCGCCGCACGCCGAGCTGGTCAAGGATCGTTACGGCATTCCTACGCCGACGCAAGGGCCTTTGTTGCAGCCTGATGCCTTACTCTTGCCGGTCAATGCGTTCGATGCCGCAGCTTATCGCCTTGGGTATGGGGGGGGGTATTTTGACCGTAGCCTGGCTGTTTGGCATCGGCAGGGAATACGTCCGCTCACGATTGGTCTGGGCTTTGAGCTGGCACGGGTCGATTCGATCAAGCCAGAAGCGCATGATTGGCCGCTGGACGCCGTGGTCACCGAAGCGGGGGTGTTTCTGCGTGCTTGACGTGCTTGTTTGGCTACTGTTTCTCGGTTTGATCGCGCTTGAGCAGTTCACGCAGTACCTGCGCTGCCGCCCATAACATGATGACCACGCCGAGTACGCTGCTGGCGATGGCTTCTAGTGTGGTGCTGGGAAAGCGTTCGAGAAATAATACGTTGCCGTTGATTAGCCAAGTGCCGCCGGTGGCTAATAGCAACATGCCGAGGATGTCGAATAGGCCGTAAAAGAGAATCATCCAGGTGAGTTGTGGGCGTGCAGGTCGTTTCATTGGAGTTGCTTTCTTATTTGATGCGCATGCCAGGCTGTGCGCCGTCGTCGGGTGAGAGTAAAAAAATGCCGGTGCTAGGTGCTTTGCCGCTGGTGCTTGCAGCGTTGCTTGCGGCGTCGTCTGAAGCAGCCAAGACCATGCCTTCGCTGAGGCCAAACTTCATTTTGCGTGGCGCCAAGTTGGCCACCACAACGGTGAGTCGTCCGACTAATTGCGCTGGGTCGTACGCAGCTTTGATTCCGGCGAAGACCTGCCGTGTTCCCAGTGCGCCGAGGTCTAGTTGTAGGCGAATCAGTTTATCGGCGCCATCAACGGCGCTGGCTTCTTGAATACGGGCGACGCGCAGCTCAATTTTCATGAATTCGTCTAGGCCAATGCTGGGGGTGAGTGCAGCACTTGCTTCGGCTTGGGCGATCCCTGCGTTCGACGTGATGATGGTGGCGGTGGCAGCGTCGGAGGGCGTTGCGCTGCTTTGATTCGCTGCCAGCAGTGCGTCTATTTGCTTTTGTTCGATGCGCGTCATGAGGTGGTGGTAGGGCTTGATTAGATGTCCGGCGGGCAAAACCTCTGTTGCATCTTGCCAGCTGAGTGTGTTGATGTTGAGAAAGTTTTCGACTTGCGCCGCCAGCGTCGGCAACACCGGTTTGAGCAGGATGATGAGCAGGCGGAACAGATTGAGCGCATTTGTGCAGGCGCTGTGCAAATCCTCGTTACGCTCGGCTTGCTTGGCCAGTTCCCAGGGTTTGACTTGGTCTACGTACTGATTTGCCAAGTCGGCGAGTGCCATGATTTCGCGCATTGCCTGGTTAAATTTGCGCCCTTCAAATAACGCTTCAATGTTGGCGCGCCGCGCATAAATGGCTTGGAAAGCCGGTAGAGCAGGGTCGCAAACGCCTAAAGCGCCGGCGAAACGCTTGCTGATAAAGCCGGCTGAGCGACTCGCAATGTTGACTAATTTGCCGATCAAATCGGCGTTTACGCGGGCGATGAAGTCGTCGAAGTTGAGGTCTATGTCTTCCATCGTGTCGGAAAGTTTGGCGGCAAAGTAGTAGCGCAGCCATTCTGGGTTGAGTCCTTGTGCGAGGTAGCTTTCGGCGGTGATGAAGGTGCCGCGCGACTTAGACATTTTGGCGCCATCGACGGTTAAAAAGCCGTGCGCGAAAATTTTGCTCGGCGTGCGGTAGCCGGCATAGTTCAATTCAGCAGGCCAAAACAAGGCGTGAAAATAGAGGATGTCTTTGCCAATGAAGTGGTATAGCTCGGTTTGTGTTGTGTTCTCTGCCGTCGTGTTTTGCACCCGCCAGTATTCGTCAAAATCGAGGCCTTGCTTGGCGCACAAGTTTTTGAACGCGCTCATATAGCCAATCGGCGCGTCTAACCAAACGTAAAAATACTTGCCTGGCGCGTCGGGTATCTCAAAACCAAAGTAGGGCGCATCGCGCGAGATGTCCCAATCGCTGAGCGTATGTTCGCCTGCTGCACCGAGCCATTCTTGCAGCTTGTTGGCGGCCTCATCCTGCAAACGCCCTTCGTTTTGTGTCCAGCTGCGTAAGAAATTTTGGCAACGCGGGTCGGATAATTTGAAGAAGTAATGTTCCGAACTGCGTAATTCCGGGGTGGCGCCGGAGATTGCCGAATAAGGCGCTTTTAGATCGTTCGGGGTATACGCTGCGCCACAGCGTTCGCAGTTGTCGCCATATTGGTCTGGCGCGGCGCATTTAGGGCATTCGCCTTTGATAAAGCGGTCGGGTAGAAACATCGCTTTGACCGGGTCGTAATACTGCTCGATCAGTCTTTTTTCGATCAGTCCAGCGTCTTTCAAACGTAGGTAGATTTCGCTTGCCAAGGCGCGCGTTGTTTCAGTATGCGTTGTGTCGTAATGGTCAAAACCGATCTGAAACCCGGCAAAATCCCGTTGATGCTCGCTATGCACGCGGCCAATCAAAGCTTCTGGCGTGATCCCTTCTTTCTCAGCACGCAACATAATCGCGCTGCCGTGCGTATCGTCGGCGCAGACGTACCAGCAGGTGTGTCCGCGCATTTTTTGAAAACGCACCCAGATATCGGTTTGGATGTATTCGACGAGATGTCCAATGTGAATCGCGCCGTTGGCATAAGGCAGCGCGGAAGTGACCAGCATCTTGCGGTTCATGGGCAGACCAGGGAGTTAAAGAGGCAATCGCGCATTCTATCAAAGGCCGCTGGCGAAAAGCGCATGGCGAGAGGCGCAGAGACCTTTTGCTCTTGATTCTTGTGGCTGGCGTTTTGCTGCGTTTGGTTTGGGTGTCGCGGCTTTAAAGTCGAGATACAGCTCAAAAACATGGGCGCAAATTTTGCGCTAATGTTATTTTATTAAAAATAAACTAATATTTTTTAATAGTGAAAATCCTTATTAAAGGGTAGCCCATTGAGTACGCGCACTACCGGCCATTACGAAACGAGTATCGCCGGCGGCGAAAGCGTTCGCGCTTTTGTGCCGCAGCCCTTGCCACCGCAGCCGCCCCTCGAGCTTAGCGGCAAGCGTCTACAACTGTTGGAGCAAGCCACTCTGGCCGTTGGGCGTTTAGATAGCGTCAGCATGCTACTGCCTGACCCGCAGCTGTTTCTCTACGCCTACGTGCGACGCGAGGCCGTCTTATCTTCGCAAATCGAAGGTACGCAATCTTCACTTTCCGACCTTTTGTTGTTTGAAGCGGACGAAGCGCCTGGCGTACCTTTGAACGACGTGCAAGAAGTCAGCAACTATGTCGCGGCCTTGGAGCACGGTATGGCGCGGCTGCGTGCGGGTTTTCCGTTATGTAACCGCTTGCTGTGTGAAATGCACGAACAGTTGATGCGTAAAGGGCGGGGCAGCGACAAACAGCCAGGTGAATTTCGCCGCAGCCAAAACTGGATTGGCGGCACGCGTCCCGCCAACGCGCATTTTGTGCCCCCGCCGCCGCCGCAGCTCGCCGCGTGCATGAGTGCGCTCGAAGTTTTTTTGCACGCTAATCAAAGCCTGCACTCAGAGTCGGAGCCGAACCCGGCGCCTGAACAGAGGCACCAACCTCAATCCCCAGCCCCCGTATTGCCCACCCTCGTGCGTGCCGCTTTAGTCCACGTGCAATTTGAAACCATCCACCCGTTTTTAGACGGCAACGGACGGCTTGGCCGCCTACTCATTGCTTTGCTGCTACACCACGAAGGGCTACTCAGCCAGCCATTGCTTTACCTGAGTCTGTACTTCAAGCAGCACCGTAGCACCTACTACGAATTACTCGACCGAGTGCGTACCCAAGGCGATTGGGAAACCTGGCTAACGTTTTTTCTAGAAGGCGTTGCGAGCACCGCGAACGCCGCTGTGCGTACCGCGCAAAATCTGACGCAACACTTCGCGGCGGATATCGCCCGCATTAGCGACAGCGGCAGCGCTGCGGTGAGTCACAGTCCCTTGCGCGTACTCGCCGGCCTGCGCGCCAAACCGGTGTCTAGCATTAAACAACTTGCTGCGAGCAGCGGTCTAAGCTACCCCTCGGTTGCCAAGGCTTTGAAAAGCCTAGAAGAGGCGGGCGTGGTGCACGAACTAACGGGCAGGCGCCGCAATCGTGTTTTTGTCTATAGCCACTATCTGCAACAGCTCAATGAAGGCGGCGAGGCGCTATGAGCACAGCCAATCTCAAGAGGCGTCCATACCAATACCAGAAGAGTCTGCGCTGCGGGCGGACTTTGAGGCGTTAAAAGCATGGCGTAGTGAATTTAAAAAGCGGCAAAAAAAGGCGACTCAGAGAAGGCGGCTCAGAGAAATACAGAGAGATGAAAAACAATTGAAACTGACGATTTTTGCTGTGGGGCACAAGATGCCTGAGTGGATCAGCCAGGGCTGTGCGGAATACATCAAACGGATGCCACGCGAACTGCCGCTGAGTGTGGTTGAGATTAAGCCTGAGGCGCGTGCGAGTAATGGCGCTAAAACGCGTGCGACTTTGTTGGCGGCGGAGGCGACACGTTTGCATGCGGCGATGCCGGGCTACCAACGTCTTGTTGTTTTGGACGAGCGCGGGGAAGACTTAAATACGCAGCAATTTGCCCAGCGTTTGGATCAATGGATGCGCGAAGGCGGCGATACTGCGTTTGTGATTGGCGGTGCCGACGGGATTGATGAGGCTTTGAAAAAAGCCGCGCAGGTGCGCCTACGGCTGTCTAGCCTGACCTTGCCGCATGCGATGGCACGTCTGATCTTGTGCGAGCAGGTGTATCGGGCGATTAGCGTACTGCGGAATCATCCTTATCATCGCGCGGATTAGTTGCTTCGTCGCTGTGTCGTTCTGCTGCGCACTCAGTTTTAGCAAACACCGAAACGCCGCGCCCGCCTGCGTGTATCTGCTGCGTGTATCTACTGCGTGTATCGCCCTTGATGCGCCGAGCCGCTCAGTGCTGGCAGTGTGGGCAATAGAAGGTCGAGCGTCCGCTCTGACGAATCATCTTAATAGCTTGGCGACAGACCGGGCAGGCCTGGCCGGCGCGGTCATATACCGCGCAAGCGAGCTGGTAGCAGCCGGCGCCGCCGTCGCTGTGCACGTAATCGCGCACACTGCTGCCCCCTGCGGCAATCGAGGCGTGCAGCGTTTCTTGAATCGCCCCCGCGAGCCGCTGATAGCGCGACAGGCTGATGCGGTTGGCTGCGCGCAAGGGCGAAATCCCCGCATGAAATAAGCTTTCGGCTGCGTAAATGTTGCCCACGCCGACCAGCCAGTGACTGTCCATCAAGGCGGGTTTGATCGGCCCACTGCGTTGTGCGCTCGCCTGGTACAGCCAGGCGCCGTTAAACGCCGCCGACAAAGGTTCAAGACCCAGTACTTTGAGCAGCCGATGCTCTTCCACGTCGGCACCCTCGTGCCAGAGCAGTAGGCCAAAGCGCCGTGGGTCGCGAAAGCGCAGGCGGGTATGGGCAAAAACCAGGTCGACGTGATCATGTTTTTGTGGCGCGCTGCCGCCTGGCGGCACCAGCCGCAAACTGCCAGACATGCCTAGATGCAAAATTAACCAACCGCCGTCGCCTTTGCTTTCGTAGTCAAAAAGCAGGTACTTGCCGCGCCGAACGATGCCGTCTAAGCGTCTACCAATCAGCTTTTGCGCTAGCAAGGGGGGGATCTCGTGACGTAATTTTGGCGTGCGCACAATCACGTCACATACGGTTTGTCCGGGCAGGTGGGGGAGTAGTCCCAGGCGGCTGACTTCAACTTCGGGCAGTTCTGGCATTGCTGCAATCACCAAAAATCCATACCATACCAGGGCTTGTGCCGCACTGTCGCTTTCTTGTTCTGACCGCAGCCCTGCCTCAGCTTGCCGACCCGTTTTCCGGCTTATCTTGCGTCTGCTCGCTTGCGTTGCCCTACGCTAACCGTCGCCAACAACGCCAGCCTATTTTTCTCCTGCTCAGGAAACCATGGATTCTACGCATCGCAGTACCGCTCATCCCCGCTCAAATGCGCTGTTCAAATATTCATTTAAGTGCGATTCATTTAAGTGCGATTCGTCTAAGTGCGATTCGCTTAAGGGCATGCTGAAGCCTTCATTAGCACGCGCTCTGCGGCGCAGTTTGACGCTGTTGTCGCTCTGCGTCGCGGCTATTCCCATGCAGGTAATGCACGTGCAAGCGGCTGAGTCGGCGGCCAGTCTGCCCATTGCCAAAACCAAAGTCAGCAAAGACAGCAAAAAAACAGCGAGCCTGCCGCCGCGAGCGCAGAATTTTACGCAAACCATCGCCCCGGATCAGTTGAGCGGTTTGGTCACCTACACTGTTTTGCTTGCCGAAATCGCTTTGCAGCGTGGCGCCAACGAGTTAGCGGCAGATTTGTACGACGAGCTTGCCCGCAGCACCGACGATCCCGCTGTTTTTGAGCGCGCGCTTGAGGTCACGACCTACGCGCGCCGTCTCGATCTGGGGCTGGAAATCGCGCGCTTATGGGTCGCGTCAGACCCTAGCGCGCAGCGGGCGCAACAGTCTTTAACCAGCCTCTTGCTGTTCAATCAGCGCTTTGATGAATTGGTGCCGCATTTGATCGCGCTTTTGCAAAACGACCCTGCCGCGCTGCGTGCCAATTTGCTCAGTCTGAATAGTTTGTTCAGCAAGCAAACAGACCGACAGCTTGCGTTTGAGCTGATCGAGAAAATTTGCGCACCTTTCTTGGGCTTGCCCGAAGCGCACCAAAGTCTGGCCTTGGCCGCCAATGCAGCGAACGACGCCGGGCGTGCCTTGGCCGAAACGCGGCGCGCACTCGAACTTGACCCCACCTGGCAGCCTGCTGCCTTGCTGCAAGCACAGCTTTTGGTGCGGCAATCTTTGCCTTTGGCGATCGACAATATGCTGTCTTTCCTTGAGCGCAATCCAAACGCCGACGAACTCAGGCTGTATCTAGCACGTTGCTTCTTGGCCGATCAACGCAACGCCGAAGCTGAGCAGCAATTTGCCCATCTGCTCAAGGCGTATCCCGATAACGCCGACGTTGTCTATGCCTT
>JAZKFR010000114.1:0-2842 GCA_040386295.1 Pseudomonadota bacterium | reverse complement strand
CTAGATAGTGCCGTCACGAGATGTTAGCCCATAAAGCAATACATCGAACCTGAACAGCCGCGAGAAATGAAGCAGTATTTTTGGCGTAGCGCGTCGCAATGCCACGCCAGCGCTTGAGATGCAAAAAAGCATTCTCAACCAAGTGCCTGAGCTTGTAGAGGTGTTTGTCATAGCTGCGTTGTTCCTTGCGGTTTTTCCTTGGCGGAATCACGGCGCGCATGCCTTGGGCGCGTGCTTGCGCAACGATGGTGTCACTGTCGTAGCCTCGATCTGCCAACAGATGCTCGGCTTCAAGCCCTTCGATTAAGCGCCCAGCCTGTGTGCAATCTGCCGTGGTACCCGTTGTAATAAGCACTCTGACCGGCAAACCATGCGCATCCACGGCCAGATGTAGCTTCGTGTTGAGCCCCCTTTTGTACGGCTCATGTCTTGGTTGCCGCCTTGAGCGCCTGCTGCATGCGGATGCACCTTGATGTGACTTGCGTCAATCATCAGCCATTCAAAATCCGGTGCGTCAATAAGCTGCTCCAAAAGCCCTTCCCAAATGCCGCTATCTCGCCAGCGACAAAAACGACGATGTGTGTTCTTCCAATCCCCATACTCCGTCGGCAGATCTCGCCACGGCGCACCCGTCCGCAGTATCCAAAATACTGCGTTGATAAACAGCCGATTGTCCCGTGCCTCCCCGCCCCACGATCCTTTCCTGCCCGGTAAATGCGCCTCCAGAAGAGCCCAAACATGATCCGAAATGTCATGCCTACGGTGTGCTGCAACGCCCATCTTCTTTTCCCCTTTCAGTCAGCATTAGTGTTTGGGGGGGATTATAAATACAATCTCGTGACGACACTATCTAAGTAATCAAACGAAGCGCTTAGACAATTTACCCAAGCGCTTAGGCGCTACACCCTCTGGCTTGGCTGCAATGCCGCTATCGACGGCTTGTTGCGCAAGAATCAAATCAGTTTCACGCTTCACTTCCAATTGCAATTTCCCCATATCCTCGCCCATTTGTTGGTCGAAGGCCACTCGCTGCGCTGGCGTCAAACGTGTTTTTAACAGCGCAAGCGTCTCTGATTTAGTCCGTCCGTACTTATCGCGTTCGTTCGCACTGGCACTGATCAAGCGCTCGACTTTGGTAGTCAGTGCGCGCGTGTCGCTATGGATTTTTTGTATGCTTTGTTCCAACTTTTCCGCCTCAGCCTTATCCATCATATTGCACCCCCATTTATTTAAAGAAAGATTGCCCAAAAATCACTTCTGAGCTGTGCTCAGCTTGCTCACCTCTTTGAGACCCGCAGAGGTATCGATGCGTTCCTGGCATTGTGCATAGCGCTTCTGCACCAAGCTATCTTCTGGTGTCAATACTATTAAGGTTGAATAAACGTGAAGCGCTTGAACCAGCTCACCGCAAATAAAATGCACTGCCGCCAAGGCTTTGAGGTAACGCACGTTCAGCGGCGCATAAATCGTTAGGAAAGTAAAAATCTGCCGCGCATCAGACAAGCGCCCTTGCGTGTACCGGGCAAAGCCAGCGGCGTAAATGGTTTCTAATTGCTCATCAGAAATGCGCGCTTTCTGCGATGCTTCGCGTGCGCATAGGGAATATTCTTGCAGCGCTTTGCCCGCCGACAGACGTACTCTAGACACCAGCTCCGTGGCAGATAAGGCTTCGTTCTGCTCGCTTGGCAAACTCAAGCGTTTTTTTGACCCTGCTGATTTCATAATAAAAATTCCACGAAGAAAAGCACTAAGAAACGCACGAAAAAGCACACGAAGGAAGGCACGAAAAAGCGCACGAAACAGTGTTGAGTCCCTGGGCAAGCGTCTCGCGCGCCAAGCTCAAAAGCTAGGCGGACGCGAGACGCAACAAACCCAAGCGCTGATTAAGCCATGGTCGCTACCGCCTGATCAACTTCGTGCAATGTGCGAAACATTTGGTTAAGCGCCTCTAATACCGCAGAAATACCGCCTGCAAGCGTATTTTGCACATCCTTAGTTTGATCCATAGAGTCTTCATAGCGCTTAGACACAGCCTGATTTTCCTGGCCAGCGGCTTCATGCCCTTTTGCTTCATACTCAAGTTGGGCACTGGCCAACTGGGGTGCGGTCTGGCCTAAGGCTTGCAGGGCGTAAGCGTTATTAGTCCACATCTGTGATCGTGCAACGCCTTGAGCGGACGCGCTCTCCTGAAGAATTCTCACCTCATCAGAGTTGCGAATAACTCTGGTATTTCGCGCCTCCGGAGACAATCTATCCCACTGCCCTGTGCGCTTCATTTCAGCCTCTAAAGCTGGAGTGATCTTCTGGCCTGCCTTAATTGTGGGACGGCTCATTCTGTACGAGTGAATCCCCATCCCCATCTGGGCGGCGCCCATACCAATCGAAAGTGCGCCACTAACATAGCTCGCTGTGCGATTCGATTTGGCAGCCTTGACCGTTTCGTTCGCGGCGTTCATCAATTCGCCGATCATAGCTTCACGCTCTATCCGCCGTAGCTGACGCTCTACCTGTTGTTGCGAAATGTACAAACTAAGCAGGGTACGCAGCACATCAACCAGCGCAACGAGCACAGCAGGCTCAGCTGAGACACCTTGGCTCATCAAGGCATCAAAGGCAATGACTTTAAGCTCTGCATCAGACGGCGAACCGTTGTCCTGAGCAGGAGGGGACGCCCCCTGTAAGCCACTCCCTTGAAAATTGCTGACTTCTGGGGTGATTTCTCCCGCAGGATCGCCTCCTGAATGATCGCCCTCTGAATGATCACCCTTTGAGCCATCATCTTCAGCACCGTCACCCTCAGCGTCACCCTCTTGTCCATCAGCCTTCTCTATTATCTCCGAAC
>JAZKFR010000113.1:0-4648 GCA_040386295.1 Pseudomonadota bacterium | reverse complement strand
CATTAACCGGATGGGCATGGATAATAAATTCAGCTTCTAATGCGAATTAGAATTAGCCGCCAAAGCAGCGTACAGCGGCAAAGGCTAATTTTTCTGAATCACGATTTTGGGGAATTTGTCGGTCATATCTTTGGCTCGTTCGGCTACTTTCACCGCCACACGACGCGCAATAGCTCGATATAGCTCCGCCGCACGCGACTCTGGTGCGCCGACGACGGTCGGCCGACCCTCGTCGGCCAGAGCACGAATCGAGGCTTCTAGCGGCAATGAACCGAGCAATTCGGTGCCGTAGTCCTGACACATTTGCGCGCCCCCCCCTTGGCCAAAAATGTGTTCCTCGGCACCGCATTGGCGGCAAATATGCAAGCTCATGTTTTCGACCAAGCCCAAAATCGGGATGCCGACTTTCTCAAACATTTTCAGACCCTTACGCGCATCGATCAGCGCGATGTCTTGTGGCGTCGTAACGATCACGGCGCCTGTTACCGGGACTTTCTGCGCCAAGGTAAGCTGCGTATCACCTGTGCCTGGCGGCATATCTACGATGAGATAGTCGAGATCGTGCCAGCGCGTTTGTTTGATCAGCTGCTCCAACGCCTGCGTCACCATAGGACCACGCCAAACCATGGGTGCGTCAACATCGATCATGAAGCCAATCGACATCGCTTGCAGTCCGTGCGCAAGCAAGGGCTCGATGCTGTTGTCTTCTTTTGCTTCGGGCTTACAGCCGACCAAACCCAACATTTGCGGTTGCGAAGGCCCGTAAATATCGGCGTCGAGCAAACCGACCTTAGCCCCCTCTTGCGCCAGCGCGAGAGCAAGGTTAACCGCCGTCGTGCTTTTACCAACACCGCCTTTGCCTGAGGCAATGGCGATGATGTTGCGAATTTCTGGCATCGGCTTGAAGCCACGTTGAACGCTATGCGCAACGATGTTTGAGCGAACGTTTACCTGAATTTGACCAACCTGCGGGATGCTCGCCAATTTCGCCTGTACCGCCTTGGCGATTTGCTCTAGCTGGCTTTTCGCCGGGTAACCCAGCTCAATATCGAGCGTAATGTCGGCGCCGTCGATACGTATATTTTTAGCGCAACGGCTGCTGACATAATCTTTTTGCAAATCAGCATCGATCAACTCTTTAAGCGTGTTTTGGACGATTTCTACGGTGATGGTCATGATGTTGGCTTCCGAATCAGGGTTTTTAACTAGGGGATTGGCTCGCGAGTACAGATAAGAAAATGATTACTGATCAATATCTTGGCTAAATAAGCTGTTTATTTTTTCGTTATTTGGCGCAAAGACGACGCCTTTCTCTGTGATCAAAGCGCTAACCCATTGCGCCGGCGTAATGTCAAATGCCGGGTTGCGCACCGTGACGCCTGCTGCTGCCCAGCGAATATCGCCAAAGCCAGTGACCTCGTCGGCGCTGCGCTCTTCGATCGGGATTTCTGCGCCGCTCGCCAGCTGGCGGTCTATGCTCGACACAGGACAGGCGACATAGAAGGGAATTTGATGTTGGCGCGCCAGCACTGCCACCATGTAAGTGCCTATTTTGTTCGCCACGTCGCCGTTCGCCGCAACGCGATCGGTGCCCACGACCACCGCATCAACCTCGCCGCGACTCATCATAAAACCGGCCATATTGTCGGTGATCAGCGTCAGCGGGATGTTTTCTTGCACCATCTCCCAGGCGGTCAGGCGTGCGCCCTGTAAAAAAGGACGTGTTTCATCCGCGATGACCGAAATGCGCTTGCCCGCAGCCACCGCAGAACGAATCACGCCGAGCGCCGTACCGTGGCCAGCCGTCGCCAAAGCACCGGCGTTGCAGTGGGTTAACACGCGCGCGCCATCGGGCAGCAAGGTGGCGCCAAAATCGCCGAGTTGGCGGTTGATGCGAATATCTTCAGCGTACAAAGCATGCGCTGCGTCGAGTAGCCGCTCAGCAGTGTGCGCAACGCTGCTCGGCAAACCCTTCAGCCAGCTTTGGCGCATCTGTTGCAGCGCCCAAAATAAGTTGATTGCCGTCGGTCGGCTGGCCGCCAGAAGGGCAAAAGCCTGCTCGATGGCCGGCGCAAACTCTGCCTCGGGCAAATGGCGCAAACGCAATGCTTCCAAAGCCAGCCCGTAAGCGGCGGCAACGCCAATCGCCGGTGCACCACGCACCACCATATTGCGGATCGCCGCAGCGACGGTGGCGGCTGAGTCGCAGGCGACATACTCGAAGCGGGCAGGCAGAATACGTTGATCGATCATTTCCAAGCGTCCCGCCCGCCAGCGCAGGGTTTCTACGCTGCATTTTTCACGCGCGACGGCCTCCGCACTGGCTTGCCTGAGGGTTTGATCCATCTGCCCTAGGCCCCAGAAAATTCGCTCAGCGCAAACACGCTGTGACCTTGCTGCTCAAGACGCTGACGCCCACCAAGATCGGGCAAATCGATGACAAACGCGCATTCGACCACATGACCGCCGCACTGCCCAATCAACTTGCTCGCGGCTTCGGCAGTGCCGCCGCTGGCGATCAGGTCATCTACCAGCAAAATTCGCTCGCCGCTGCTCATCGCGTCTCGGTGGATTTCGAGGCGGTCAACCCCGTACTCCAAAACATAATCGAGACCCATCGTCGCAGCCGGTAGCTTGCCCGGCTTACGTAGAGGCACAAAACCAACGCCTAAAAGATAGGCGAGCGGCGCACCGATGATGAAGCCACGGGATTCGATGGCAGCGACTTTATCGATGCGCTGCTCGCGATAACGCGCTGCCAATTGGTCGATGCAAAGACGTAGGCCGAGCGGGTCTTTAAGGAGCGTGGTGATGTCACGAAACAAGATGCCCGGCTTAGGATGGTCAGGAATGGTACGGATTCGGCTTTTGATCGGCATGGAGCATCCAACATTCAGTGTCTAAAAAATAATTCAAAACAGTGTTCGCCGTGCTTTGACGCGGCATGGGTGCGTTCGTTTTTGGCAACCCCATCTGCCTTGCTGGCTGCGCTGCAGCGCGTGCATCATAGCCCAGCCGCTTGTCGGCCATAGCTTTTAAAACGCGCCAGCACCTCGCTCATTTCTGCCGCGCTGAGCAAACAAGGTTCACCTGCCTGCAGCGCCAACAAATACTGCTGGCATAGGCTTTCGACCTCAATCGTCAGCGCCAGCGCTTGCTCCAAACTCTGGCCGAGCGCGATTAAACCGTGGTTCGCCAAAAGGCAGGCCTGGCGTTCGTGTAGAGCTACGAGCACTAGATCCGACAAAGCCTGGCTGCCAAACAGCGCGTACGGCGCACAGCGAATGCTGTCACCACCCGCCACGGCGATCATGTAGTGAAAAGGCGGCAGATCACGGCGCAAGCAGGCGAGCGTAGTCGCATAGGTTGAATGCACATGGATAATCGCTGCGGCGTCTGGCCGGGCTAGGTAAAGATCGCGGTGGAAGCGCCATTCGCTGGAGGGGTTTTGCGTGGCGCTATGTTGCCCCGCCAGATCCATGTACACCATCCGCTCGGGCAATAACGCCTCGGCGGGCAACCCAGACGGCGTGATGAGAAAGCCCGAAGCCTCGGCTTGGCGTAGCGAACAATTGCCCGAAGTGCCATGACTCAAGCCCAGACTGACCAGCTTTTGCGCCAGCGCCGTAAGCTGCTGGCGTTGTGCCAAGTCCTGCGCTGGTGGTAGCGGCTGAGCACTATCTTGTGCGCTGTTGCCTGTCATTTTGCCCCCAGCACGCGGGCGGCAACTGCGTCTAATTTCTCTAGCAGAACTGGGTCACGCGCCGCTGGATCGGTGAGCAAAGCGTGCTCCAACGCACGCTGACACGCACAGTCTTGAGCATGATCCTGGGCTAGTACGGGGACAAGTTTTTGCACCAGCGAACGCGCTTGCGCCGCGTTATCGCGCAACACCTTAACGATCTGCGTCACGCTGACAGCGGCGTGCCCCGGATGCCAGCAATCGTAGTCGGTGACCATGGCCACACTGGCGTAACAGAGCTCAGCCTCACGTGCCAGCTTGGCTTCCGGCATATTCGTCATGCCGATCACGTCACAGCCCCAGCTACGATAAAGTTTTGATTCGGCGAGGGTGGAAAACTGCGGGCCTTCCATCGCCAAATAAGTACCGCCACGCACAAGCTCAATCCCCGCCGTCTGCGCTGCACCCGCCAGATGCGCGCCGAGCCGTGCGCAAACCGGTTCGGCAAGCGAAACGTGCGCGACACAGCCCTTGCCAAAAAATGATTTCTCACGCGCAAAGGTGCGGTCGATGAATTGATCGACGAGGACAAACATGCCCGGGCGTAAATCTTCACGTAATGAGCCCACCGCGCTCAGCGCGATTAGCTGACTGACGCCCGCGCGCTTAAGCGCGTCAATATTGGCGCGATAGTTGATGGCGGAGGGCGACAAGGCATGGCCACGCCCGTGTCGCGGCAGAAAAACCAGCGGCTGACCGGCCAACTCGGCGAACAGCAGTTCGTCGGACGGCGTGCCGAAGGGCGAGTCTACGCGTCGCCAATGTTGCTGGGTAAGGCCGTCCAGTTCGTAGAGACCGCTACCGCCGATAATGCCAATCACCTGGGGCATAAATTTGATTCCTGAACAAAGAAGACCTCTGCACAACCGTAGCGCGCCACAAAGACAAGCCTGAAGACCGGCTTGC
>JAZKFR010000112.1:16209-23085 GCA_040386295.1 Pseudomonadota bacterium | reverse complement strand
AACCAGATACTCGGCTTGCGAATTGAGTGTCGCACGCGCTTTTTTCATCTCTCTGGTGAAGTAGACAAAGGCTCGTTCACGATAACGGCCTTGGGTGTTGCGTCGAAAAAAACCTTTTTTGGCTAAGACAAGGTCTTTTTTTCCGTCATGTTTGTCACCAATGAGACGCTCTTGCCAGCCCCGATCAACGACGCCATTAACGTGCTTTTCCTCACGGTTCGACAAAGAGAAGCAGGCGAAAGTAAAAAAGCCTGGGGTACGTTTGATTAAGCCTTGCTTTTTAAAAGCGCTCATCGTCTCTTGGATAGCGCGCAGATAGACTTTGTCGATTTGCACCGACTCAACCATCGCACCCTCTTGGAATTGAGCGAGTTTATCTGCGGCTTTGATTAAAAATCTTTTAAACGAGGCATCCTCTGCCTTATCACTAGCGTATTCGGGATAGTTAAGCAGTTTTTCAGCAGCACCCTTGAGAAAAAGGCGCGCCGCTGGCTCTAGAACGCCGCGCTCTTGCGTAGAGAAAGTGCCCAAGTCTGGGTCTGGCGTATCAGGTGAAAAGCAGGTGTAACCTACTTTGCTCGAAAGAAAGACAGATAGATCCTCAAGCAGAGGACGCAAACGTTTGTGTAACTTGCAGGGTTCTTCATCAGGCAAATTCTGCAAAATTTCTTGAATTGCCTCAGAACCGCGCCGAAAAATCTCGTCCAGCACCGAAGCGTATTGCGCTTCATCGTCATGCTCCAGGGCGTTAAGTAGAACCGGCGTTAAATCATACTGAAGCTCAAGCGCTGCTTTACCTGCGCCCTGGTAGCGACCAGAAACAGAACATCCACTATTGCCTTTAGTAAAAAAAACACGTGAGCGTGTCGATTCACCGGAGGATCCTCGGCTTGTTTGCCGAGCGGGTGTTTCAGTAACTTTCGATCCGAATGGGAATAATGATGTAATAGCGCCTGTCATGGCCTTATCTCCTAAAAAGCCTTCCCCGTTTTGGCAAGCGTTTTGCTTATGAACAGGTCGGCAGAGCAAGATTTCTTACTATCGCCTTGCTTACATTTAGAATAAAGCAATATACATGCCATGATAAAAATTAAGCGTAATCTCCAACCCTAGGACGATTTGCGTGACAGGTCGGAACAAGCTCAAAGCGGCTGAAAAGTGTTTAGTTATTGATTAAAAACAGATTGCAGACTTTTTTGAAGCAATCAGCACAAGCGCGAGCGGAACAACAGAGCATCCTCACGAAGAAACAGTCTGCTAAATCAAGGCCTGGGATGGGACAGTAAATTGCAAGTTCAACCCCAGAATGGGGCAGACCAAAGCGGTAAGAGGAAGTCGAAGAAAACGCTCAAGCACAAAAAGGCTTAAGACAAGGGGCGCGTATAAAACAGAAATCGAATAAACTGACGCTTGTTTGGTAATTCGCCAAGCTCGCACTCGTTATCACCGTCGCTTCATACCTACTGCGCCTGTTGATTCTGCTTAACCATCTCTTGTGATGCATGTTTTATCCCGTTTTGACGTCATCACCAGACCTCTAGCAGGAGCACACAGCCCGCTCTTCAGAAATCTAAGCGCAGCGCAGAGATCGCTTCGCCGGCAGCTCTGATCAGTTGACAGATGGCTTGATCGACTCCAATCACTACGACCCTCATCAGTATCACTATGCTCGAAGCGCTCAACCTAGAATGCCTACGTGGCGCACGCACTCTATTCAGCCAGCTCAATTTCCAACTATCCGGCGGACGCTTGCTGCACGTGCAGGGTGCGAATGGCTGCGGCAAAACCACCTTACTAAGAATTTTGTGTGGCTTGACCCCGCCTAGCGCAGGAGAAATTTTATGGAAAGGAGAATCGATTCATACATGGGGTAGCGATTTTCAGCGCGAACTTTGCTATCTCGGCCACCACAATGCACTAAAAGAGGGCTTAAGCCCGTTAGAAAATGTGCGCATCGCGGCGCAGTTGGCGCAACGTCCGATTAGCGACGCCACTGCACGCGCAGCTTTGCTGCATATGGGCATCACTGACGCAGAAGGACAAACTTGCCAGGCGCTCTCGCAAGGACAGCGACGCCGAGTGGCGCTGTCTCGATTGGTATTCGACACCAGCCCACTGTGGATACTCGATGAACCCTACGTTGCCCTCGACGGAACGAGCCTAGCGCGCACTGCCGCCTTGATCGCGGCTCAATTAAACGCAGGCAGGCAGGTTGTTTTAACGACGCACCAAGCCGTCGCGCTACCTGGCGTGGCCGTCAACGCAGCGCTCCCTTTGCGCCTAGAAGAAATCGAAACAAGAGAAAATTTCTAGGCCTTGCTTGGCGCACGAACAAGGCCGCAAACTGCTGAATACTGAAACAAGCTAAAAACCAACCAATCAACACAGAAAATAAGTTCAAAAATTTAATTAAATGAATCAAATAGACTACATGTCCGTACAGAGCAACGCGACATGAACCAGCCACCTTCAGTTTTGCTACTGATTTACACCCTGATCCAGCGTGATCTGAAGCTATCCCTAAGGCGACAAGGCGAATTTTTGTCCCTACTCTTTTTCTTCGTTATGGTGGTCAGTCTTTTTCCTTTTGGCATCGGCCCAGAGGCCGCGCTGCTGCGTAAAATAGCGCCCGGTGTTTTATGGGTCGCCGCGCTGCTCGCCAACTTACTCGCCTTACCCCGCCTGTTTGCTGACGATTTTCGTGACGGTAGTTTGGAGCAACTCGCTTTGCTTCCGCGCACGCTGGGTTTTGTCGTCTTCGCTAAAGTTTCTGCGCACTGGCTGCTAACAGGCTTGCCCTTGGTTCTATTAGCCCCCCTGCTCGGACTTCAATTCGACTTACCGAACGAGAGCTTAGCCGTGCTTGCTATTGCCCTCTTGATCGGCACACCGGCTTTATCTGGAATTGGCGCGATAGGGGCGGCATTAACGCTAGGCGTACGCGGCGGCGGCATGTTGCTATCCCTGCTGGTACTGCCGCTGTACATCCCGGTACTCATTTTTGGTGCCGGCGCGGTCGATGCCAGCTTAAATGGCATGGCAGCGTCGGCGCATTACGCCCTGCTCGGCGCGATGAGCTTAGCCGCGACTTTTTTTGCACCTTGGCCAACCGCTTTGGCGCTACGCATCGCCTTGGAATAATCGAATGAAAACAAGCAGAAGCAAGCGAATCATAAACTGGTTTAAATTTTCCAGCCCCCAACAATTCTACCCATTAGCAGGACGCCTAATCCCGTATTGTTGGTGCCTAGCCCTGCTCTTTGCTATTGCTGGGCTTTATCTCGGCTTCGTTCTAGCACCTGCTGACGCACAGCAAGGCGAAGGCTATCGCATCATTTTTTTACACGTACCCGTGTCTTGGCTATCCATGTTCATTTACTTAGTCATGACCTTCTGGGCTGTGCTCGGCCTGATCTTCAATACCCGCTTATCAGGCATGATGGTGCAAGCCTTAGCGCCTACTGGCGCGCTATTCACAGCGCTCTCCTTAGCCACTGGCTCACTGTGGGGAAAACCAATGTGGGGTACTTGGTGGGTATGGGATGCGCGACTCAGCTCGGAGCTGATCCTATTGTTTCTCTACGTCGGTTTTATTGCCTTGCAGGCAGCGATTGAAGACGTGCGCCGTGCTGACAAGGCCGGTGCCGTTTTACTCTTGATCGGCAGCGTCAACATCCCTGTAATTTACTTTTCGGTGCGATGGTGGAACACCTTGCACCAAGGCGCCTCGGTAAGTTTAAGCAAGGCGCCGAGCATGGCGCAAACTATGCTCTGGGGCATGTTGCTCTGCGCCCTAGCCTTTTGGCTCTACAGCGTAGCGGTCGCGTTAATGCGCGTACGCATCATCATGCTAAGGCGCGAAGGCAAAACAGAATGGGTGCGCGCGCTTGTTAAAGAAAGGATGGCGAAACATGTATTGGAATAGCTTGAGTGACTTTTATGCCATGGGCGGCTACGCGCTCTACGTCTGGGGCTCACTCGCTCTGTGCAGCCTCATGCTCGGCTTAGAAACTAGCTTATTGATACGCCATCGCCAACAACTCTGGCAAAACTTGTACAAACAAGCCAGACAGAAAAGCAAGAAAATAGATTCAGGAACAGGAGCAACTAATTGAAAGCAAGACATCAACGCATCGTCTTAGTAATCGGCGGCTTAGCGATTCTAGGCAGCATCGCCACGCTAATCTTCAACGCTTTTGAGAGCAATCTAGTATTTTTCTTCTCGCCGACCAAAGTATTGGCAGGCGAAGCACCGCATAGCCGCGCATTTCGCATCGGCGGCATGGTCAAACCCGGCTCGCTCAAACGAGAAAGCGAGGGTACCCAGCTCAGTTTTATCGTCACTGACACCGAAAAAGAAGTGCGAGTGTCTTACCAAGGAATTCTTCCTGACCTTTTTAAAGAAGGGAAAGGCGTCGTCGCGCAAGGGAAATTGAACACAGAAGGTATCTTCGTCGCCAGCGAAGTGTTAGCCAAGCACGATGAAAATTACATGCCGCCCGAAGCCGCCAAAGCAGTTCAAGACGCGCATCAACGCGCCGCAGAAAATAAATCTAAAGAAAAACATCAACAATCAGCCACATCTATTTAATAAAAAAGGCTGAAAATGGCAATTCAATGGTACCCGGGGCACATGACCTCGGCACGCAAAAAAGCGGCAGAAACCATGGCGCGCATCGATGTTGTGATTGAAGTTGTCGACGCACGACTACCCGAAGCAAGCACCAATCCTATGGTGCATGAACTGCGCCTGTTCCGCCAACGTCCCTGCCTCAAAGTGCTCAACAAAGCCGACCTAGCAGATCCCGTCAGCACCAAAGCCTGGCTCGATTATTACAATCGGCAAAGCGGCGTTAAAGCGATCGCCCTTTCATGCAAAATACCCGGCAGCGTCAAAGCCATCCCGGCACACTGCCAAAGCCTAGCGCCGCATCGCAACGACAACATCAAACCGCTACGCATGATGATTATGGGCATTCCCAACGTTGGCAAATCAACTCTAATGAACGCCTTAGTCAAGCGTCGCATTGCGGCAGTAGGGGACGAACCCGCCGTGACCAAAACGCAACAAACTTACGAGCTCAGCATTCGCCAATCGATCACCGACACTCCGGGTCTGCTCTGGCCCAAAATTGAGCATCCAAGTGACGGTCTAATGCTAGCTGCAAGCCATGCCGTAGGACGCAATGCCATCATCAACGAAGAAGTCGCTGTCTTTTTAGCCGAACGCCTACTCGCAAATTACCCACGCCTGCTGGAACAACGCTACAGCTTCTGCGTTGCAGGGCTTGATGGCTCTGCGGTGATCGCAGGCGTTGCCCAAAAACGGGCTTTGCGCATGCGCGGCGGCGACTTCGATTTAGAAAAAGCCGCTGCTATCCTGCTGCAAGACTACCGAGATGGAACCCTCGGCAGAATTAGCCTAGAAACACCAGAAACACGAGTAAGTATGCTCAACGAGGCGCGAATGGCTCGATCTGCAGAAAAAACGGAGCAAGCAGAAATAACAAAAACAGACGCGGATTAGTCAAATAAAATAAAAGCTTATATGCCAAAATCTCAAAAAACCAACTTACGTTCAGCAAGTAAATTCTAAGTACCTGAATCACATCACACGCTATACAGAATAGAATGAGCGGCATACAGCTAGAAAAAGACAAGTGAAGTACCTAAACGAGAAGCGAAGAGAAATAAAAAAATACAGTAAAAACAAATTGTTAAGCAAAAAAATAGTGTATCAAAAATCAAATTTAGAAAAAAACGCAAAAAAATTGAACTTTTGCAACACCATAGCCACTAAATAATTAAGAGCAGTATCAGCACCGCTCACTCGATTTTAAATGAAAGGAATCACCAAAATGACTATCCTAATCATGCGCCAAGGTCAAACACAAACCATCTCACTGAACGAAATTGAGCATTTTCAATTCAAAGCGGGCGATCAACTGTGGATTGACCGCTCCCCAGGCCAAGGCGCTGAAGAAATACGCATAGAAGGAAATAGTCTTGTCCTCGCCGATGGCACAACAATTCGCCTACTCGGCGCACTGTCCAAGCTAATTTCCTCAGGACAAGTCAACCTGTACCTAGACGATGTATCAACCCATTTGAGCGCAGAGAAAAGTCACAACACCAACGAACATAGCGACTCAGTACAAGCAAATAACAACGACAGCACGGACAAATCCGCAGAAAATGCGCACGCCAAAACAACAGCCCCGTTGACTATTGAACAAAGCATCGCACTGCTCGAAAGCAACCCCACTGCCAGCGGTGATTTTGCTTTTGTAAACGCCTCGGGCGTGAGTAACTCAGGCCAACAAATAAGCATTAGCAACGCACAAAACAGCACACAAGAAATCAGCTTAGTGAGCACGAATCAACCCTCATCAAGCGGCGGTTCAGTGGCCAGTAGCGTATTCACGATCAGCAGTGGGCAAAGTGACCCTAGTTTATCGAGTGCTCCTGTCGACACCACCGCGCCTGCGGCACCAATCATCACAGCAATCAGCGATAACGTTGGGGTTGTGGACGGCATAAGTCTAGCTACACCGACCCTCGTTACCGACAACAGCACGACCAACGACAGCACCCCAAGCTTAAGCGGCAAAGCCGAGCCAGGCAGCACGGTCACCATCATCGACACAAAAGACGACGGTACTAAAATCGTCCTAGGCACCGCCGTTACAGCCGCAAATGGCGATTGGACTTTCACTCCGGGTACAGGGACTGGTGCAAGCACTCCTTTGTCCAGTGGCGCACACCACATCACCGTCACCAGCACCGACCCAACAGGGAATGTCTCCGCAGCCAGTTCAGCACTCACTTTTACCGTTGATACCGCCGCGCCTTCCGCGCCAGTACTCAGCAGAGTCG
>JAZKFR010000112.1:0-16109 GCA_040386295.1 Pseudomonadota bacterium | reverse complement strand
AACATCACGGCCGTTGCTAGCAACGGCAGAACAAACGACAACACGCCAAGCTTCAGAGGAACTGCCGAGGCTGGCAGCATCGTCACCATCCTCGATAACGGAACGCTGATTGGAACGGCAATAGCAGGCACTGATGGCAGTTGGACATTTACGCCTGAATCCCAACTCAGCGATAGCACACACAGCATCACCTTCACCAGCACCGACGCAGCTGGAAATGTTTCCGCAGCCAGTTCAGCGCTCACTTTTACCGTTGATACCGCCGCGCCTTCCGCGCCAGTACTCAGCAGAGTCGACGATAACGTAGCCATCGGGGGCGCCGTTCTGTCCGGAGACAACATCACGGCCGTTGCTAGCAACGGCAGAACAAACGACAACACGCCAAGCTTCAAAGGAACTGCCGAAGCTGGCAGCACCGTCACCATCTTCGATAATGGAACGCTGATTGGGACAGCAACAGCAGGCACTGACGGCAGCTGGATCTTTGCACAAGGATCCGCGCTGACCAATGGCGCGCACAGCATCACCATCACCAGCACCGATCTAGCAGGCAACACCTCTACACCTAGTTCAGCGTTTGTTTTTACCGTCGATACCACGGCGCCTACCGCACCAACACTCAACGGGGTCGACGATAACGTAGGCACCGGAGGCATCACGCCTGTGGCTAACAACGGCACAACGAACGACAACACCCCAACCTTCAGAGGAACTGCCGAGGCCGGTAGCACAGTCACGGTTCGCGACAACGGCGTTACGATTGGAACGGCAACAGCAACTAATGGAGCATGGCAAGTCACGCCAGGATCTGCACTAGCCAATGGCACGCACAACATCACCTTTACCAGCACCGACGCAGCTGGAAATGTATCCTCAGCCACCGCAGCGCGTACTTTCACCGTCGATACCACACCGCCGCCCGTCCCGAGTATTGACAGCGTTCAAGACAATGTACGACCAGCATCAGGTTCGTTCGAAAACGTCGTCAGCACTAGCGGCAACGGCCCAACGAGTAACGACAATACACTGACATTTATTGGAACTTGTAGTGAAGCTGGCGCCATCGTTGAAATACACGAGATAGTGAATGGGGTAGATACGATTGTCGCTACATCAGCCGCTGTAAGCGCAACGGGTGCCAACGCTAATATTTGGTCGGCCACACCGACCATCGCACTAGCAGACGGTGCGCATCACTTCTTCGCAGTTTCCAGAGATGCCGTCGGCAATATTAGTGGCCGCAGCGAGGTAAACGCCGGATCAAGTGGCGCCAACAGCACTTTCAACGTGTTTATTGATGCCACAACTACAGCTCCTGGCATAACAGCGACAAACGATACGGGTGGTGGTACTCATACGCCTACAGCACTAACGCCCTCAGCGACTAACCCCGCAACCTTAAGCATAGCCACTAACGACACCACGCCAACCCTGACGGGCACTTTTGAAGCAGGCTCGACTGTCACCTTCCAAGAGAGAGGGGCGAACGGCGCATTGACCACTTTGTCCCCTACCATCACGCGCTCGGGTTCAAATTGGATAGCTGGTTTTAATACTGCTTTTTCTGCTACCAATGCGGCTGGCAGCACTACTGGCAATGTTCATCACCTTCTGATCACCAGCACAGACGCACAGGGGAACGTTAACACGACTAACCTTGACCTCGTAGTTGATACCACGGCACCCACTGCAACGCTTGCAAACGTTATTGACAACTTTGGTAACAAAACGGGGATTGTCGCGAACAACACCAATACCGATGATAAAACGCTAACGTTCAACGGCACTGCTGAAGCTAACTCAACAATCACTTTTGACATCTTTAATTCAGCCAATCAAAACAGGGGTACTTTTACTGCAACCGCTGATGCGAACGGAAATTGGGCTGCCACATCGCCTACTCTGGTTTTAGGTTCAGTGAGGATCGCTGCCACGATCACGGACCCCGCCGGCAACACTACCAACATAGCCTCGATCTTCAACACCACCGTCTTATCAGCCACCAACGCCAGCAACGAAGTCAACCATGCGGCTATTCCTGCCGCGCTGCTTTCTGACGGCAACGGCGGAGACACCACGGTTACAGCGGTTGCCGCACCCACCCTCATCAACGCTGGCGACGTGAACAACGATGGTCAACAAGATATCGTTATTCATACGCCGCAAAGCGACCCGAATGTCGGCAGCGCTGCGGGCACCGATGCTCTTGTGTTCGGCAGTGACGACGGCTCCGATCAACGGATTACGGTTGACCAACTCGGCACCACGGCTGACGATACGCTGACCGGTACAACAGCTGCTGAAACAATCGTTGGCCTGGATGGTAATGACATCATTGTCGGTGCAGGCGGAGCAGACGTGTTTTATGGCGCCACAGGTGACGATATTTTTGTTCTTAACGCCAGCAACATCAGCGCCCTCACTTCGAGCACATTTGGTATCGGTGGCGGAATGAGCGAGGCTCATATCGACGGCGGCAGCGGCATAGACACGCTACGGCTCGACGGAATCGGCCTCAATCTGGATCTACATCTGATCACTAACTCAAGCTCAGGGCTGGCTAGCGATGGCGCGCGTATTAACAGCGTTGAAGCGATAGACCTCGGCAACCAGCAAAATACGCTAACGCTAACGCTGGGAGATGTGCTCGACATGAGCAACGCCAATACGTTTAACGCCAATACGGGTTGGACTGGCATCACTTCTTCGAGCACTGAGCAAAAACAAATGCTGATCGAAGGGGGCGCCCAGGATCATTTGGTTTTAGAAAACGGCCCGGGTGCTTGGCAGAAGAGTAACGAGGTCGTCATCCACGGTGATCAGCAATACGCGGTATATAACAACGTGCACGACAACTCGGGTGGTGGCGGTGCTCAGCTGCTGATCAACATGACGATTCAGGTAGTCAATCACGACGCAGTGCCAGTTTAACTAACGGCTAGGCTGAACTTTAAAGACCCCTTTAAAGTTCAAATAAAACGCCTCGCTGGCTCATGATGAGCTAGCGAGGCGTTTTGCTGTGGAACGGTTAAGAGCGCTTTTGTGCCCCCTGCTTACGCCCCCCATTTCTAAGGCCGCCTAACGGAAACGCCAGGTCACTCCAGTCGTCAGCAGCTTGCTTACCGTCCTCGGATTTTGGTCGTCCATACTCTTTATTAGCCCAGCAGCCAAATCAATATCTTTACTCGGCGAATAAATGAGACCCAACTCAAACGCTAGCGAACGGCTTTTAACGCCAGCAGCTTTGCTTAAGTCAACCCCCAAATCAGCTGCCACTTTCCACTGCTCACTAAGATTCCACACCGGGGCTATTGACCAATGCGTTGTCGTACTGTTGGGGTTGCTTTCACTATCTTGATAGCGCTGCTGAGCCAAGCCGAAATTGGCGTGAATCGCACCAAAATCAAATTCTTGCGAAGCAATTGCGGTCAAACCGTAAGATGTTTTACCCTGCCCTAAACCGATCGACTCACGCTGACTACTCACCGGCAGGGTGATTTCTGGCTTGAGCGCGAAGCTCAACCGTGCAGCCTCATGCTCGTAAAATCGCCACTTGGCGCCCAATACTGGATTACCCTGACCATGAACCTCAGACTCTGTAGCAGCGGAATGGATACGTAGATAATTCAAACCGACAAAAAAATCTAAGGTATCAGCCAGGCCATAGGTAAATACGAATGGTAAGCCACGAGTCTTAACAACATCTTCTCCCGTATCTGTACGCTCCGCTTCAAGCGAGAATTCAAGTTGCTTACCGTAGGCTCCCTGGGTCCCTGTGTCATCGGTGAAGAGGGGTTGAAAAGCCAGCGCGGAGGACGTGGATAGCACCAAACTTAAGCTTAAAGAAATACACAGAAACGAATATCGGGTGAGAGATTTAGGCATACGCGTAGTGTTTTATGGTGTTAAAAAATGTGAGAGCAAAACTTTCTCACAAAAGCATCGCTTAATACCAAAGATCTTTTTCGGAAAAGCAGGCTCACTAATCAGAGAGTCACCCTGCTGCTCCAATTTGCATTCGCGACGAAACACGAAACGTAAAAACGAGCCACATAAACTGCTGTCACTGCTGTAGCAAATCAACGCCGACGAAGTGTCAGTTTTAATACTGGCCGTGCCAATTGAGTAAATTGAAATTACAACAGCTTATTTTTCGTGCACCGAATATTGCTATAGTGGATAGCTGCCGAATGTAGTTAAACTCGGCCAAGCCAAGCCTCAAAATCAGTAAGCTCAATTACTCTGACCCCGACTCTGACCCCGACTCTGACTCTGGACATTTCAAGCTGTATATTTTCTGAAGAACCTTTAAGTTAAGAAACATCTGCGAGAGCCGTTAGCACCCAAGTTAGACCTAAAGGAAAAGACAAAAATGCTTGCCAACCTGACCATCAAACAAAAAATTCTCGGCTCTTCTGCTGTTTCTGCAATCTTGGCGCTTGCTCTAGGCATCACAGGTTATCAATCGGTCAACTTACTATCGCAAGCCAACATCTTGGCGGCAAACTACTCCGAAGCGATTCATTACCAAGCAGAAATAGACATGCTGCATGACGCAATCAACAGTGATGTCATGGCTTCCATGTTAGCTGCCGTACATCAAAACGAGGCTGCACATCGGAGATCTGTTTCAGCCGTTGCCGAACATGCAGCACTCATTCAGTCAGACCTTGCCGCACTGAATACTTTGCCCGTCAATGCAGAAATAAAACAGGCCATCAGCGGCCTACAACCCCTTTTAAACAACTACAGCGAATCCGCTAACAAGCTCATCGCCAACGCCTACGGTGCTGACCATACTCTCGCAGAGCAACAGGCCAAATTCGGCACCTTGTTCCAGAAGCTGGAGGATAAGCTAGCAATACTAGGCAATCAGATAATTGCAGAAACGCAAAAAGCGAAAGACCGTGCCAACACCACTGCCGACAATCTCAAAACCCTAACGACTGTCATGCTAGTGAGCACCTTGCCCGCTCTGCTTTTGCTTTCCCTCTTAACAACTCGCAGCATCACTAAGCGCTTAGACGCACTACGTCAATTCGCTAACCATCTTGCCGCAGGTGAAGCTGATTTAACTAAACGCCTAGAAATAAAAGGCGCCGACGAGATTGTCGACACGGCGAGCGCGTTCAACCGTTTTATGGATTTATTGCACCAAATTGTGATCGACGTCAGACGTGACTCGAATGAGGTAGCACAAACAGCCGAGGGGATCTCTTCTGCGGCACAGCAGATGACGCAAAGATCACTCAAGCAAAGCGAGTCGGCCGAATCAACTGCGGCCAGGGTTGAAGAGTTAAGCGTGAGCGTCAGTTCGGTTGCTGATAGTGCCGAACACGTACGCACGCTGTCCTTGAATAGCATGGAACGAACGCGCGAAGGCAACTCGATTCTGTCTGAATTACTCAAAGAAGTTTCAGAAGTAGAAAGCGCCGTTAAAGCCATTGCCAACTCCGCTGACGAATTTATTAAAAGTACGCTGACGATTACGGACATGACGAAACAGGTCAAAGAAATCGCAGACCAAACCAATTTACTTGCACTCAATGCAGCGATTGAAGCGGCAAGAGCCGGTGAAAGTGGCAGAGGTTTTGCCGTTGTCGCAGATGAGGTACGAAAACTGGCCGAAAGATCAGCCAAATCGGCGGGCGAAATTGACAAGGTCACGACCCACCTCAACTCACGTTCAGCCGAGGTAGAACAAGCAATCAAGCTAGGCATGCACGCTTTAGTAGTTAGCCAACATTCAGCACAACGGGTGATCAGTACGCTTACCAACGCAGATGCTTCAGTCGCCGAAGCCAACCGAGGCGTCGATGACATCACCCGATCGGTGATTGAACAAAAATCAGCCAGCCATGGCATTGCCCTCAGCGTCGAAGAAATTGCTCGTATGGCAGAAGAAAATCATGCCGCTGTCCAAGACTCTGCCCACGCAGCCTTAGGCATGCAAAAAATCGCTTTAAGCTTGCAAGCGATCGTTCGGCGCTTCAAAGCAAATCGTTTTCACGCACGGGAAATAACGAAAAACCTTTTATAAAACGCGTGGATTGCCTTTGAAGCAGAGCGCGCCCGCTCTATTTCCCTAGCATCGCGCCCCCTGAATGGATCGTATATTGCTAGAATGTCGCTCCGTTTCTACGATGTATTTTTGGCGCGTTTTATTTCGCCATTCGTCCCAAAATCTCGTCAAGTTCACCAACAAAATCTCGGTGACGGGTATCTCCAACTTTTTCATAATCGGAATATTTTCATGGCCACTGAACGCACGCTTTCCATCATCAAACCCGACGCCGTTGCTAAAAACCTTATTGGCAAAATTTATGACCGCTTTGAACAGAGCGGACTGAAAATCATCGCAGCAAGGATGGCCTGGCTATCGCAAGAAGAGGCCGGCGCTTTCTACGCAGCGCATAAAGAGCGTCCATTTTTCAAGGATCTCGTTGCCTTTATGACTTCTGGTCCAGTCATGATCCAAGCCTTAGAAGGCGAGAATGCAATCACCAAACATCGCGATTTAATGGGTGCGACAGATCCTAAAAAAGCCGCACCAGGGACGATCCGCGCTGACTTCGCAGATTCTATCGACGCTAACGCCGTACATGGATCCGATAGCGCAGAAGCTGCCGCAACTGAAATCGCCTTTTTCTTCCCAAGCATGAACCTCTACACAGCGCGTTAAAAACAACAGAAACACCATCCTGCCTCCTCATCATGCGCACGCATTTGCATATCGCCGTACAGCAAACTCGGGCAGTTCAAAAACATCAAATGACTCGGCCCTGTCTAGTGAACATGACGCGTGAAGCAGGATCTTTACCAATTATGACGTTCAATCAGTTGCACTCCATCAGGCATTGAATTCCCCAAAAATGCGGATCACTCAATGACGCAAACGCCACTCAATCTGCTCGGCTGCGACGCCACGGCACTGGCCGCTTTTTTTGCCGAACAAGGCGAAAAGCCGTTTCGCGCGCAACAAATTTTGCGCTGGATACATCGCTTTGGCATTGATGATTTTGACGCCATGAGTGATATCGCCAAGCCCTTGCGCGAGAAACTCAAGAAATTTGCCGTGATCAAAGCACCAGATATTGTTTCTGACCAAATCGCCGACGACGGTACGCGCAAATTTCTCATTGACGTAGGCGCCGGTAACGCAGTCGAAACAGTTTTTATTCCTGAAGAAACACGCGGAACTCTGTGCATTTCAACGCAGGCGGGGTGCGCGCTTGACTGCTCATTTTGTTCAACAGGGAAGCAGGGTTTTAATCGAAATCTGAGCGTAGCTGAAATCATTGGACAACTATGGCTAGCCAACCATCGCCTCGGCGTCAGCGGGGAAATTGATACAAAAAACGAACGCGTCATTAGTAACGTCGTGCTGATGGGAATGGGTGAACCACTCGCCAATCTTGAACACAGTATTGCCGCTTTAAATTTAATGCTTGATGACAACGCCTACGGCCTGTCAAGACGTCGTGTTACGGTATCCACTTCAGGCTTAGTCCCAGCAATGGACAGACTAAGAGACGCTTGCCCGGTCGCGCTGGCTGTCTCATTGCACGCATCAAACGACCGCCTGCGCGACGAGCTAGTCCCCATCAATCAAAAATATCCTCTAGCTGTCTTACTCGCAGCTTGTCAGCGTTACTTAGAGAAAGCCCCACGTGACTTTGTGACTTTTGAATACGTCATGTTGGCCGGGATTAACGATTCAGACGCACACGCATACGAGCTACTGGAACTCACGCGCGCGATCGCGTGCAAATTTAATTTAATCCCATTTAACCCGTTTCCAGGTTCGCCTTATCAACGCTCTTCCGCAGCGCGAATTCGGCAATTCTCTGAAATACTCATCGCAGCCGGAGTGGTCACGACGACGCGCAAAACTCGTGGTGACGACATTGCAGCTGCTTGCGGCCAACTGGCCGGGCAAATACGGGACAAAACACGCCGAACCCAGCGCAACACGATCAATTTCGTAGGCAAACCATTCTTAGAGCAAACAGAGTTATCTCAACAGGCTGGCGCAAAACCGAATGAAACAACGACCAAAGCAATATCTGATTGAATTAAACGAACTGAAGAAGGTGCGATGATGACTTTGATTGATGCGTTCTTCTCAAGATTGCCGCAGCGCTCCGCGCGAAAAACAATAAACGCAAGGTACGCGCTTCTCGCTTCGTTGTGCCTATGCTTAGCGCTGCCTTGCTCGGCGCAAAACGCCGTGCAAGCAACGTCAGAGGTGCGCACGACAGGCGCTGTCAACAGCCCACGTAATCGCGCCAAATTACACACAGAGCTAGGTGCGTTATACCTGCAAGATGGCAATATGGCGGTCGCCCTAGAAGAGCTTAAAACGGCCATCAAAGCTGACGAAAGCTATGCCCCTGCTTACAATGTGCGTGGCCTACTGCATCTATATTTACGCGAAATAGCGCTGGCAGAAGAGGATTTCAAACGCGCACTCAACATCACGGATAACGACCCTGAGATTAACAATAACTATGGTTGGTTTCTTTGCCAAACAGGACAAGAAAAGAACGCCATCGCTTATTTTCTCAAGGCGCTTAAAAACCCGCTTTATCAAACCCCAGAGCGTGCCTATATCAACGCAGGAGTTTGCTCGCAAAAAGCAAACGATTTGAGCGGTGCCGAAGCGTTTTTCTCACAAGCGCTGCGACACCTGCCGGCTAATCCACAGGTTCTGATTCAATTAGCGGGCATCCACTACAAACAAGGCAACTTCACTTTGGCACGACAAGAGCTGTCAGACGCCTTGCGCAACGTTGAGCCAAATGCAGAGATATTGTGGCTTGCTTTCCGTATAGAACACCGCCTTGGCAACCGATCCGGCGAAACAGACTACGCCAATCAACTGCGTAGAAAATTTCCAGAATCGGCTGAATACAAAGCCTTTACCAAAGGTGATTTCGAATGAACAAGCAAATCGCTGACCCAGTCATGGCAGAGCTAGCCCTTCCCACAGCTAGCGCAGAAGCAAGCATAGAACCGAGCATCAAAGAAGGCTCGTTGCAGTCGCTTGCTGCTGAATCTTCTTTCACAGCGCTGACCGCCAGCATTGGCGGCCAGCTCAGAACAGCGCGTGAAACACGTGGCATGAGCATTGGTCAAGCAGCACAAGCGCTTAAGTTGAGCCCCCGCCAAATCGTCGCGCTAGAAAGTGATGACTGGAAAAACCTACCCGGCAACACGATGATTCGCGGCTTTGTGCGCAACTACGCTCGCTTACTCAAACTCGATAGCGAAGCATTGATGGTGGCGCTCAATGTTGCGCACATTCCTTCGTCAGGACAACTCAACATCCCCGTTGACAATCACCACACTCCGTTACCCCAAAAACACCAACTTGAACGCTCTGATTCAGCCAGGGTGTTAGCCGGGGTAAGCTTGATCACTCTATCCTTGCTCGTCTATTTTTTCGCACCGCAAAATCTATGGCAAATGGCGCTTGATAGGCTAGGTATCAACCCGCCGCAAGCCGTACCAACAAGCGTCATAACAGAACCGGCGCCGCTAAGCGCAAATACTTTACCTACTAGTAACACCACAGTAGAAACGCTTGTCGACTCAGGAACAGCGCTCTCGCCAGAAAATATGCAGTTATCGTCAGAATCGAGCATGCCCGCAAGCGGCATTCCCGCGTCGACTGACAACAGCCTTAAATTCAGCTTTGCGCAAACTGCTTGGGTCGAAGTACGTGATCGCGATGGCCAGATTATTTTTTCGCAAACCAATCCGGCATTTAGCCAACGTAGCATAGAAGGACGAGCGCCTTTTCATCTAACGATTAGCAATGCCACGCACGTCACGGTGCAATACCAAGGAAAAATAATCGACTTGCCGCCACGCGCTAAAGACGATGTAGCGCGCCTTACGCTCGAATGAAATGGCGTTGAGCGAAACCTCCTCTCGGCCAACACAGTCAAGCAGCGGTAGTTGCAGTGCATACAGGCAAAAATGTTGCGGTGTTCACCATGATTCAAATACAAGCCTTTGAGCTGCTCACGCTGCATCGCGACTATAATGACGGCCTTCTACGCTAAGCTCCGTTGGCAAATCAACCCGCAAACGCCTATTGGCCGAAACTAAGCTTCTCTGAGTAGAGCTCGCTACGAGCTCTACTACGCCTCGACTGATCAAACAATAAACCAAGCAAATTCAAGCGAACCCAAGCGTCATGCCCTCTCTTACTCGACGTCCCACACGCACCGTCAAAATCGCCTCGCTGCGCCTTGGCTCTGCAGCGCCGATTGTTGTTCAGTCGATGACCAACACTGATACCGTGGATTATTTAAAAACGGCGATCCAATGTGCAGAATTAGCGCAAGCTGGGTCAGAGTTGGTGCGCATCACGGTTAACACACCTGAAGCAGCGGCTGCCGTGCCAAAAGTCCGCGATCATCTGGATAAAATGGGTTTTGCTGTCCCTTTAATTGGGGATTTCCACTATAACGGCCACCGTTTGTTGCTAGACCATCCTGCCTGCGCAGAAGCTTTAGCGAAATACCGGATCAACCCCGGCAATGTCGGCTACGGCAAAAAACGTGATGAGCAGTTCGCACAAATGATAGAACTCGCCTGCCGCTACGAAAAACCGGTGCGTATTGGCGTTAACTGGGGCAGCTTAGATCAGGCTCTGCTGGCACGCATCATGGACGCTAACGCACTACGCGCGATGCCAAAAAACGCAAGTGAAGTCATGCGCGAAGCGATGGTCACTTCAGCCCTTGAATCGGCAGCAAAAGCAGAAGAAATTGGCCTGCCAGGCGACCGCATCATTCTTTCGTGCAAGGTTTCCGGCGTGCAGGATCTGATCGCTATTTATCGAGAACTCTCGCAGCGCGCCGATTACCCGCTACACCTAGGGCTCACCGAGGCAGGCATGGGCTCAAAAGGCATCGTTGCTTCAAGCGCCGCTATGGCTGTGTTACTGCAAGAAGGCATTGGCGACACCATCCGCGTCTCGCTCACGCCCGAGCCAGGAGGCAAACGAACTCAAGAAGTGCAAGTCGCGCAGGAAATGTTGCAAACCATGGGTCTGCGCGCGTTCACGCCGATGGTCGCCGCCTGCCCAGGCTGTGGCCGCACCAGCAGCACCTTCTTCCAAGAGCTAGCGCAATCGATTCAAGAACACGTGCGTAACAAAATGCCGCAGTGGCGAATTGAATACGACGGCGTTGAGAATATGACCCTGGCCGTCATGGGCTGTGTCGTTAACGGCCCTGGCGAAAGCAAACACGCCAACATCGGCATCAGCCTACCGGGCACGGGCGAAGTCCCAGTCGCCCCTGTTTTTGAGGATGGCGAAAAAACGGTCACCCTGCGCGGCGAACGTATTGCCGAAGAATTCACCGCAATCGTCGACCACTACGTGGCACGCACGTACAAGAAAAAACCAAGCCTCACCCCCTCCACCACAGCCGCTGCCAGCACAAACCCTGCGCTTTGATTCCTGCGCAAGCGAGCCATAATGAGCAAGCACCAAAGAAGCCACACACCATGAGCAAAATTACCCCCATTCAATCGCTACGCGGGATGAACGACATTCTCCCGGACGCAGCCGAGTTCTGGCTCATGTTTGAAGAAACCGTTCGTTCCTGGCTCAAAAGCTATGGCTATCGACCCATCAGATTGCCCATCGTCGAGCCAACCCCCCTGTTTAAACGCGCTATCGGCGAAGTCACCGATATTGTCGAAAAAGAGATGTATTCCTTTATCGACAGTCTGAACGGCGAAGCGCTTACCCTACGTCCAGAAGGAACGGCTGGTTGCGTACGGGCTGTTATCGAGCACAACTTACTGGCCGAACGGCCACAACGGCTTTACTACCTGGGGCAAATGTTCCGCCACGAACGGCCACAAAAAGGGCGCTATCGTCAGTTCCATCAAATTGGCGTAGAAGCCATGGGATTCTCAGGCCCTGACATTGATGCAGAGCAGATTCTGATGGGCGCAAGGCTGTGGAACGACCTCGGTTTAGACGGCATTGAGCTGCAACTCAACACGCTCGGCCAAGCAGCAGAGCGTGCCGTGCATCGGGCTGAATTGATTCGTTACTTTGAAACGCATTTATCGGCGCTGGACGAAGAAGCCAAACGTCGACTGCACAGCAACCCGCTGCGCATCCTCGACAGCAAGAATCCCGAGATGCAAGAACTCATTCTGGCGGCGCCCAAACTGATCGATTATCTCGGCGCAGAATCGCGCGCGCACTTTGAAGGAGTGCAGCAGGTTTTGCGCGATGCAGGACAACCCTACACGATCAATCCACGCTTGGTACGTGGCCTCGACTACTACAATCTCACCGTTTTTGAATGGGTAACCAACCGTCTGGGCGCACAAGGAACGGTCTGTGCTGGAGGGCGCTACGACGGATTGATCGAACAATTAGGCGGCAAGGCCAACCCCGCTTGCGGCTTTGCTCTCGGTGTAGAACGACTGATCGCGCTGATCGAAGAGGCAGGTGGCGTACCCGCACCCAGCGGCATCGACGTCTACCTCGTACATCAAGGAGAAGCAGCGGCACGGCTGGCACCTCGTGTCGCCGAAGCCCTACGGGATCAAGGCATCGATGTTTTATTTCACTGTGGCGGCGGCAGCTTTAAAACACAGATGAAAAAAGCCGATCACTGCGGCGCCAGCTTCGCGGTCATCATCGGCGATGACGAGGCGAACGCGGGTGAAGTTAGCCTCAAACCGCTGCGTGAGCATGACGCAGTTAGCGCGCAAAAACGTGTCAGCGTTGATCGTATTGGCGACGAAATCATGAACTTTTTAATCAATTAGGAAACCGCCTGATGGCCAGTTATAACCTCGAAGAAGAAGAGCAATTAGAAGAAATCAAAACCTGGTGGAAACAATACGGAAACCGGCTTCTTGCGCTGCTCACCGTCGTCTTGCTTGTAGTCAGCGCTTATCTCGCTTGGCACTCCTACCAAGCTCGACAATCAGCGCAAGCCGCCGTGATTTACGGCGCGCTACAAGAAGCCGTAATGAACAAAAATGCACAAGGGATCAAAACAGCGAGTGGCGAATTACTCGAAAAATTTGGCGGTTTTCCACGCACACCCTACGCCTCACTCGGCGCTCTGGTGGCAGCCAAAGCCTTGCTAGAAGAAGGCGCAAGCAAGGATTTAAATGACGTCAAAACGGCCAAGGCGCAACTGAGTTGGGTGGTAGAACATGGGCAAGATGAATTGCGCGAGCTAGCGCGCCTGCGTTTGGCGGCTGTTTTGCTCGACGAAAAAAGCTATGACGAAGCGCTAAAACTACTCACGGTGGACGTCAGCAAGCCCTTCGCTGCACGCTTTGCGCAAAGCCGAGGCGATATTCTGCAAGCACAAGGCAAACGAGCTGAAGCACGTAGCGCCTACGAAGAAGCGCTGCGTAAGCTGAGCGAAAACAAAACAAGCACAAGCACATCCGAAAACGGACGCTATGAACAAATCTTGCAAGAGCAAATCAGCGCTCTGGAAACCTCATCATGAACAAACAAGCCCGACTAAACCTAAGACCCGCCATTCCGCTTCGGGTAGAAACCGAGACGCAGTCAACGTCGCCTTGCCGCACACTAAGGCTTGTGCGCAAGGCAAGCCCACTGGCGCTTTTAGCGATGCTCACACTACTCGCCAGCTGCTCAACATTGGACGCGATCAATCCTTTTTCTAGCAACACGAACAAAGCCAAAACAGCAGCCAGCCTGCAAGCGATTACCAGCACAGCCAGCGTGCGTACGCTATGGGTTGAACAAATTGGCAAAAGCGGCGATTACGTTTTTTCCCCGGCAATCGTCGGTGACTCGGTTTATGCCGCGAGCAAAGAAGGTGCGCTTGTGCGCATCGATGCAGGCAAAGTACGTTGGCGCATCAAGACAGGCCAGATACTCTCTGGCGGTGTCGGCGCTAACGAAAGCACGGTGGTGCTGGGTTCGCCCAAAGGCGACCTACTCGCTTTTGCCGCCGATGATGGAAGACTGCTGTGGAAACGCAAAGCCAGCAGCGAAATTCTGGCCGCACCCGTGCTTAACCGCGACCTCGTCATTGTGCGTAGCGGCGATAACCGTTTAGCGGCGTACGATCTGCTCGACGGCAGCCAAAAATGGTTGTATCAGCGCAGTGCCCCAGCGCTCTCCCTACGCGCCAGCGCCAGCCCGATCCTGACTGAGAAATACGTTTTTGCTGGCTTCCCGGGTGGAAAACTTATCGCCGTCAGCGTCCAAAATGGCACACCGCTCTGGGAAGGAACCGTCGCCTTGCCCAAAGGGACAACCGAGCTCGACCGCGTCGCCGACATCACCAGCCAACCTGTCATCGACGGACAGAGTATTTGCGCTGTCGCTTTTCAAGGGCGAGTCGCTTGCTTTGACTTAAACAGCGGCAATTTAACCTGGGCGCGCGCGCTGTCGAGTGTCTCAGGTCTGGCCATTGATCAGCGCTACGTCTATGTTTCCGACGACAAAGGCGCACTGCATGCACTCGATAAAACGAGCGGTGCTAGCGTCTGGAAACAAGACAAATTATTTATGCGCAATCTCAGCGCACCAAGCACTATAGGTCGTTTCATCGCCGTGGCCGATGCCGAGGGAATCATCCATTTTCTCAACCGCGAAGATGGTGCTTTTGCCGCACGCCTAAGCACCGACGGCAGCGCCATCAGCGCACCACTGCGCTTGCTTGAACAGAAGCTAATCGCGCAAACACGTAACGGCGGCGTCTACGCCATAGGGATTCAATGAAACCCATTATCGTGCTCGTCGGCCGTCCTAATGTCGGCAAATCGACGCTGTTTAATCGTCTGACCAAAAGCCGTGATGCCCTGGTCGCCGACATCCCCGGGCTCACTCGAGATCGTCATTATGGACACGGAAAATTAAGCGGAAAACCTTATCTGGTCGTGGATACCGGCGGTTTTGAGCCACTCGCCAAAGAAGGCATCATGCACGAGATGGCGCGGCAAACCGAACAAGCGATCGTCGAAGCAGACGCGATTATTTTTGTTGTCGACGGGCGTACCGGTTTGACCGCCCTGGACAAAGAGATCGCCAATAAATTACGCAAAGCCAATCGCCCTGTATTTGTCGCGGTCAACAAAGTCGAGGGCATGCGCGCCAACATCGTCGCGGCTGATTTCCACGAACTGGGTTTAGGTCAGCCCTACAGTATTTCGGCAACGCATGGCGAGGGCGTGAACGGCCTCATCGAACTCGCGCTCGAACCTTACTTGAACACGCCTGACGAAGAAGAGGTACGTAACGATCAGCTCAAAGTCGCCATTGTCGGTCGTCCCAATGTCGGCAAAAGCACCATGATCAACGCTTTGCTCGGCGAAGAACGGGTCATCGCTTTTGACCAACCAGGCACCACGCGCGACTCAATTTATATCGACTTTCAACAAGGCAAGCAGCATTACACGCTGATCGACACAGCCGGGCTCAGACGCAAAGGCAAGGTCTTTGAGACCATCGAAAAATTCTCGGTGATCAAAACCCTACAATCGATTGAAGAATCGAATGTGGTGATTTTGGTGCTCGACGCCCAACAAGATATTTCCGATCAAGACGCGCACATCGCCGGCTTCATCGTCGAATCAGGTCGCGCTTTGGTCGTCGCGGTCAACAAGTGGGATGGTCTCGACCCCTACGTGCGCGAGCAAATCAAAGTCGACCTTGAACGAAAATTAAAATTCCTCGATTTCGCTAATTTTCACTACGTCTCCGCGCTTAAAGGTCAAGGGCTGAACCCCGTCTTTCGCTCGGTTGACGCCGCCTATAAAGCCGCTAACGCAGACCTCTCGACACCACAGCTAACGCGCGCGTTGATTGATGCCGTAGCAAAACAAGCACCGCCACGCAACGGCATCTTCCGACCCAAACTACGTTACGCCCACCAGGGCGGGCGCAATCCGCCACTGATTGTGATCCACGGCAACGCGCTGGACAAAATCCCAGATTCGTATCGACGTTACCTAGAGCATCTCTTTCGCGATGTGTTCAAACTACACGGCACGCCCTTGCGCATCCAGTTCAATGTGTCGCACAACCCGTTCGCAGACCGAAAACCGCCGGAGCAGAACAGACGCAAACC
>JAZKFR010000111.1:0-8939 GCA_040386295.1 Pseudomonadota bacterium | reverse complement strand
TGGGCGAGGGAATGATGCTGGTCAGTGAGCGCGTAGTCGCTTGTGCAGAGGTCTTAAGTATCGGTCCCAATGCGAATTGGGATAAATCCCTACTCAACCCCTACTCCTCTGCGTTTGCGGCGAACACTAGCGCTTCTAGATGGGCTTGGTTAAGGCGGCTGGGCGACACACCCAGACTATTGGCCAAACTCGACAAATGCTGCGTATCCTCGGCCTCGCAAGCGATCGCCAGCTGCAAAAACGGGGTATAGCACCCCGCCTTGCCGAGCAAGGCATCAGCAACGCTATCGGGTAAATTCATCGCATCGAGCACCTGCTCCATATCGACACCGAGTAAGACATCAAGCAAAGAAAAGGCGCCGATGATGAAGAGGTTGTCGTATTCCTCAGCATCGACCAAGCCGTGCCCAAGCAGCTCCATCAAGCGTGCGCGCGTTAAGGCGGCGTACATCAGCGCTGGCGCCATCGGGTCTTTGCTCGCCGTCGCCAACAACAGAGACAGCCATTTATTGAGCTGTGCGTAGCCCAAAATCGACACTGCATGGCGAAAAGACTGAATCTCGCAAGACAGACCAAAACCTGCCGAATTGATATAGCGCAACAGCTTGTACGACAGCGTGACGTTGTTTTTAAGCGCGCTCTCGACTTGTTTCACGTCGGCGCCCTCACGCACCAGATTGAGCACGTTAATAATCTGTGTGTACTCTGGGCTCAGTGTTTTACTGCGCGGCGTTTCTGGGTGTTTTAAGAACCACCCCGCAGCCGCGCTCACCCCTGCGTCAAGGCAAGCTTTAAAAGCAGAAACGTGGGCCACATTGTGTGCCAGCGCAATACCGTAAGCCTGGGTTTTGGCGGTTAAGATCGCCAACTGTTCTGGGTTAAAGCGCTGGGCATCGAAATCAATAAAACGAAAACTCAGCCCCCTGGCCAAAGCGCGCCCCGCGTCTTCGTCGAAACTCAAACACAACGGCCATTGCTTGGCCACAAGCGCGGCAACAAACTCAGCCGAGTCGGCATCGACGAACGGGGTGGAGGGCAACTCAAGAATAATGTTTTCAGGCAGGGCGCAGTCGAGCAAAGCGCGATAAGACGGCGACGTTGTCGGGGCAAGGGCAAAACAAACGAAGAGCAGTTTTTCGCCCTGTGGCCAGAGTTCTAGCAAGTCGTTAAGCCATTGCGCGACCAGCGTCATTTCGCTTGACGCCTCCAGGTGTAAGGTCAAACGCGTGGCGATCACTTTGTTTTGGCGATTGATCAGAATTTGTCGGGAGATCAAAAAATCACTCATCACGTTTTTTCTTCCCCTGTGCGGCGTCGAACGCCTAATGTTGTCGCTAACGGTCGTTAGCCAACTCAAAAGCATCTGCAAAAAAAGCCTCTTCAGGCAATTTGCAACGCGTCAAAAAATCTTCTCTTGCCGCAGCCACCATCGCCGGTGCGCCGCAAACGTATACCTCATGCTCAGACAAATCAGAAAAATCTTGCATCACCGCCTGATGCACCAGGCCCGTTCGGCCTAGCCAAGGCGCTGTTGCGTTTAGCTCAGACTGAGGCGCAGAGAGTACCGGAACAAACTCAATCTGCGCATAATCGCGCGCCCATTGCTCGGCCAGCTCAGCCAAGTACACATCGGCAACCTGCTGTCCGCCCCAATACAAACGCATGCTGCGCGTGCTTTGCTCGGCAAGCGCATGCTCGATAATCGCCTTAATCGGGGCAAAACCAGTCCCCCCCGCCACCAACAACATCGGTTTTGTCGACGCTTCGCGTAGAAAGAAACTGCCCTTGGGGCCGCTAAAACGCAGAATGTCACGCTCTTTCATCGTAGTAAAAACGTGGTCGGTAAATAAGCCGCCGGGGAGATGGCGAATATGGATTTGCAAAGCGGCATCGTCATGTGGCGCGTTGGCCAGAGAAAAAGCCCGACGCTTACCGTCTTTGAGCAAAATATCGATGTACTGTCCGGCCAAGAATTGCAAGCGTTCGTTCGCTGGCAACTTCAGCTCAAGAATCATCACATCCGGCGCTGCACGCGTCATTTTCTGCACGCGAGCCGGCAAGGTACGTACTGGAATATCTTGCAGCGAGGTGATTTCACGGCACTCGATCGCCAAATCACTCTCGGCACGAGCGCAACAAAACAGCGCGTACCCCGCTGCACGCTCAGCCTCGCTCAATGCTTTCTGGCGAATCGCGCCATGCGCAAAATCACCGCTCAGAACCTTGCCACGACAAGCTCCACAGGCGCCATCACGACACCCATAGGGCAGCGTCAAACCCTGGCGCAACGCAGCATCGAGAATACTTTCGTCAGCCTCAACTAAAAACTGATGTTGGCTTGGGGAAACGCTCACCTTAAAACTCACAACGACTCCTTGAAATAACAAAACAAAGTAAAAATGTGCTGAGGCGGCGCTGATTTATTCACCCTAACGACGCACGCGAGCGTCGCATGAATCAAGCAGAATCAAATATTTTTGAGCAAAGCCGGTGCGCAGCGAAGACTCATCTTTTCTGCACAAGAGCGACTTTGGCACAGAACGAAAAGGTAGAATAGCCGCCCAACATAGCTGACCAACACAGAGGTGCAGAGAGCAAGCCACAGCGCCCTGTTAAGACTTAATCGCTCATGCAAAAACCCCAACAAAGACCTCAGCAAAGACTCTTGATCGTTGGCTGTGGCGACATCGCGCGCCGAACCCTACCGCAGTTGCTCGGGCACTACCGAGTTTTTGCGCTTTTACGTCGAGCCGAACAGCTAAGTTGGTGGCGACAAGCAGGCGCCTTCCCGCTCTTAGCCGATCTAGACGACGCCAATAGCTTGCACAAAATCGCCGGTTTGGCCGACATCGTGCTGCATTTCGCCCCACCGCCGGCAAACAAAATCGCCACTATCGGAGAACGCAAACAAACAAAGAATGGCGACCACCGAGCAGGCCAAGCTAGACACGATACCTGCGACACGCGCACCCGCCACTTACTCAGCGCACTCGGGCGGGGCGGCAGTCTACCACGGCGTTTGGTCTATCTCAGTACGAGCGGGGTTTATGGCGATTGCGGCGGCGCGCGCATCGACGAAACACAGCCAACGCGAGCGCAAACACTGCGGGCGCAACGCCGCATTGACGCAGAAAAACAATTACGCGCTTTTGCCCAACGCCACGGCGTCAACACCAGCATCTTGCGTACGCCTGGCATCTACGCCAGCGAGCGTCTGCCCCTGGAGCGCCTAAGGCAAGGGCTGCCGTGCCTGATCGAGACAGAAGACGTATTCACCAACCACATACACGCAGACGATTTGGCACGCCTCGTTTGCGCAACGCTACGCCATGGCCGCAGCAACCGAATTTACAACGCAGCAGACGATTCAAATCTAAAAATGGGCGCGTATTTTGACCTAGTGGCAGAACAGTTTGGCTTAGCTAAACCGCCCCGCGTCACACGCCAGCAGAGCGAGCACCTCATTAGCGCATTACAACGCTCATTCATGAATGAGTCGCGCCGTCTGAGCAACCAACGCATTAAAAACGAGCTGCATTTTTGCCTGCATTATCCGCAGGTAGAAGCAGGCATCACGGCGGCTTGGCGCAGCACATGCCCGGCTTCAATCGAAGGGAGCAACAGCATCAACAACACCAATATCACCAACAGCAGCGCTGACCCCCTCCTCAAACAAGAAAGCGAAAGCGCTCTGCGACTAAGCTAAATCGCCTTAGTCAATTGCTTTATTAAACGACTCAAGCCAGGGCCTGAAAGCACAAGACACAAAACACAACGCGCAGCCACCACATCGCCCTATTTTTTATCTCAATCACGCAAAGGAAAACTCATGTTAATGCTCAAAGTGCTACACATTTGGCTGGTCACCAGCTGGTTCGCCGGACTGTTCTACCTGCCACGTATTTTCGTCAACCTAGCGCTGGTTGCCGCCGATAGTCACGCCGAGCGAGATCGCCTCTTACTGATGGCAAGCAAACTCGCGCGCTTTATGACCCCGCTCGCCATCCTAGCCATTGCTTCGGGCCTTTGGCTCGCCGTCGGCTTTGCCATTGGCGGTGGCTGGTTGCACGCAAAAACAAGCCTGGTGCTCCTCCTCGTCGGCTACCACCTGTACTGCCGAAAAATTTTAAGCAACTTCAAACAAGGAAAAAATACGCGTAGCCATATCTGGTACCGCTGGTTTAACGAAGCCCCCGTAGTACTGCTGCTAGCGATTGTTTTTTTAGTCATCGTCAAACCGTTTTAACGGCTTATCTCCGCCTAGACGGCAGGTGTGCCCTAGCGCATAAAGGCACACCTACACGCCGCCTTGAGCAAAGGGAGGGGCGCACCCTCAGCCTGTGCTTGACCCAGATCAAGCCTGCCCAAGCAGCCGCAGCGCATACTGCCGCGATGATACCCAACCCCCCTCTAGCGATCCCGTCCACGCCACACGCCAAGCGCGCACCCACACGCCGCACCGCGCTGACTTGGCTCGACGACCCAGAGCTCTGGCAGGCGTTTAGCCGACCGAACCGCGCTGATCCCACGCTGTGCGAAGCGAGCATCATCATCGACGGCATGCACTGCGCCGCTTGTGCCATCACGATTGAAGAGCGCTTACGGCGGATTCCCGGGATGGTTGCGGTGCGCGTCGGCGCCGCCAGTCACCGCGCACAATTGCTCTGGTCGGCGGCACAGCTCAGTCCCTCAACCTGGATGCAGACCATCGAGACGCTCGGCTATCACGCCGTCCCGGCCAACGATGTGCTGGCCAAAGAACGGCGGCGGCTAGAAAGCCGTCAGGCGCTGTGGCGTTGCTTGGTCGCTGGGCTATGCATGATGCAGGTGTGATGTACGCCTATCCGGCCTATACCGCCTATACCGCCTATCCCGCCTATACCGCCGCCCCCGGCGACCTCAGCGCCGAAGCCGAAAACCTGATGCGCTGGGCGTCTTGGCTGCTCAGCCTGCCGCTGCTGTTGTTCTCGTGCACGCCGTTTTTCAAAAATGCTTGGCGTGATTTAAGCCACGCGCGTATCAGCATGGACTTACCCGTTGCCTTGGGCATGTTGCTGACCTTTGTCGTCAGCAGTCTGGGCAGCTTTGACCCGCACGGCGTATTTGGCCAAGCGGTGTATTTCGATTCGCTGACCATGTTTGTCTTTTTTTGCTGAGCGGGCGCTGGCTGGAATTGCGGCTGCGCGAGCGCACCGCCGGCGCGCTCGAAGCCCTACTGAATCGCTTGCCCGACAGCGTTGAACGCCTGAATGCCGACGCTCAGTTTGTCCGAGTTGCCGGGCATCAGATTGCGCTGGGCGAGCTGTTGCGCGATGACTGAGACGTCTTGAGGACAAGAACGCGCGCTAATCTGATCTTTTGAGCGCGCTGCATAACAGATTGCAGACTGCAGATCGCAGTCTGCGCGCCTCAACAGGTGCGCGCAAAACACAGGGGTATAGACACAATGCTCGTGTCTATTTGGAACTTTCTGCGCTAAAAAACCACTCATAAGTAAGCGTTGTGCACAATCGACTGCGCGCCTAAGCTACGACCCTGTATGTCCCTTGTGCAGACTGGTTGCAGAGTGGTATTTGAGGCGCGCTACAGTTGTGCTGCAGCATTCAGTCACACCCGCTTCGGTAGCGCCTGGTTTTTCTATTGCGCATCCAGCACAACTCAGAGCCTTTTTTATGCCTCCTACGCTCTCACAAGCTGCAACCTCATCAAATGGCGTCACCATGTGCGCTGCTGACCCAGCCGCCGAGTTAGGTGCACAACTCAATGCGCAAGCAAGCACGCTACTCAATACCCCGCCCGACCAAAGAAGCGCTGCCGTGCTGGTGCAATGGGGGTTTAGCGAGGCGGACAGCACATATATCGGGACGGCGCTAGAACGGCTGCGGGTTGGCGGGGATTTGCATGATGCGCATCAACCCGAGCTGAGGCAGTTGCTCGCGCAGGTTGATGCGCGCCTCACGGCGTGTGCCACGTTCATCGATGATGAGACAACACCGGATCAGATTGCCGCTGCGCAAACCTCCCTGCAAACCACGCCGGCACTAACGCCACAAGACATCAACGAGATCACTTGCCGCGCCCTCTATCTATCCAAACCGCGATCTTTTACCGAACAGCTCAATCTGCCGCCACTCACCCTCGCGCAAGTCTTAGCCTGCGCCAGCGCCCAGCGGCAGGCCGCTGCGGCGTTTGCTTCAAGCGCAGCGCTGACAGCCTATCCGGTGCTAGCCAGCACGCCAGATCAGTGGCAAGCCGTGTGTCCGGCCTTATCACCCAATACGCCACCGACCACAGAACAAACCCAAGCCTTCACCAACGCACTTGCCCCCTTACTCGCGTGCCTACACACCCTAGCGACCGAGGCACAGGCTGATGCTGCCTTACGTGCGCGCCTTGCCGTGGACGGTGCAGTGCAGCAGAATTTGGCGGGTTTCTGCTTTGCCCATCACGACTATCGGCAAAATTTACCCGCACTATTGAATGCCCTGTGTCACTACGCTCAGCAGCTCCATAGCGCGTTGGCCAAGGGTCAAGCCGACAAGGTGTGCCGAGCTTTGGCGGACTACCCCGGGCGCCATGCTTTGGTGTGTCCTGGCGGCAGCGAAAGCGACATCCACACGGCGCTGAGTAAGCTACCGCAAGCCAACACCGCCGAAGACCGCCTACGTCAGTATTTTTCTTTATCCGACTGGGTCAATGTTTTCATCGCCGAACACCGCAGCACCGCGTGGTGCCCAGAAGGCAATGAGGCGCACTTACCCGACGCCTTGCAAGCCGCGCTGGGCATGCCGCCCGAACACCTCGAAAGCATGTGCGGCTATGGCTTGGCTTTTTTATTAGCGCCGCAGGTTTATCAAGCGCTGCACGACATCCCTAAGGCCGCACAACAAGCCTTGCACGAGTGGCTCAACACGGCATACGAGGGTTTTGCAGACGCCGTGCATAGCGCAGCGACGCAAGCCAATCTGAGCGATGACACCCCGGAGATGAGCGCAATTCTTAAGCATCCGCTGTGCCCCGGCACGGCAGAACAGCGCACCGGTAATGGTTTAACTGACCAAGGCCTGGTGCAAACAGCGCCAAACTACCACGCCCATGTTTATGCCGGTGCTGTGCTGCGCGCTACGCCTGCCGCAACGCAAGAACGTTTAGCCACGATCGGTCTGTATGACCCAACGGCAGCCCAGACCACCCATACCCGTGGCGCGCAGGGCGCTAGCGAGCCCCTCGCTTATGCCGATGTCTTTACGCCCGAAGGTCAAGAAAAGTTGCTGGCCGCGTTACGGCAAGACACGCCACCGATGTGGGCGTTAAATCTGCTGTTAGCGCTGGACTATAAGGGGGGTAGCTGGACGATTTTGATGAGCTGTATGCAAGCGCTGCGCCGCGACACGCAAAACCCACCACGTTGGCTAAGCGGCGCATTCACCAACGATACGACGGTTGCGCCAGATACCCGCCAGCGCGTTGCGCGCGTGCTAGCGCAAGAACAAAAATACCGCCAAGTTGATCGCTTTACGGATTTCTTTTTTGAGCTGACCTCGAACAATCCAAACACACAAATTCCTATTGAGCAACTGATTATCTACGGCGCACCGTATAGCGCCTGGCAAAAAATTAGTCCACAAGACCGTATTAAACTTTTGCCAGAACGCTTAGTGACGCTGCTGAGTCACCCGCAGCACGAAGAGATTTTTGCAATGTATGGTGCAGGGCTCAACGTCGCTCGAAAACTACCCGCGGCAGACTGGCAAGACTGTTGCAAATTATTGTGTGAAGCGCAAAACCCGACGTTTGTTCGCTTGGTCGCACCGAAAATGCCGGCAGCCATTCGGCAAACCACGTTAGCCACCTTGGTGGCCAATAACTGGGTTGAGGGTGTGCGCGCTTTCGCACCAACGCCCGCAGAACTAGACTGGGTCGACCCAACGCGAGGGCAGACCCTGTTGACAAAAGCCATAGGCGCTAAAGAACTCGCCATGGCCGAGACATTGATTCGGCTCAATCCTGATCCAACAAACCCAAACAACCAGTGTGTACTGCACGCCGCGCTACAAAGCCTCGATATCCCGAGCATCGACAGACTGATCAAGGCGGGTGCCCAAGTTAACGCGCAAACCCCTGAAGAAGGCTATACGCCACTGCATATGGCTATTCAGGCAAACTCGCCATTCGAGTTGCTGGCCGTGCTGATTGAAAACGGTGCTGAACGCAACAGAGCAGATCGCGCTGGCAATACACCGTTGCATCTAGCCGTTAAGGAAAATGCGCTGGGGGTATTGACGCCGCTTGTAGACGCAGGTGCAGATATCAACGCAAAAAACCATCAAGGTGACACGCCATCGCACTTGGCGTTCACAACGCTAGGAAACTCGTATCACCTTGAGAATGAAGATCAAGACCAAGCGCTTGAGCTGAGCGTAATAGCCACACGTGCAATCCAAACAAGCACCACGTTAGCGATTGAGCTGATCAAGATCGGCGCAAATGTCAACGCAGCCAATAACGCCGGCGATAGCCTCCTACACCTCGCCGTACAGCGTGATTCTCGCTGGCTTGAGCGCATTTTTATGGGGGTTGAAAACGAGGCGAGCATTCCCGACGAAGAGCGCCAAGAAATCAACGACCTGTTAGCCGATGACAGCCTTAGCACAACGCTTGCCAATGGATTAAAAACGCTAGTTGGCGCACTGATAGCAGCAGGTGCCAATCCCTTGGCGCCTAACCAGAATGGAAAAACCCCGCTCGATCTGGCAAGGGATGCAGCGACCCAAGCGCTTTTGCGTGCTGCCATGGCGCCAGTTGGCTAGCAAACCCCACGGCATTAAGGCCAAGTTAAATTTCTAGTGCACACGAGGTGACTCAGCTAGGCGCTTCTACCAGCGGCTATTCCTTCTAAGCCTTGGCGAGTAAAGACCTCTGCACAAGCGACTACGCGC
>JAZKFR010000110.1:3594-4316 GCA_040386295.1 Pseudomonadota bacterium | reverse complement strand
GATTTTGCGGGGATGGAGGCGCTGTTTGCGGCTAAGTGGGCGAGTGATCCGGTCAGGGTTGAGCTTTGGCGCAACAATGGGAACGCGGCTAATGAGCAACAGTGGTGTAAGCGTGCTTGAACCAAGTTGAACCAAACGCGAGCGCTTAAAACGTCGCCAAGAGTTCTGGTAGCGCTGGCAGCGATTACATGGCGTCACACAGGCCACCCGCCCCCGTAGCAGCTCACTGTCTTTAACTCATCCGATACTTTAGAGTTCAACCATTCGTGCCATAAAGGTTGTCCAATGTATTCACTTCTGCCCAGCTTTGTTGCCGTCTTGTTTCTGGCTTACGGCCTCTACATCTTCGCTGAGAACGGCCTTACGCGTATCAGCACCAATTTCATCGTTTTATGCCTCACCACATTTTGTTGGCAAATCACATGGGCTGTTTTATTCCAAGTGCACGACCCAGAGACCGCTCTGTACCTTATAAAATTTGGCTATCTGCTGATTCTTTTTCTGCCAACCAGCCTCTACGGATTCTTGATCGAGATCTCAGAAAAACCATCAGAAAGACGCTACGTTTATGCCTCGTACGGTTTTGCCGCGCTCCTCGGGATCGTCCTATTCAGCTCTGACAGTTTGATTGATGGGTATTATCAATACGCTTTTGGTTACTACCCGAAAGCAGGAACACTTCACCCCATTCATATATTACAAACCTGTTTAGTTGTTTCGCG
>JAZKFR010000110.1:0-3584 GCA_040386295.1 Pseudomonadota bacterium | reverse complement strand
GGTTTGTACGTCGCCTACCAAAGAAGGAATAGCCTCTCACCTAACACACCCAAGCGAGCAATTTTAAATCTCCGCATCGCCGGTGTGATCGTCTATTTCTTCGCAGCGATTGATTATCTTTGCAATTACGGTATTGAATTTTATCCACCAGGTTTTTTGTTCGTCGGCATCAGTCTAGGAATGCTGGCCGTTGCGATTATTCGGTACAACATCATGGACCCCATGGCGGTAGCTGGCAGTATTGCGCACGAGATTCGTAACACCTTAGGAACGATTCTGATGCAAGCAGAGTTCTCGGGAGTTTATTGGGACGACTTATATCAAGGCTATCAATTAGCCGTCAAACACGGTTTATACCCAGCAAACATCAGCCCTGACGTGCTCGAATGTTTGTCAGAAGTGGCGGGCGACATCTCTCAGGATGTCGCTAAATCGAACCTGCTGATCGGCACAATGTTGGCCTCTGTCTCGATGGATCAACTCGACAAAAGCGAGTTCAAGAACCACTCGATCTCAGCGTGTGTTACCGATGTATTAAGACGCTATCCGTTTTCAAAGCAAGAACGTGCCGACACCACCATCTCAAAACAAGAGGATTTTGATTTCTATGGCTCAGACACCTTGCTCACGTTCGCTCTGTTCAATCTGATCAAAAACGCTTTGTACGCAATTTCAAAAGCAGGTCATGGCTCAATCACGCTGTCTTTTGAACGAGGCGCTACATACAATCGTCTACACGTTACCGACACCTCAACAGGCATTGCACCTGAGGCGATTCCGCGCATATTTGACATGTTTTTCACTACCAAAAAATCTGCTGGCAATGGTTTTGGTCTGGCGTTTTGCCAGCGCGTAATGAAATCGTTTGATGGCCGAATATCATGCGATTCAGTGCTTGGTGAATACACAACGTTCACATTGGAGTTTCCAGTCATTGTTCCCCCGGTTAGCTGAGCAATGGCTGTCAAACAGCATTTAGTCACGGCTGTGCGTTTTAACTTTGCAGACGAGCGCATCAGGAAATGGAATGATTTTTTTGTCTTTTGAAAAGACTACCTCCTGAAGCCCAGTTGAAACCAATTCACCCGCTGCAAAAAAATCGAACTGCAGAGACAGTGCACATCGCCGCACGCCGAAAGTCGTCAAATAGCAACTAACACTCTGGAATGGGTACGTCCCATGAAAGTATTCCTGACTAGCAGATTTGGTAAGAAGCTCTCCCTGCGATTGCAGCATGTCCTCGGCAATACATCGATGAAACCAACGCTCACGGCACATGCCCTGCCATTCAAAATAGCGCGCGAAATAGACGTTCCCATACGCGTTTGAGTCTTTGAGATAGACGTCAAAAGAGTAGCTAAAGACCCGCTTTTCAATCGTTCTGTTTCTGTGGTTCGAGAATTTCCGCGTGTTCTGAACAGCCTCCAGGTGCTTTTTTGTCGTCGCGCCCACGAGAAGATCGAGTGGCTTCTGTTCGGTTTGTGGATGATCGAATAAGGCTAGTACAGTATTTGCTCGCATGATTAGGGTTCCTTATGGATGGAAGGGCAAAAGCTGCCTATCTGGCTTGCAAAGATTGCTCAGCTAAATAGGCATACGCTTATTTTCCTTGGTCTTTCTCACTAGGAACGCTAAAAATACTCATAAACTTGATGGGAATCAGGACGGCCTCAGCCAATGCGAGGAGTTGCTCAGCCTGGCCGATCAGCACATCACGGCGCTGTTCACGCAAAAGACGCCGAATAGCCAAACGCTTGCGAACGGGAATCAAATTGCCGATCTCGGGCGTGATTTGAAGGACGACGGTACGACCAGCTTGAATTTGGCTTTTCAGAAACAGAGGGAAACAACTTGATGCTGGCGGCTGGAATGGGCAGGTCAAACCTGAGCACTGGATTACGGGAGCCGAGCGGAGCAGTGATGAATACGTTGCAAATGATGCGGACTGGCAAGCTGCGGCATAACAGAAAGCTTTGGCTACTTTAATGATTCCAGGTATGACAACAACTCTTGTTTGGCAGGTTTAGGCAGCTGGTGGAAGGAGAGAATCAATGAGGCTAACTGATCGTTCTTAGCGAAGAAATAAGCAACAGGCACGTTCAATACCTTGGCCAATTGCTCTGCAAAAGAAAACGGCGGCTCGTGAACCCCGCCTTCGTAACGACTGATGCGCGCGCTAGCGCTACCTTCGTCCAAACCTGCCAAAACCCCTAAACGATCTTGCGGCAGCTCTGACATAAGACGCGCTTCGCGGAGCCGTTTGCCGAAAACTGAAGAAGATGATTTAGAGGGTTTGACCATCTAACGAATATCGTAGAGTTCGCTTGTTTCGTCTTTACGAATATCGTAGAATTAAACATTTAGCAAAGCTGTCCATCAGTTTGAATTTTGCTGGGCTGGAGGCTCTGTTCGCTGCTAAGCAGGCGAGTGATCCGGTCAGGGTTGAGCCCTGGCGCAACAAGGGGAATGCGGTTAATGAGCAGCAGTGGCGTGAGTGGGCTTGAAGCATGTTTGAACCAAACACGTGTGCGTAAGAGCGCTTAAGGCGATCAATAAACACTTAAAAAGTTACACCGCAATTACAAACTTTCTCGAGTTCTTGTAAACTGCGCCGCTTTGTGGCATCGGCACGTTTTTTCTAATACCTAAACTAATTTGAACAGCCCATTGAAGAGTGAAGATGAAGAAATATGGCGTGAGAAACACTGTGACAAATTCGACATCACCTCAGAACAGGCATCAGAAATCTTACTCTGTCAGTACAGGGCGGTTTGCTTGCTATCTGGCTTTATGGGTGTCGCTGTTTTTTCTAATTCAACGCTGAGGAGTGTGAAATGTCGGTCAAACAGGCTGGGTTAATGTTGCTAGGCATTGCAGCAGCTATCTTTATCGGCGGCCCACTTAGTGGTTTTCAAGGGTTTTTTAACAACTTGGCAATGTACAGAAAAGAAAAAACAGAAGGACGAGAGCCAACACTTGAGCAGCGCGCTGCTTACCACTCATTTCTTTGTTACGTAGTATCTGCTGCCTTGGCAATACTTGGCGGCGTAATGTGCCTTTTCAGCCTTATTTTTGGAGAATGAAATGTCCGATACGTTATCAAATATAGAATCCGCAGCAGGTGCGGCTCAATTTGTAGCGACGCAAATTGCCAGATTTGCACCAGGCGGCGGAGTATTGCCTGCTGCGATCGCAACGTATTTACTTGGCGAAGTCAGTTGGACAACACGCGTCACAGATTTAGCTGCGAAACTGCAAAATGGCACCGCGACTGGAGAAGATGTCGCTCAGGTATTTAGTTCAACAGCTTCGGTTCTCGCAAGTTTCGGCGTGCTCGCGCTTGAAACGAACCCCGCCTTTTTGACCGCCACGGGTGTTGCTGCAGCACTATTATTTTTGTACGGCAAATTTGTGCCTAAAGAAACAAAAGAATCTATCTGGAACAGTCTTTTCTCAACAATTCTCGAGAACGAATTTTTTAAAAATTCATTTACGCACGGTATTGAATTTACCTGCAAAGATCCTCGCCTCTCCCCCCTAATCAACACCCTCTACCAATCCGCGCGCACCTTCATCGCCCGGCG
>JAZKFR010000109.1:0-4975 GCA_040386295.1 Pseudomonadota bacterium | reverse complement strand
CAGCAAAGAAGACAGTAAAACCTCCACGATCTAAGAAAACAGCAAAACAGGCTGGCGCGTGTACGCCGCCACAGGAGAACTGATCGCCACTGCGCCGGTCTTGATTCTGGCCAACGCCGTCGCTGCACGCAGCTTCGCCCCCAGCGCGCACTTAGCCCTGCACGCCGCGCGCGGCCAGGTTGCCCATCTAAACGCAGCACCGGACAGCGCACCGCAGGTCGTCGTCAGCCGTCTCGGCTACGTTACGCCCGCCATTAACGGCGTGCGCTCTAGCGGCGCCAGTTTTGTCATGGACGACGCAGACACAAGCTGGCGCGAAGCCGAACACGTGGACAATCTGCACAAACTCAATTGCTGTCTGCCGGCTTATCTCAAGGCGGACGAGTTAGCTGAAGCCTGCCAAGCAGCAGCGGCGACACAGCACAGCGAAAACCCTGGCCGTGTCGGCATCCGCCCGATTGCGCCGGACCGACTGCCGATGATCGGGCAAATCGCCGACCTCAATGCACTCGACCCTAAACGCCCAATACCCGCCTTAGCCAAAATTCCCAGACTGCCCGGCCTCTACATCACGAACGCCTTCGGCGCACGCGGCCTGGTCTGGTCTGCCTTCGCCGGAGAACTCCTCGCCAGCATGATCTGTGGCGAACCCCTACCGGTAGAAAAAGAACTCTGCGCCGCCCTAGACCCAGCGCGCTTCCTACTGTCGGGGAAGGCGAATTGAGGGCGAGAAAGAGGGATCCGCGCCGCGCTCAGAATGAAACAAATCAGGCTCTAAAAAAACCGGCAATGTGCAAATTTTGCACATTGCTTGCTTCAACCAGCTCACCATCTCGGAAGATGTTGCGTAAATGCTTGGTAATCAAAGACCGTTCTCTTTTGAACAAGTCGGCGATTTGTTCTTGGGTCAGCCAAAGGCTTTCGCCGTCGAGGCGAACGGTAACGTGTCCGCCGTCTGCTGGTTCATAGATGATGATTCGTCACGCCGTGCGATCCAGAATGCGTTCTCTCTGATTTATCGGCTTAAGCTTCCTTCCCAAGGGTATGAGCAATACACGTTTGCCCGCCAAATGAATCGGGCCGGCCAGCCGTTCCGAAGGTTCACTTAATTTTGAAGAACCGTTTGACTCAATACATGGGCTCTGCATCTGCTTATGCTGCCGTGCTTTCTGGCATCGACAACGATCTGAATGAACTGATCAAGTCATACCCTGTGTACTTCACGTTCAAAAAGGTCATTGATGGCATCGCGAAAAAATTATGGCTGTGTCCTTGATGTCCGACTTTTCGTCTCGTGACGCTTCCGTTACGCCAAAACGACCTGACGGAATTTTCGGCGTTTCCGGCTGACAACGGCTTTTATAGAGAGCAGCTTGTTAGAATCGACAATCGGAGCTAATCCGCTATAAGCCTCGTGCTTGCGCATCAGCGCAAACATGATTGCAGCTTAAGATTTTGCATAGCCACAAGATTCGTCGTTGTGACTAGACGAACAGTGCTGCACCGTGCCAAGCCTAAGTTAGGCGCTTGCCACGCAAGCTAATGCCGCAACCCAACAGGCACAGCCTTGCCAATGCACTCACCCTACCGGAGACCCGCACCATGCGTCTGCTGCACTACCTTGAAATTGAAAACTTCAAACGCTTTGGCGAAAAACAGCGCATTGAGTTAGATCATCCTGCTGTGTTGATTGGCCCAAACAATTGTGGCAAAACCAGCGCGATTCAAGCCTTGGCGCTGTGGTCGCAAGCCGTCAAAACTTGGTACGACACGCGCAAAGACTCCTCAGCCAAAAAAAGAACCTCTACATCACTCAACCGACTCAACATCGTGGCGGTGCCGGTGCAACGTACTCGATTTTTCTGGCACAACACGCACGTGCGTACTGGCAATCAAGACATTCCCCTATTGATTACGGTCGGCGTTGCCTACCAAGGGCAAGTCGTGGCATTACAAATGAGCTTTCGCAACCAAGGTAACGAATTGGTGTATTGCACACCTGACATGGCGATTGCCGGCAATTTGGATTTCATGCGTTATGCCGCCACGTGCAAGGTCGAATTGCTTTACCCGATGTCGGGTCTGCAGACCGAAGAACCTTTGTTGCAACCCGGATTCATTGATGAATTATTAGGGCAAGGACAAACCGCGCAAGTGCTGCGCAACCTGTGTCTGATGGTGTTGCGTCAATCTAAGCAAGACTGGGAAGCCGTACAAAAGTTGATGCAACGCTTGTTTCAAATTGAATTATCAACCCCCGAGGAAACCACACGCGGCAAGATTGAATTGCAATATCGCCAACCCGGAGTCAAAGAGCAGCTGGATTTATCGTCGTCTGGACGGGGCTTTCAGCAAATGTTGTTGATTTTTGCTTATCTGTATTCGCACAAAGGCAGCGTCTTGCTCGTCGACGAACCGGATGCGCACCTCGAAATTTTGCGGCAAAAACAGGTGTACACCTTGCTGCGTGACATTGCCAATGAGAACGGTTCGCAGGTGGTGATTGTGACCCACTCAGAAGTGCTGCTGAACGAGGCACTGGATAAAAACCTCACGTTGTTACTTGATGGCAAGGCCGACAACTTGGCGACAAAGACCGGAATTCGCAATAGCCTTGAATATTTTGGTGCAGAGCACTATGTCAAAGCGCGCGAACGTGGCTATGTGCTGTATGTGGAAGGTAGTACAGACATCGACATCCTACGTGCTCTGGCTGACCGGTTAGGGCATCCAGTCAGCAAAATCTGGGATGAACGGATCAACTCGTTTTACGTGCAAGACAATTACGCCAGCCAGAACAGTGATACCTCTCTTGAAAAAGCCGAGGGCGGATTCGGCCTCCTGCCTAAAAAGCATTTTGATGGCTTGCGCAAACTGCTACCTGCCCTTAAAGGCTTGGCAATTTTGGACAGCGATAAAAAAAACCAGTCCAGCAAAATTGAGCCACCGCTCACCGTAAGCTACTGGACGCGTTACGAAGTCGAGAACTACTTCATTACGCCAGATTTGTTGCGCCGCTATGCGGCAAGCCGCGAACCGGTTGAGGATTTGTTCGCACAAGAAAGTCAAGCCAGCATCGAAGCAACACTGAACGAGTTGGTGTTAGAGCTCGTTTTTGATGGCATACACGCCGACTTCATCCTCTGGCAAGCAGCCGAACCCAAAACCGCAAATTTGGTGTGGGAAAGTAAAACAGCGCAACGCAAACTCAGCACATTCGCCGAAGAATTTTTTCGCCGATTAGGGAAGGTACTACAACGTCCCATGCTCTTAAAAAAGGGGGAATTGCATCAGCTGATCGCTTACGTAGACCCAGATACGATTCCGCAAGAAGTTAAAGAAAAATTAAATTTACTAACGCCTTTGTTCGCGCACGCTCAAAAACTAGATGAGTGACACAGCCACACGCATCATCCGCATCTCTACCGCCGAAAGCCCCTATGCCCCATGACGTTAGCCTGATTGCCACGATCGCCGCCGGTTTTGGTCTAGCGATGCTGTTTGGTTTTATCGCCGTGCAGCTGCGTATGCCGCCGCTAGTCGGCTATCTGTTCGCCGGGGTGTTGATTGGGCCGGCGACGCCGGGCTTTGTGGCGGATGTGGGCTTGGCCGGGCAACTGGCGGAAATCGGCGTGATGCTGCTGATGTTTGGCGTTGGCTTACATTTTTCCTTGGGCGATTTGCTGGCAGTCAAACGCATCGCCGTGCCCGGTGCCTTGGTACAAATTCTCGTCGCGGTATTGCTCGGCATGGGCACGGCCACCCTGTGGGGCTGGAGCCTCGGCGGTGCGCTGGTCTTCGGCCTGTGTTTATCGGTAGCGAGCACGGTAGTGCTGCTGCGCGCGCTCGAAGCACGTGGCTTGCTCGGTTCGATCAATGGGCAGATCGCTGTCGGCTGGTTGATCGTCGAAGACTTGGTGATGGTCTTGGTGCTGGTGTTGCTGCCGCCCCTGGCCGGCGTGTTATCAGCCTCCAGCAGCGCGCCGCTAGGGGTCGCGGCACACAGCGCACTCTGGGGTACGGTTGCGCTCACCCTGGCCAAAGTCACGGCGTTTATCGCGCTGATGTTGTTGGTCGGACGGCGGCTCTTACCCAAGTTGCTGTGGTGGGTAGCGCGCACCGGCTCACAAGAATTGTTCACCTTGAGCATCATTGCAGTGGCCGTTGGCGTGGCGTTTGGTGCTGCCAAACTGTTTGAGGTGTCGTTCGCGCTCGGGGCTTTTTTTGCCGGCATGATGCTGCGCGAATCCGAATTCAGCCATCGCGCGGCGGCTGAATCCTTGCCCTTACGTGATGCCTTTGCCGTGCTGTTTTTTGTCTCGGTCGGCATGCTGTTTGACCCCAGCGTGCTGTGGACTGAGCCGCTCAAATTGCTCGCCGTGCTGGCGATTATTTTGCTGGGCAAAACCTTGGCGGCGATGGTGTTGGTGCTCGGTTTCAAGTACCCGCTGAGCACTGCCTTAACCGTTGGTGCGAGCCTGGCGCAAATCGGCGAATTCTCGTTCATCTTGGCCGGCTTAGGCGTCAGCCTCAAACTGCTGCCGGCGGAGGGACAAAGCTTGGTGTTGGCCGGGGCGCTGTTGTCGATCGCGCTCAATGGCGCCGTATTTGCGCTGGTCGAACCTTTGCGGCGCTGGATTTTGCAGCGCTCGCGTTGGTCACATTGGGCTAGGCGCTTTGAACAACGCGATGATCCCTTGGCGCAACTGCCGATGAGTACCGATCCAGGACATTTGAGCGGACAAATCGTGGTGGTCGGCTATGGCGCTGTCGGTCAACGTCTATGCGCTCTGCTGCGCGCAGAGCACGTCGCTTATGTAGTCGTCGAGCGAAACCGCGCACACGTCGACGCGCTACGCCAAGCCGGTGATGCGGCGGTTGCCGGCGACGCCGCCACGCCCGATGTCTTGATTCAAGCGCACATCGCCCGCGCCGCCATGCTGGTGATCACGCTGTCTGATGCGGTCAGCATCCG
>JAZKFR010000108.1:20396-20759 GCA_040386295.1 Pseudomonadota bacterium | reverse complement strand
GAAGACAATCGATTTTTCTGTTTTGCAGGCACAGCACTCTGATCAGCCTTTGCCGGTGTTTTCTTTTCTCGGTGAGGCGAGCCAACATCCGCAACAGATACCGTGCTGGATCACACAAACTAACGCACAAACACATGATTTTATTCGTGCCAACCTGGATCGTTCGCCTATGTATTCGGGGGTGATCGAGGGGGTAGGGCCGCGTTACTGTCCGTCGATTGAAGATAAAATCCATCGTTTTGCTAGCAAAGACAGTCACAATGTTTTTCTTGAGCCAGAAGGGCTCAATACGCACGAGATTTACCCAAACGGGATTTCTACTAGCTTGCCCTTCGACGTGCAGCTGGCCTTGGTGCGCTCGAT
>JAZKFR010000108.1:7697-20386 GCA_040386295.1 Pseudomonadota bacterium | reverse complement strand
CCCGGTGCCCGTGATGATGAACGACGCGCTGCGATCGGCCACCGCGAGCATCGCTTCGAGCCGGCGCAGGATGCGATCCGACCGCCAATCCTTCGCGAGCTCCACTGCCGAGCGCGCGAGCTGGCCTTGGTGCGCTCGATTCGCGGGCTAGAAAATGCGCATATTTTGCGCCCTGGCTACGCGATCGAATACGACTACTTCGATCCGCGCTCACTACGTTCCAGCCTTGAAACTAAAGACATTAACGGTCTCTTTTTCGCCGGCCAAATCAACGGCACCACGGGCTACGAAGAGGCTGCGGCGCAGGGCTTGTTGGCGGGCGTGAACGCGGCTTTGCAGACGCAAGGTAAAGCGGCTTGGGCGCCCCGTCGTGACGAAGCTTACCTCGGCGTGTTGGTCGATGATCTGATCACACGCGGGGTTTCCGAGCCGTATCGTATGTTCACCAGCCGTGCCGAATATCGTTTGTCCTTACGTGAAGATAATGCCGATCTACGCTTGACTGAACATGGGCGTCGTCTGGGTTTGGTTGATGACACTCGGTGGGCTGCTTTTTGCGCGAAACGAGAGGCAATTGCGCGTGAACAGGAGCGCTTGCGTTCAAGCTGGGTGCGTCCGGGTAGCGTTGCGCCGGAGACGGTGTTACGCGTACTGGGCAAAGCGATTGAGCATGAACACAACCTGTACGATTTGCTGCGCCGACCCGATGTGCGTTATCAAGATTTGCTAGAGCTGATGCCCGAGCGCGCCGAGGATCTCTTGCCGGACGGGTCGGCTCAGTCGCATGGCCTAAGCGAGCCGCAATGGATAGAGCAACTCGACATTCAGGCGAAATACCAAGGGTATATCGAACGTCAGCAAGAAGAAGTGCACAAAAATTTGGCGCATGAAGAAACCCCTTTGCCGGCTCATTTTGACTTTAAGAACGTCGGCGGTTTATCTGCCGAGGTGCAGCAAAAATTGCTTCAGCATCGTCCGCAAACTATTGGTCAGGCCTCGCGCATTCAGGGCATGACGCCGGCTGCTATTTCCATGTTGCTGGTCTACCTCAAACGCGGCACCTTGGGCGCTGAAGCTGATTTGTGTGAGACGAATGAATCGGCGCCGCAGCGCACGAGTCGCTTGTAAATGGAGCGCGTGCAGCCGATTGAACAACAGCTGGCTGAGGGCTTGCGCGCACTCGGCTTGGATCTGCCGCCTGGTGCGCAGCAACAGCTCTTGGCGTACACCGCGCTGCTGTGTAAGTGGAACAAAACCTACAACCTGACGGCTTTGCGCAGCGAGCAGCAGATGCTCAGCCACCATTTGCTCGATTCCTTGTCTATCCTGCCGCAGTTAATAAAGCAGGCTGATCAGCTATGTGAACAGCCTGCGCAGAACGGGCATTTATTTCATCTATTGGACGTCGGTAGCGGGGGTGGCTTTCCGGGGATTCCCTTGGCGATTGCCCGGCCCGATTGGATGTTTACCTTGCTTGACAGCAATTCCAAGAAAACCGCTTTCTTACAGCAGGCGAGCATTGAGTTGGGTTTGGGCAATGTGGTGGTGCATTGCGGCCGTGTTGAGCAATATCCGAAATCGGTGCTATTTAGTGCGATTGTCGCGCGCGCTTTTTCTTCTCTATTTGAGTTTGTGAGCTTGTCGCAAACCTTGTTGCAAGCCGATGGCCGTTGGTTGGCGATGAAAGGTGCTTGGCCGCAGGAGGAGCTGGATGCTCTGGCGCAGCAAGCTATAGCAACCGTGGACGTGGTGCATCGCCTGGTTGTGCCTGGACTGGATGCCGAGCGTCATCTGGTCGTCCTGCGCCATGGCCGCGCTACCCCTTAAACGCCTTGAAGGAATAGCCCATGGCAAAAATTTTGGCAGTGACTAACCAGAAAGGCGGCGTCGGGAAAACGACGACGGCGGTCAATCTTTCGGCCAGCCTGGTCGCTCTGGGTCAGCGTGTGCTGATGATCGATCTCGATCCACAAGGCAATGCCACGACCGGCTGTGGCGTACTCAAGCACACCGCTTTGCCTAGTGTTTATCAGGTGCTGATTGGTCGCTCGACACTGCTTGAGGCGCGCATTAAAACAGAGTTTGGCTTCGATATTTTGCCGTCTAATCGTGAGTTAGCGGGGGCTGAGGTTGAGCTGATCGAAATGAAACAGCGTGAATATCGCCTACGCGATGCGCTGCAGAGCGTCTTGGACGATTACGACTTCATCCTGATTGATTGCCCGCCAGCGCTCAATATGTTGACCGTCAACGGCCTGGTTGCTGCTGCCTGCGTGATGATTCCCATGCAGTGTGAGTACTACGCCTTGGAAGGTTTGAGCGATCTTGTTGCCACGCTGAAAAAAATACGTGCCCATCTCAATTCACGTTTGGTTATAGAAGGACTACTGCGCACCATGGTTGATCCCCGTTCTACCCTCACACAACAAGTCTCCGCCGAATTGGAAAGCCATTTCGGCGATAAGGTTTATCGCACCGTCATTCCGCGTAACGTGCGCTTGGCCGAGGCTCCCTCCTACGGCAAACCTCTGCTCAGTTTTGATCGCAACGCAAGAGGCGCGCAGGCTTACCTTGCGCTGGCGCAAGAGATGCTGGCGCGGCAAGCCAGCGAGCTTACGCCCGCAGGGGCGAGTACAGCGCATGCGATAGAAGGAGCGTCGGCATGAAGTTAAAAGGATTGGGGCGTGGTTTGGACGCGCTGCTGGCCGGGAACGAAAGCGAGCAGCGTGATCAACAGCGTGTTCTTCCCCTCAGCAATTTGCAAACGGGAAAGTATCAGCCGCGCACGCACATGGATCCTGTCTCGCTTGAAACCTTGGCTGAATCAATTCGTAAACAAGGCTTAATGCAACCGATCTTGGTTCGCCCGCTTGCCGATGATCGCTACGAAATTATTGCCGGCGAACGACGCTGGCGCGCGGCTAAAATGGCCGGCTTAAGCGAAGTGCCGACTTTGATTCGCTACGTTGCTGATGACGTCGCTTTGGCGATGGCCTTGGTTGAGAACATTCAGCGTGAAAACCTTAACCCGCTTGAAGAAGCGCAAGGAATACAGCGCCTGGTCGACGAGTTTGCGCTGACGCACCAGCAAGCAGCCGATGCTGTCGGTCGCTCGCGTTCGGCCACCTCTAATTTGCTGCGTTTGCTCCAACTCACTGGCGCCGTACAAGACTTGCTGATGAGCGGCTCGATTGATATGGGGCACGCGCGCGCGCTATTGCCGATAGAAGGCGCAGCCCAGGTGCAATTAGCGCAACAGATTGCGCAAAAGGGGCTCTCGGTGCGTGAGGCTGAGCGCTTGGTTCAGCACTCGCTCAAAGCAGGCAGCACGCAGGCGGCCAAAGCGCCGCCTAAGGTGGATCAAGACGTGTTGCGCTTACAGGATGAATTGGCCGATTTGCTCGGTGCCAAGGTAGAAATTCGTGCGAATCGCAAAGGGGCGGGGACCTTGCATATCCGCTTTGGTGACCTCGAAGAGTTAGAGGGGATTTTGCAACACATGCGACACTGATGACCTGTGCAAGGATCATTCGAGTAAGGCGCTCAAGTCACGCTTGGAAAAGACGTAGAACTAGATGTAGAACTAAACAAGCCGTAAGAACTAAAGTAAGCCCCTGAAATTGCGGAACCTATGGCTATTTGCAGGAGAAAAAAATGCGTATCAAGCTAAACACACTTTGTTTGCTCGCCGCTGTGCTCGCTAGCAGTCTTCTACTCAGCAGTGCAGCGCAAGCCGTCCCTAGCGCCGAAGCGAATGTTCGTGCGGCGAGTGCGGCTAAAGCGCCGAGCGCACAAAAGAAGCGCCCGAAGCGCCAAGCGGCAAAGCCCGCGACGAAAAAAACCAAAAAAGCACTGCGTACTAAAGTGCATGCAGAGGCAGCAGTTCCCAATAAATTATCGGTTGAATCGGCTTCGGCCTTGGTGCTTGAACAGGGTGGAAATGCCTTGTACCAAAAGAACGCAGATGCTGTCGTGCCGATTGCCTCGATTACTAAATTGATGACCGCGATGGTCGTACTCGATAGCCATCCGGCCTTACAAGAATCAATCAGCATTAGCGAGCAAGACGTTGACTACCTTAAAGGCAGTCGCTCGCGCTTGGCGGTGGGTACCGTATTGAGCCGTGAGAACGCCCTATTATTGGCTTTGATGTCTTCCGAGAATCGTGCTGCTTCCGCGTTGGCGCGCCACTATCCCGGTGGCATGTCGGCCTTTTTGTCGGCGATGAATCAAAAAGCACGTCAGCTCGGGATGCGTAATACGCACTTCGAAGACCCGACCGGGCTGACCAGCAATAACGTTTCGACGGCGCGTGATTTGGCCAAAATGGTTTTGGCCGCACACAGCTACCCCTTGATTCGTGAATTCTCGACAACCGCCAGTGCTACCGTCGATCTCGGTGGGCACAGTACTGATTTTATGAATACCAACCAGCTGGTGCGTGGGGGCAGTTGGGATATCGGCCTGTCAAAAACGGGTTATATCCAAGAAGCTGGTCGTTGCTTAGTCATGCAGGTTCGTTTGTCCGATAAACCGATGATCATCGTCTTACTTGATTCTATGGGTAAGCTTGCCCGCATTAGCGATGCAAATCGAATCAAACGTTGGCTCGAGCATGCTGCGAGCGTTCAAAAAACCCTGGCCAAAGCTTAGCCTTAGCCGCTTCGGCCTTAACGGAAAAACCTGTGGAACCCTCGCGTAACGTATTGCGTCTGAAGAAGCGTCTTGAAGGCCAAGTGGGTCGTGCGATTCATGACTACAACATGATCGAGCAAGGCGATACCGTATTAGTCTGCGTTTCGGGCGGCAAAGATTCCTATACCCTACTGTCCAGTTTGATCGCTTTGCGCGCCCGAGCGCCGGTAGCGTTCCGCCTGATCGCGATGAACCTTGATCAAAAGCAGCCTGGTTTTCCTGAACATGTGCTGCCGAATTATTTGGCGCAGTTAGGGATTGAGTACCGCATCGTTGAGCAAGACACCTACTCGGTGGTCAAAGAAAAAATTCCCGAGGGTAAAACGACTTGCTCGCTGTGTTCGCGTTTGCGCCGGGGGATTATTTACCGTACTGCCAAAGAGTTGGGCGCGAATAAAATCGCGCTCGGTCATCACCGCGATGACATGGTGCATACCCTTTTTCTCAACTTGTTCTTTGGCGGCAGATTAAAAGCGATGCCGCCTAAATTACTCACCGACGACGGCGCACATACGGTGATTCGACCCTTGGCTTATTGCGCTGAAAGCGACATAGCACGCTTTGCCCGTGCCATGGAATTTCCGATCATTCCGTGCAATTTATGCGGCGCGCAAGACAATCTGCAGCGGCAAAAAATCCGCGAAATGATGCACGACTGGGATACCCGTTTTCCGGGCAGAACCGAAGCTGTTTTCTCCGCGTTGCAACATGTAGTGCCTTCGCATCTTGCTGATCATCGTCTATTCGATTTCAAGAACCTGGGTCTTGGCACGGCACTTAGCTCAATGGCTGGCGGGGATTTGGTCTTTGATACGGAGCAGCAAGCACAGTTCAGTGCGCCACCACGATACGAGCACGACGCATTCTCCAGCTTGCCTGCCTTTCCCCTGCCAGTGGTTCATAGATAGCGGCATGGGCATTCAGTTGCGCGTGAAAATATAAAAGGTTAAAACGCATGGTCAGAGAACAACAGACGTTGTCAGTCCTCTTTGCTGATATTTTGGGCAGCGAACGTTTGCAAGAGAGAATTGGTCGAGCCGAGACGAGCCATGCCGTTGAGCGTTGCCTCAAACGCATGCACCGCGTCATTGAAAGTTGCCATGGTCGTTTGGCCAAAAGAGTCGATAACGAAGTGCTGGCCTTGTTCGATAGCGCCGAAGCAACGGCTTTGGCTGGTATTGAGATTCAGAAAAGGATTGATGCTTTACCGCCGGTTTCGGGGGTCAAACTTGCCTTACGGGTTGGCTTAAAACAAGACGAAGGGCGTGCCGAAGGTGACGAGTTATTTGGCGCCAGCGTGGATGGTGCTGTTTCTCTAGCACGTTTGGCGACGGCGGGGCAGATTCTGGTCGATCAACAAACGCGCGCGCTGTTTTCGCCAAGCTTGCAAGCCTGCACGCTTGCCCTCAGGCAGAGCGATTCGCTAAGCTCAACACAGCAAGGCGGTCTCAGGCTGTTCGAGATTCCCTGGCGAAAATCCGACGTGCCTAACGAGCATAAGACAGCTAGCGTTTCGGGCAATTTAATGCGCTCAGGCGTGGGTAGGGATCGCCCCAAATTGCTGTTGCGCTACGCCGATAAAATCATCGCGATGGAGCCCGAGCAAGAGGTTTTTAACATTGGGCGGCAGCTCGATTGCCATCTCATTGTGCGAGATCAGCGTGCCTCGCGTGCGCACGCGAGGATTGAGCGGCGTGGGGCAGAATTAGTCTTGATCGATGCAAGCGCTAATGGCACCTTCGTCACTTTGGGTGCTGAGGCGGAGCGTTTGCTGCGGCACGAAGAAATGCGCTTGTACGGTAAGGGATTGATTTGCTTTGCCGTCTCAGCTGCTAGCCAAGATGCCGACATTGCGCAATTTGAGTGTCTTTGAGGGGTTTTAGGCGTCCATCCTCAATCAGAATGAAACGACTGTGCGGGGAGACTGTGCGGGTAATTTTCCGCACAGATTTCTCACAAAATCAATGTATTAAAGGCTCTTTGCGTGTTCTGCCAGATATTCGGCCACGCCTGCGCCAGATGCTTTCATCCCGGCTTTGCCTTTGCTCCAGCCCGCAGGGCACACTTCGCCATGCTCTTCAGTAAATTGCAGCGCATCGATCATGCGCAACATTTCGTCGATATTGCGCCCTAAGGGCAGGTCGTTAACCACTTGGTGGCGAACAACACCCGCTTTGTCGATCAAGAAAGAACCGCGAAAAGCGACGCCGGCGGCAGCAAACTCAACATCGTAGGCGCGGCAGATTTCATGTTTGATGTCAGCGATCAAAGGGTATTGCACTTGGCCGATACCACCTTTGTCGATGGCCGTATTTTTCCAGGCCAGATGCGTAAATTGCGAATCAATCGAGACGCCAATGACTTCAACACCGCGTTGTTTGAATTCGGCCAAGCGGTGGTCAAAGGCGATCAGTTCTGACGGGCAAACGAAAGTGAAATCGAGCGGGTAGAAAAAAACCACTGCATATTTGCCTTTAGTTGCTTCTGAGAAACGGTATTCCTTGATTTCGTTGTTGCCCATAACGGCGCTTGCAGTGAAGTCGGGGGCTGATTTGCCAACGAGAACGGCCATGGTATTGCTCCTTGTGGATTGTGTTGAGAGACAGAAACGGGGGTAGCTAAACATTAGCAAGCCAACGCAGCGCGCCAGGATAATCGCTTCGTCAGCTGACTGCAATGCTGCGTTCAAAATTGCCGAGAAAATCCGAAAGTAAGCACGAAAATAAGCTGAAGCAGAAAGCCCAAAACAAAAAATCAATGGGCGCCACTAGAGCGCCCATTGATCAGTTAGCCATGATGCACTTTAAGGCTGGAACCGGGGAATCGTACTTGGGGGTCTTGCTTCCCCCGTGGTTCCTGCGCTAAAGCTGCGGCACCTATTTTGCCGTGCTCGGTCTCAATTTATTGCACGTAAGCAGTTTCGCCGTGTGCAGCAATATCGAGCCCTTCGCGCTCTTCTTCTTCTGGCACACGCAAGCCGATGAAGAGATCAACGATTTTGTAAGCGATCAGCGCGACAAGGCCAGACCAGATCACGACCGTACCAACCGCCCATAGTTGGCTAGTGACCTGAGCCATCATGTCGTAGTCGGCTACCTTGTTGGCCACGTAGTCATAAACGCCGGTGCCGCCCAGCGAGGGCGCTGCGAAGACGCCCGTCAAGATGGCGCCGAGAATGCCGCCGACGCCATGCACGCCAAAGACATCAAGCGTATCGTCCGCGCCCAACAAGCGTTTCAGACCGCTAACGCCCCAGAGGCAGACGACACCAGCCAACAACCCGATCACGATACCGCCAATGACGCCGACAAAGCCTGCCGCCGGAGTAATCGCCACCAAACCAGCAACCGCGCCAGAAGCTGCGCCGAGCATCGAAGGTTTGCCTTTGAATAGCCACTCCGCGAACATCCAAGATAAAGCAGCCGCAGCCGTCGCAACCCAGGTGTTGACCATGGCTAAAGCAGCGCCACCGCTGGCTTCCAGCGCTGAGCCTGCGTTAAAACCAAACCAACCAAACCAGAGCAAAGAAGCGCCGATCATGGTCAAGGTCAAACTATGCGGCGCCATTGATTCACGACCATAACCAACGCGTTTACCGATCATAAACGCACCCACCAGGCCGGCCATCGCTGCGTTGATATGCACGACCGTACCGCCGGCAAAGTCAAGCGCGCCTTTTTGGAACAGATAGCCTGCGGTTAAACCTGCTTTTTCACCCGCAGCGGCATCGATATACGCGTCAGGCCCCGCCCAGTACCAAACCATATGCGCCATCGGCAGATACGAGAAAGTGAACCAAATCACCATGAACACGAGAACCGCTGAGAACTTCGCGCGTTCAGCGAAAGCGCCAACGATCAGTGCGCAGGTAATGGCGGCAAAAGCGCCCTGGAAAACGACGTAGGCAAATTCTGAAACGACGACGCCTTTGGAGAAGGTGGCGACGACTGAGTCTACGGTGATGCCTTTCAAAAACAGCTTGTCGAGAACGCCGATAAACGCACCGCCTTCAGTGAACGCCAGCGAATAACCGTAGATGACCCACAACACACTGATCAAAGAGAAGGTAACAAACACCTGCATCAGCACCGACAGCATGTTCTTCGAGCGAACCAAGCCGCCGTAAAACAGCGCTAAGCCAGGGATGCACATCAGAATCACCAGCGCAGCGCAGACCATCAGCCAGGCGTTATCTCCTTTGTTGGCGACCAGGGCAGCGGCTGCTGGCGCAGCGCTGGCGTCTGGCGTTGCTGCTGCCATAGCTGGGCTAGCAACAGAACCAGCAGCTTCTGCCGTAGCGGTGACCGGCGTGCTGACGACCGCAGCTGCGGTGTCTTCTGCCCAAACTGGCGCGCTCAGGCTCAGTGCGCCGAGCAGCGCTAGGCTTGCAAAAATACGTCTCATGGTGCGCTCCCTCAGAGGGCTTCCTCACCGGTTTCGCCGGTGCGGATGCGGATAACTTGTTCGATGTTGGTGACAAAAATTTTGCCGTCGCCGATTTTCCCGGTGCTGGCTGATTTCTCGATGGCTTCGATGACTTGTTCGACGATCTCGTCTTTAACCGCCGCCTCAATTTTGATTTTGGGTAGAAAATCAACGACGTATTCGGCGCCTCGGTATAGCTCGGTGTGCCCTTTCTGACGGCCAAAGCCTTTAACTTCTGTAACTGTAATTCCTTGCACGCCAATGGCGGACAAGGCTTCGCGAACTTCGTCAAGCTTAAAGGGCTTGATGATGGCAGTAACCAGTTTCATGTTGAGCTCCAAGTCACAAGGGGGCAAAAGCCCCCTTGATTTAAGCGAAAGTTGAATTAGAACGAGTGGCTGAGTGAAACGATGCCGATGCCTTTGCCCGCGTCGGTGGTTCTGCTGCCTCTGTTTATGTCATTACCGTTCACAGTGTTGGTACTGTTTAAGCAATAAGGTTGATTGCCAGAAGCACCGCTACAGCTGCCTTTAGCGTTCGTGTCCACATAAGAAGCGCCGACGATCCAGCCGCCGATGTCCTTGGTCACGCCGATTTTCCAGTCGGTGTAATCGCCGTTAGCGACGTTTTTGTAGCTAAGCTGACCGACGTGGCCGTTGACGCCCCAGCCATCACCTAGGTCGTAATTGGCGCTCAGATCCCAGTAGCCGCTGCCTCGTGTCGACTGTCCGGTGGGCGCGCCTGCTGAATCAACGCCGCGCGTCGAGAAGTAATCGGCAACAGAAAGCGAGTACTTCAGGGACAAAAATTTCCACGAAGCGCCAACATAAACTTCTTGGTTGTTGACGGCGCCTGATTTGGCGTTGGTGCCGAGTACTTTGGCTTCGCTGCCGGGGTAGTAGTAGTAAATTGCGCCGACATCGAGACCCACGTCGCCGACGTTTGCTTTATAGCCACCGTAGAAATCCATTTCTAAGTTGCCATCTGGAAAGCCAGCGCCTGAGCTAACGTTGGAGTTCCAGTTGCCGAGGTATAAACCACTGGCGTGGGTATAGTCGAGACCGCCTTGCAGCGCCGGGCGACCAAAGGTTTGGTCAATGCCACGGAAACGGTAGTCGCTGATCAGGCTAACGTTTCCGGTTAACGCTGGGGCTGCAGTTTGTGCCATGACAGGCGCGACAACAGCGGATAGCAGGAAGCCTGCGATCAGGGTTTTTTTCATCTAATACTCCTGGGGTGGTTTGTTGAAAAAAGGCAAAAAGCTGCGTGCTTTAGAAAGCACGATTTGTGCCAGGTGTTAATGGAATATAAATCAAAACATTGCCGACGCGACCTTAACACAGCCCGCTTTGGTGCGCACTAGCTTGGCGCGCTCACTTTCAGCGAGGCACCATGGAAGTGCGTCGCTGAAGAATGCTGAGAACTTACTCTAGCGCTCGGCATCAGCCTTTCGCCGATCCGTTCACAACCGTTCAGCGGGTCGTCGAAACTGGAAAAGGTATGCAGCGGGTATGTACGGTCTGGCTCACATTATGTTCTATGCGCGCTATGTTTTGCCTGCGCCGAGTCGCTAGAAAAGACGACAAACCAAACGGTACGATTGACTCATTTTGGCGCAAACGTGACGCAGCACCAGCGGCAAGGTGAGCGCTTGAGCAAAAATAACGCCGCCAGCAGCTTTGATCACGCGCCAATCCGTCGCACCGTCTGAGCCCGTGCCCGAAGAAATAATACCGATTACTTGTCGCCAAGAGTTTTGGCCAGAGGTTGAAAAAAATTGATCAATGGCTTAGGTGAATTTTCTGGCGTGGAGTTCAATAAACCAAAATGTTTTTGGTTAAACACCAAGTTATATTCGGGCGGTACAAAGTGAATATGTTTCGCTGCGGGCCAGCGCCATCTCTAACTGCGGAAACCGGGAGCCGAGTCGCGCGTGACAAAATTTCCGCCATCGTGCTACGGCCGCGCCGGCGACATGCGCTGTGCGATCAGGTAGATTCAGGCGAGATATCTACGAGATGTACCACTCGTACCACCCTCTGACTCAAAGCCTCAATCCCCCCGGCAGAAGAGCCGATGCCGATTACTGTCGGTGAAAAAGGCCGTGAATCAGCGTGTGCTTCATTCATTTTTAAAGGTGGCGGAAAAGTAAAAGAGAGAAGCATACAAGGGCGGCGACGTAATCTATGCACATTAACGTCTTTCGTCCGCCTGCCTATGCCGAGTGCAGCCAGCTTGCGGGTCGGTTTGAAATGCTTCGTTTGCACTTCTCTGTTTGATCTAGCGCGTTTCTTTGTGTTTTTTTGAGTGTTTTTCTAAAGGAGGGCTTGTGTCATGAGGGGTGTGTCAAGTTCAGGTATTGCAGCGGCACCTGGTGTAGGTGTTGTTGAGGGAATGCAGGCTATGCAAGAAAAGAATCCAGCGCCAGCAGCAGCCGTGTTCCGTAGCCCTTCCGGTGTGCCAGTGCGGGTGTCTTTAGGCGCAGGCCACGATAGCGTTCCTTTAACGCCAAAACATAGAGGCGATGGTTGGGGTGCTGCTGATCCGTGTATTCCTCTACTCATCCTGGGGGCACCAGCCTTGCCATGCCGTTCGTTTGAAGATCGTTTGTCATTGACAGGTACACAGTCAAGCAATCCCAATCCTTTTCCCGGGAAAGTTATCGGGCAGTTGCCCGCTACCCTGATGCTTGAGTCGCGCTGGGCTTATCACAAGTTTGGAAGGCAATTTCCTGGAGGGAGTTTGGGCACAAAACTTGATTCTTTCATGAAGAACCATTCAACCCTTGCAGATGTTGTGCTCGAACAGCTGCTCGATGCTGCCTTGCTTGCTTTCTACAAACGGGGCGATGAGCAAGAGCGGGTAGCAAGAATTAACTGGCTCAAAGAGGTGATACAAAAAGAACACGATGTTTCAGAAAACGTTAACGCGCTAGACAGTGCAATGCAAAGAAGCCTGAAAGGTAGCTCATCGTCAAGCAGCCCTCTAGCGCAACCCACAAAGTACGCAGCACCGTCTGATAGCACAAATGAGCAATCTCCGTTTAAAAAACCTCGTACACCAAAAACCACAAAACCCCCAAAAGCCCCCGTGCCTCAGTAGTCTCTCGTGCCGTAACCCAGCTTCCTCCTACCGGGGGCGCTATGACATTTCTCTAGCGCCCGGTTTTTTTGACTACTTCAGGCCAACTCAAGCACATTCTCTGCGTTTGCCTATTGAGCGAATCCCCTAGCAAGCCTCATACTCTGCTTTTCCCTCCGCTACGGTTCTTATGCGTCACGCCAACAGCCGCTCTTCTGCGCATCAAAGTTCTGCTTCGCCCCATGCTCGTGCCGCTGAAGTGCATTTTGGGAGCACCTTAAAAAACCTACTGCCCTATTTGTGGCCGTACAGAATTCGCGTCTTTTTGGCTTTGTTTTGCCTGGTTGGCGCTAAAGCCGCCAGCGTATTTGTGCCACTCATTTTCAAAGAAATGATCGATAGCCTGAGCGTCACCCAACAAGTGCTTGCTTTACCGGTGCTGCTGCTGGGTTTGTACGGCGCGCTCCGCTTCGCTGCTTCTTTGCTCA
>JAZKFR010000108.1:0-7687 GCA_040386295.1 Pseudomonadota bacterium | reverse complement strand
CTCACCGAATTGCGCGAAATTCTCTTCGCGCGCGTCACCCAGCAAGCCATACGCCGTGTCTCGCTTGCTGTTTTTCAGCATCTGCACACCCTCTCATTACGTTTTCACCTAATGCGGCAAACCGGCGGCGTCTCGCGTGACATTGAGCGTGGCAGCCGTTCGATTGGCTCGCTGATCAACTACACCCTCTACTCAATCTTGCCGACTTTGGTCGAGATTGCGCTAGTGCTCGGCATTTTGTCCGCTAAATACGACTACGGCTTCGTCCTTATTACCCTGGTTTCGCTCACGGCCTACATCCTGTTTACGGTGGTCATCAGCAACTGGCGCATGGACTTACGGCGGCGCATGAACGAAAGCGACTCCGCAGCCAACAGCCGTGCGATTGACAGTTTGCTCAATTACGAAACAGTGAAGTATTTCAACAACGAAGCCTACGAAGCTCGACGTTACGACGAACAAATGCTGCTCTGGGCGCGTGCCGCAACACAAAGCCAAATCTCCCTTTCCTGGCTCAATGTCGGCCAGCAGGCGATCATCGTGCTCGGCGTTTTAGCCATGATGTGGCGAGCCGCAGCGGGCGTTGTAGCAGGGCATATGACCATTGGTGACTTAGTGCTGGTCAATGCTTTCCTCATTCAGCTATACACCCCGCTCAACTTCCTCGGCATGATTTACCGAGAAATTCGCCAGGCCGTTGCCGATATCGAGCGCATGTTCAGCCTGCTGACGATCAACCGCGAAGTCGACGACGCAGCCGATGCCATTGACTTGCCGCGTCAGTCCCTAGCCTCTACGAAAGAACAAACGCCAGCCTTGGCTGTCGAGTTCGTCAAGGTCGATTTCGCTTACGAAAGCAATCGCCCAATCCTGCATCAGATCAGCTTCTCCATCCCAGCCGGACACACGCTCGCCGTGGTCGGCCCCTCCGGCTCTGGAAAATCCACTCTGGCGCGCTTGCTCTATCGTTTCTACGACATCAACAGCGGCCATATCCGACTCAACGGCTACGATCTGCGCCAACTGACGCAAAGCAGTTTACGCGCGGCAATTGGCATCGTTCCGCAAGACACTGTGTTGTTCAACGACACGCTGTTTTACAACATTCAATACGGAAAACCAGACGCCACACGCGCAGAAATCATCGCTGCCGCCGAAGCCGCACAATTAGCCGACTTCATCGAACGCCTGCCCGAAGGCTACGCCAGCACCGTCGGCGAGCGTGGGCTCAAACTTTCGGGTGGTGAAAAGCAACGCGTCGCCATCGCTCGCGCACTGCTCAAAAACCCGCCGCTCCTGATCTTTGACGAAGCCACCTCGGCCCTTGACACGCATACCGAGCAAGCCATTCAAAGCAGTATCGATCGTGCCGCAAAAGGTCGTACCACCCTGATCATCGCGCATCGTCTTTCGACCATTTTGCATGCGGATGAAATTATTGTTCTCGACAACGGCCACATCGTCGAACGCGGCGCGCACAGCCAATTGCTTGAACAAAACGGTCGTTATGCCGAGATGTGGTTCTTACAACAGCAAGAAGAAAAGCAGCAAAACGAAGCGGTCACGATGAGTGCCCTCAATGTTTGAAGCGCTTTCAAAGTACAAAGAAATTTTTGACGCCCTTAACGTAACGAGTAGGCGAGTTAAATTTTCTCAGAAATTAACTTAAGATTTAGTTTAAAGATGGGCTTTAATCGCTTGATTCTTTTTTTGTTTTCAAATGCCAAATAGTTGTTGATATGCTCTTCACCCGATGTATCGCTCCCCTGTTTTGATTTGCGTCTTTTGCTTTTGCCAATCAGCGATGAATTGATTATTTTTGTTGGAACTTTTTACCTCCAGCAGACACTAAATCAGTAAGCCAAGTGAAACATCCTGTTTGGGTTTTAAATCGTTTTCTTGCCTTGTGCAATTTCTTAAGAAATTGATTTTTTGCTACTTTTGCCCCGAATAGGGTGATGAGGTGTCGCTATGAAAATAATCGTTAACCGCCACGGTCAATACCAAACCCTCACAGCTGCTGAAGCTCAGCGTTTTGTCTTCGTCGCAGGTGACGAGGTTTGGATCCAGCACACTGATGGAGCCAAAGCAGCGCAGATTGATCCCAGTGGTGCGCACATTGTCGTGACGACGCAACAGGGCGAGCAGGTGCTTCAGCAATTAGGTTTACTCCTCGCTGAAGGTAAAATTACGCTCTATCTCGACAGTCTTCCCACCACAGTCGTCTCAGTTGACGGCGTGGCGCAACTCAGCACCCCATCGGCGCAATCCCCCAATTCTCTCGAACACAAGGCGGCGTTTTCCGCATCCGATGCACAGCATCAAGCCGAGCTAACGCTTGGCTCGGCCATCACGCAACTTGAGCAATCCCCACCGGCGAGCGGCGGTGCCTCCAACGGCACCTCGAATGGCGCTCAGTTTTTAGCGCCCGGCGTGCAAAGCGCTAACCTTAACTACCGCGCAGACATCGGCATTTCAGACATTCCTCGTGCGCCCAACGCAGGTAATAACGCCTCAGGCGCACCTATATTTACCATCAGCACGGGCAGCAACATCGCCACCACAACCAGCACAATTGGCGGCGCAACCCAGCCACCCGTGTTGAGCATAGACGCCAGCCCTCCTTCCGCCCCAATACTTGACAGCGCAGACGACGACGGCGGTTCAAACACAGACGGCATTACCAGCAAAACAAGCGGGCTTACCCTGCAGGGCACCGGCACAGCAGGGAGCAGCGTGCGCGTTGTTCAAGACGATAATCAAAACGGTTTGGTGGATAGCAACGAGACAGTGCTAGGCACTGCGACAGTGCAAAGCAACGGCACGTGGACGCTTGATAACCTTTCGCTGAACGCAGGTAATCACACGCTCCTTGCTCAGCAGGCGAGTAGCAATGGCTTGTTTATCAATAACGCAGGCCAACCTAATCCGGCTTCAGAAGCAACGCTGCTGCGCATTACGCAAGATATTTCGCTTAGCGCTTTGTCCGCTGATACAGCGAGTAGTGGGCTGGGGTTTTCGGTGGTCAATCAGCCCGGGGGGGCTAGTGGCGCCAAAGCGCTCGGTCTTCTCGCGGGGTCTGCGGGTGATATGAACGGGGATGGTTTCGACGATATATTGACCCTGGTTGTCGGCTTCGTTAGCGGTGATAGTCGTGACGAGAATATCTATAGCGTTTTTGGTAAAACAGATACTGGCTCAGTTCTTGTCGGCGACAACGGAGTTCGCTTGGCCGATGCCAGTGCGGGGCGTACTGTAAAACAGCCAGGGATGTTTATCCAAGCAGCTAGTGCGGTCGGTGATATCGATGGCAATGGCAAGAGCGACATCGTCTACTCTGTTAGTAATTTTGGCGACCTGTCTCAAGCTCCTGACCCAAATAATCCAAATGACGTCTACGTTGTTTTCGATTCTGCACTTACCTCAAGTACCCCACTAAGCAATAGCCGCAGCGCTGCCGCCACAAACGGGTTTGTCATCAAAAATGAGGGTCTGTTAGTAAACTGGGTTTCAAGCGCCGGCGATGTTAACGGAGACGGTTTGTCCGACATTTTGTTGAGTGTCTACGCAGATAACACAGGGGGTGGGCATGGACGTAGCTACCTCGTTTTTGGCAAAACCGACCATACTGAACTAACGCTTAGCAACCTGGGTGCGCATGGCTTTTCGATTATCAACGATGTCGATCAGACCGCACGTGCCGTTTGGCGCAGCAACATCGTTGGCGACCTAAACGGCGATGGTTTGTCTGACCTGATGATCGGCACCACGGGTAAAGCCTATGTTGTGTTTGGGCAAACTGCCTCGGGGAGCTTGCAACTGAGTGCGCTCCTCAGCGCACATCAAGGCTTTGTTATTTCTAGCACCACCGATCTTAACCGTTGGGAAACTCAAAGCGCGGGCGACGTTAACGGTGACGGCATTGCTGATTTAATTATCGGCTCAGCGATTGCGAACAAGAGCTACGTAATTTTCTCTCAAATTGGCGCAGCGCAAAATATCGATGTTGACCATCTCGGCAATCACGGTTTTGTCATCAAGGGCGCTTTAAATTCAGAATCCGGCACCTCTGTCACTGGGGTAGGCGACCTCAACGGGGACGGTCTTAGCGATCTGCTGATTCAAGCGTCAGGAACGCAGACGTCTATTACCTCACCAAGAGTACCGGATGCCTACGTGGTTTTTGGCAAAACCGACTCAAGCGAAATCGATTTAAATAACCTAGGCGTTCATGGTTTTGTTATCCACGGAGATCCTGCTATTGCAACGCCAAACGTGGGGGGCATCGTTTCCGCCGCAGGTGACGTTAACGGAGATGGCTTAGACGACCTGCTCGTCACCAACGCCGTGACCACTGATGGTGGCCGCGCCTACATTATTTTCGGCAGTACCAGCGGCGCTTTTGCTGCGGCGAGTCTGGTGAACCAATTTGGCACAGTCGGTAACGACACCTTGACCGGTAGCTCGGCGAGCGAAACCTTGGTCGGGGGGCAGGGTAACGATATTCTTGTCAGTAACGGCGGCGCTGACGTGCTTTACGGAGGGGCTGGCGACGACCAATTCAAAATCAACGCAGGCAGCATCGCCAACCTCGTCAGCGACCAAGTTATCGACGCTCGTCGTGCCCGAATCAATGGCGGCAACGGCTTCGACACCATCACGCTCGACGGTAGTGGTTTAACCCTGGACTTAAGCACTGTCGCCAATACCCTGGGCGACAGTTCGCGTATCGAATCGATTGAACGCATCAACCTAGGTGCTAGCGCTAACAACAAGCTCATTCTGGGGCTGGGCGATATCTTAGATATGAGCGATGCCAACCAATTGAACAGCACGAACGGCTGGCTGGGTCTCAACGCCATCGAGCGCCGCCATCAAATTGTGGTTGAGGGGGACGCGAGCGACCAGCTCAGACTGGTCGGCAACGGATGGGTGCTTGCCAGTGGCAGCGTGACGAATGATGGCCACAGCTACGCGGTTTACAACAACAACACGGACGCGAGTGGTCAGATTGGTGGGCAAGTTCTGGTCGATACCCGAGTTCGCGTTGTGGTGCACGTAGATCAGGGCATCCAGCTTGCCGAATTAGCGCAAGGCAGCCCGCTCGGTTACGCCTTCGCTTTAGGGCGGGGTGCGGTATCTAATCCGGTTGATGGCCGCTTAGGTGCTGATGTGGCGAGCTTGGGGGACATCAACCATGATGGTTTGGACGACCTCGTGTTGCAGAGTTCTTCTGAATCCAGCGAGATCAAAGCCTTTGTCGTGGCCTCGCTGCCGACGCCGCCTTCGGGGACGCTCTTGCTCAGTGCGCTCGGTACTTCCGCAATGCCTGGTGTGCCTATTCATGGGGTGCTTGGTTTAAGGGGGCTAGACGTTGGTACTGGGGACATCGACGGTGACGGCCTGCGCGACCTTGCCTTTAACTCTTCTTTAGGGGGAGCGCTTGAGACGACCATAGCCCCTCTTGCTAACTATAGCGTTCATTTGGGCAACGATTTGAGTGCTGAGGCATTCAAAATTCAAAATATAGATCCCACTTTCTTTGGCGCTTTGTCGATGAATGGAGACGTCAATGGCGATGGCTTAGCCGATTTCCTGTTCTCCTCGGAACGCTCTTTCAACCAGGATGGGATTAGCTACCTGGTGTTTGGTCAAACCAACGCGCAGAACATCGATCTTGCCACTTTTGATCGAGGTCAAAGTAGCGCTGCCAGCACTAATACTCAGGGCTTCGCCGTGCTCAACGATCTTGCCGACTCAGTCCAAAATGCGTTCGGCACCCTTCTCGGCGTGATTGGTGACTTGAATGGAGATCATTTGGCCGATATGGTGTTCACCTTCGCTCAAGGCGCGCTCGGCTCGGCGCGTGCCTTTGTCGTTTATGGCAAAACAGATTCGGCACCAGTGCACTTGAGCACCCTGCTTAGCAGCCATCAAGGCTTCGCCATTAGAGCGGCTGGGCAGGATGCTGCCTGGTTTGTTTCCGAGGCTGGAGGCGATATTAACGGCGACGGGATCGCCGATATGGTGCTCACCAGACCGGATACCGGGGTGCATAAGGCCTACGTTCTGTTTGGCAGCAGCACCCAGCCGACGGCTGACCTTGACCTTGAGCATCTAGGCGCACAAGGCTTTACCCTGAACGGGGTGGCAGGAGACAAGTTGAAAAACCCTTCGGTGGTCGGCGATCTAAACGGCGATGGTTTGGCGGATTTCGTGATTGGGAATCCGCTAGGCGATCACTCTGCTGGCAGTTGGTATGTTGTCTACGGTAAAACCGACAGCGCCTCGGTCGATCTAGCGAATTTAGGCGAGCAGGGCTTTGTCATCCACGGCGAATGCACAGGCTCCTCCGACACATCAAGGCAAGGAGCAGCATCAGGCGACTTTAACGGTGATGGTTTAGTCGATTTAGTCCTGGGCAGTACGCTTTCGACTGGTGATGGGGGTCGTTCCTACGTAGTTTTTGGCAGCAGCACGGGGGTGTTTGGCGAGCGCACGCTGGTCAGCCAGCTCGGGGGTTCTGGCGACGACACCTTGACGGGGACGGTGGCGAGCGAGACGCTGGTGGGCGGCCTGGGGAATGACTTGCTGATCAGTAGTGGTGGGGCGGATGTGCTCTATGGCGGGGCGGGCGACGACCGATTCTCAATCAACGCAGACAGCATCACCAAGCTAATGAGCGACCAAGTGATCGACGGGCATCGCGCCAGGATTGACGGCGGCAACGGATTTGACACGCTCAGCCTAAGCGGCAGCGGCCTGACTTTTGATCTAACCAAAATTGCCGACGTACTGGTGGGTGGCTCACGTCTTGAATCGATAGAACGAATTGACCTAGGCCGTGCTGCGGGCAGTCAAAACAGCCTAGTCCTCAGCCTAGGCGATGTCCTAGACATCAGCGACAACAACCAATTGAACAGCACGAACGGCTGGCTGGGTCTCAGCGCCATCGAGCGCCGCCATCAAATTGTGGTTGAGGGGGACGTGAGCGACCAGATTACGCTGTCTGGGGACGGTTGGATCAAAGCAGCTGGCGTCGTCACACACCAAGAAAACGGCCAGACACAAACCTATGCTGTGTACAACAACGTTGGCCATGCGTCTGCAGAAAGTGGCATTGGCGCGCAAGTGCTGATCAATGCCGCGATTGACCAAACGCACGTTCATGTTGGGCCTTGAGCAGTGTTGATAATCTGCTGTGAAGCCGCCGTGGAATAGTAGCGCTTGAGCGAGGCGAATCAGGGTTTTGGCGTTTTAGGCTTTCGATTAGATTGCTTTCGTGTTCAAGCTCAGTCCCTCTCCCGCCCCTGCGGGGCACCCTCTCCCACTCGTGGGAGAGGGAAAAAGCGTGTCGGCTAGCACCCCTTAAAAAGAGGATTCTTCAGCCGCCAGCATAAACCCCTTCCCCCAACCGCCGCCTTCCCCTCTCACGCTCGTGGGAGGGTATGCGGGCGACAACAAGACATAGCTACAGTGCCCCCAAAACGCTGCCTTCCCCTCGCCCACTCGTGGGAGAGGGTGCACCGGCAGGGGCGGGAGAGGGAAAAAAGCAACAAAAACGCAAAAAGCGCACGCCGAACCTTCGCCCAAAATCCGCCATGGCGTAGCTAAAGAGTGCGAATACTGCCCCCCTGTTTGCCCACGTTCTCCCGATCAAGCTCAGTCCCGCTCCCGCCCCTGCGGG
>JAZKFR010000107.1:0-19624 GCA_040386295.1 Pseudomonadota bacterium | reverse complement strand
GCAAGCCGCTCTTCAGGCTTGTCTTTGTGGCGCGCTACGGTTGTGCAGAGGTCTTCTGCAAGTGATGAATAGGCGTCGAAAAATACGCACGCAAGGCGCAGGGCGCAGGGGGATCGTCGGCGTCGGCAGTGTGGTTGTCATGGGAATTAGGCTAAATAAAGATTGGGATTGAGCAGAACACGGCTGGCTCAAGCACGCACTGGGGCGTATAGCCGCGTGCTGTGCAGATAATCCAGAACAGCGTCGGCGACAAGATAGCGCGGACTTTTACCGCAGGCGATCAACTGGCGAATCTGCGTCGCAGAAATAGCGAGCGGCGTGAGTGCAAACGAGACAATTCGCCCAGCAGCGCTTTGTTTGAGGCAGCCGACATCGGCGCTATAACGCGCCGCATAAGCCTGGCGCAGCGCCGGGTGAAGCTGGCTGGGATCAAGCAAACAGCCGGGTCGATGCGCAATCGCAATGTGCGCCAGCGAGAACAAGTCAGCCCAGCGGTGCCAAGTGTGCAAGCGCATAAAAGCATCACTGCCCAGCAGCAAAACCAAGGGGCGTTCGTGCATACCAACGGAGGCGGGCATGCAGGCAGCATCGCTGCTCAGCGGCGGCGCACGCAAACGCTCTAAGGTCGGCACCGTATAGCTTGCTTCCGCCCGCTCAATTTCGCTGCTGTCGATGACGTACTGCGGGTGCTCGCCAAGCGCTAGGCGCAACATGGCAAGACGCTGCTGTGGGCTGGCTTGTGCGGCGTGCGCGCCGTGTCTATGCACCGGCTGCCCGGCAGGAATCCAACGCACTGCAGCCAGCGCCAGTTGATCGAGCGCCTCTTCTGCCAGCCGTAAATGCGCGAGGTGGATTGGGTCAAAAGTACCGCCCAAAATGCCGATGGGCGATAAGGTTTGCGCTGTAGGCATGTGCGGCAGTTTTTCTGTGTTTGATTGGCTACGGCAAGCGACGAAACTCAGTTGAATGACGCCGAGCTCAGCCACCCTATTGCGGGCGCCGCGTAAAATACCACAGGCCTTGCCCTGCATAAAAACCAAGCTCGATCTGGAAGCATAAGTTTGCCTCAGGCCGCAAGCAGACAAGTAGGCGATGTCATCATGCATGCTGGCCGTTTAAGCGCAGCAAAACCGAGGAATTCAAACGCCAAGCCAGCCGGCCAGGACGCAACAATCGTCGCCACCAGCGCAGCTAATTTCCATTTTCGTTAGAAATGAAACGTGCAGACGAGGCGCAGACATTGCTGTAGCGAAGCGACGTCAGCAACGCGACAAAGTGCTTGTTTTAATGCGAATTGGAATAATTGACTATAATGGCGAAATGTCACCCCCCCCAGCCCCACTCAGTTCGCTTGCGTTGATTCCTGCGTTTAGCCTTATCGCGGCGCTTCTTCTTGGCGCTGCTCCGCTCAACGCGCAAACACAAACAAGCGACGCCCCAAGCTGGCTCGCGTCGTCGCTACGCACGCTGCCCAGCGAGGCACGCAAAGGCGTTTTGACGCAGGCGGCTAACGGCATGGTCGTCATCGACGAGCAAATTCTGCCGCTGGCACCTGCTGCGCAAATTCGCACGCAAAACAATCTCATTGTGCAACCGATGATGCTGACCTTACCCGTTCTGATCGCTTACACCCGCGATGCGACTGGCGCTGTGTTCAGGATCTGGATGCTGAACACAGCCGAAGTGGGCACGGTGAATCCTTAGCAACAAACATCGCACCCGATCAACCACGAGACCACGAGCGCGCGCGTACAGTGGGCATCCGTACAGCGTGCCTCTCTTCGGCGTCCAAAACTCAAGACCAACCAAGCTTCCCCACATGACACAGCAAGCCAAAAAACCCAAAAAACTCTTTATTCGCACTTTCGGCTGCCAGATGAACGAGTACGACTCGGACAAAATGGCAGACGTACTCGGGGCTTCCGAAGCCATGGAAAAAACCGATTGCGTTGAAGACGCCGACATCATTTTGTTTAACACCTGCTCTGTGCGCGAACGAGCGCAAGAACGCGTGTTCCATGATCTCGGGCGCGTGCGCCAGCTGAAACTAGACAAACCGGATCTGGTCATCGGCGTCGGGGGCTGTGTCGCCAGCCAAGAAGGTGCAGCGATTGTGACGCGAGCGCCTTATGTCGATGTCGTCTTCGGGCCGCAAACCTTGCATCGCCTGCCGCAGCTGATTGCCGATCGGCGCCGTCTCGGCAAATCGCAGGTCGATGTTTCTTTCCCCGCGATTGAAAAATTCGACAATATGCCGCCCGCCAAGGTGGACGGCGCAACGGCTTTTGTTTCGATCATGGAAGGATGTAGCAAATTCTGCTCCTTCTGCATCGTGCCCTACACGCGCGGCGACGAAGTATCCCGCCCCTTTGACGACGTACTCACCGAAGTCGCCGGCCTGGCCGAGCAAGGCGTGAAAGAGATCACTTTGCTCGGGCAAAACGTCAACGCCTACCGTGGCGCAATGAGCGAGATGCTCAGCGGCGCCTTGCTCGACGCCTCGTCTAGCGCAGCAGACAGCGGCGCAGACCTCGCTATGCTGATTGAATACATCGCCGAAATGCCGGGCATTGAGCGCATTCGTTACACCACTTCGCATCCGCGTGAGCTGTCGCAACGCCTGATTGACGTGTATGCGCGGGTACCCAAGCTGGTATCGCATTTACACCTGCCCGTGCAATCTGGCTCTGACCGTGTTCTGGTCGCCATGAAACGTGGCTATACGACGCTCGAATACAAAAGCCTGGTGCGCAAGCTGCGCTTGGCGCGGCCTAATCTTTCTCTTTCTTCGGATTTCATTGTCGGCTTTCCCGGTGAAACAGACGAAGACTTCGAGAAAACGATGAAACTCATAGACGATGTGGGCTTTGACGGATCGTTCTCGTTTCTGTATAGCGCCCGCCCAGGTACGCCCGCAGCCGAGCTGCACGACGACACGCCGCTCGGCGTCAAACAGGCGCGCCTGGCACGCTTGCAAGCGCGTATAGACGAACAAGCGCGTGCTGCTTCACTGGCCATGGTCGGCAATATCGAACGGGTACTCGTTGAAGGCCCGGCGAAAAAAGATCCTAGCGAATGGGCTGGACGCACCGACAATAATCGGGTCGTCAATTTCAAAGCCAACGAGGCAAATCAACAATTAACCGGTCGCTTTGTCTCGCTGCTCATCAGCGCCGCCCTACCGCACTCCCTGCGTGGCGAATTCATCACCACCACATGAGGCACCTCGAATCGCCGCATTCAACTTATTCTGGTTGGAACAGCATTGTCTTGAACGCTTTAGCGCAAACACGGTCGCCGCAGCGCTCTGGCGCTGCCACGTGGTATCGGCTTGCTCAGCTTGCTCAGCTTGCTCAGCTTGCTCAGCTTGCTCAGCTTGCTCAGCTTACTCAGCTTACTCAGCTTACTCAGCTTACTCAGCTTACTCAGCTTACTCAGCGCGCTTGGCAGCCTGCTTCGTCTGGTTTTAAACTTTCAGCTCAACCCTGACGCGCGAGTAAATTCTGAAACCTCCACCCCCTCCCCCTGGTAAGCCTTCACGGCGCTTACACCTGAGCGTGCAGTATGCCAACGACAGCACGGGCAAGCCCACATCAGGCCTGCCCGTGCGCAGCGAAATTCGTCGCTGGGTGCGCGCCGCACTGGATGTTGATACGCAACGCGGCGGGCAAATTACGGTGCGTTTCGCTGATTGCGCCGAAGCGCGTTCGCTCAACTTTGACTATCGCGGCAAAGATTACGCCACCAACGTACTGTCTTTTCCCTACGCGCTAACGCCCAGCGTGATCGGCGATTTGCTCCTCTGCCCGGAAGTTGTGGCAGCCGAAGCAAGCGCGCAGAAAAAAACACTGGATGCGCATTACGCCCACCTGATTGTGCATGGCATCTTGCACCTGCAAGGCTACGATCACGAGGACGACGCACAGCAAGCGCAACACATGGAAGCACAAGAACGCAAACTGCTAGCTGCCCTCGGCTACGCAGATCCCTATGACGATCTGGGTGAATGATCTTCGTAAACTCTGAGCCTCAATGCCAATATGGACCACAACCCACCCCACCCAAAAACAAACAAACCGGCCAAGAGCGGCTTTCTTGAAAGGCTGTCAACGCTGCTCCTGCGCGAGCCCGAGGATCGCGAGCAGCTGCTTGAGTTACTGCACTCCGCCTACGAGCGCAATTTGCTCGACGCCGACGCCCTGAGCATCACAGAAGGCGCGCTGAGCGCCTCGGAAACCAGCGTGCGCGACGTGATGGTGCCGCGCACGCAAATGGATATTGTCGACGTGAACGAAGGGCTAGACGAGATCGTTGCCTACGTTAACCAAACCGCGCACTCGCGCTTTCCCGTCGTCGACGGCAATCCAGACAACGTTATCGGCATTTTGCTGGCCAAAGATTTATTACGTCGGCAAACCGAAGCAGACTTCAACGTGCGTGATTGGCTACGCCCGGCCATCTTCATTCCCGAATCAAAACGGCTCAATGTACTGCTGCGCGAGTTCCGTGTTTCGCGCAATCACATGGCGGTGGTCGTCGACGAATACGCCGGCATCTGCGGCATGGTCACGATTGAGGACGTGCTTGAACAAATCGTCGGCGACATCGAAGACGAATACGATTTCGACGAAGCCGACGACAACATCCAGCTCGATCACGCAGGACGCTATCGGGTCAAAGCACAAACCTTGATCGCCAACTTTAACCACTTACTCGGCACCGAATTTAGCGACGAGGAATGCGATACCGTCGGCGGCCTTATTTTGCAGCACCTCGGCCGGGTGCCCAAACGCAACGAAAGCGTCAATATCGACGGGACGATTTTTCAAGTTTTACGTGCCGACAGTCGGCGCCTCTACACGCTGCTCATTAGCAAACCATCACAAGCCAACACAGCGCTTTAAGCCCTGACGCAAGGCGTATACACAAGATGTTTCATGCTCAGTCTGCTCACTCTGCGCACGCTTTGCGCCTGTTCGGCGCTTTTCTCCTCGGCGCAGCGAGCGTGTTGGCCTACGCCCCCTTCTCCTGCTTTCCCTTAATCTGGCTCACCCTGGGCGGACTCTTCGCACTGCTCAGCAAAGCGCATCAAGGCCGCCAAAAAATCGCCGCAGGCGCCCTACTCGGCGCCGCTTTTGGCTTGGGCTTATTCCTGGGCGGCGTTTCGTGGATTTACGTCAGCTTGAATGTATTCGGCGGCATGTCGAGTCCACTCGCCGCGCTGGCAACCTTGCTCTTCTGCCTACTGCTCGCGCTCTACCCCGCCCTCTGCGGCGGACTCTTCATGCGCTTTGCCCCAGATCATCGCCTAGCCAGCGGCCTGCTCTTCGCCGCGCTCTGGGGTCTGAATGAATGGCTGCGTGGCTGGTTGTTTACCGGCTTCCCCTGGTTGGCCACAGGCTACGCGCAAAGCCCGGGCAGCCCACTCGCGGGCTTCATCCCAGTGTTAGGCGTCTACGGCGCTTCTATGCTGTGCGCGCTGCTGGGTGCCTGTCTTTACCTGGCGATTCAGCGCACACGTTGGGCGCTAGCGCTGCTGTGCTTGGTCTTGCTCAGTGGCGCGTATCTCAGCCAACAAGCGTGGAGCCACGCCGTCGGCAAACCTTTCTCGGTTGCCCTGCTGCAAGGCAATATCGGGCAAAATTTAAAATGGCAACCCGAACAATTCTCAGCATCGCTGCGCACCTACTACCAGCTCATGTTGGATCATCCCGCGCAATTGACTGTTTTGCCCGAAACCGCCCTGCCCGCCCTGCTCGAACAGATTCCCGCCGACTACCTGAACGAGCTAAAACGGCTCGCCCTACGTCAGCAAGGCGAGCTATTACTCGGGGCAGTGACGCAAAAACACGGCGAATACAGCAATAGCGCCCTCAGCTTAGGTAAAGCGCCAACGCAGTACTACGACAAATCGCATTTGGTTCCCTTTGGTGAATTCATCCCACCGGGCTTTGCTTGGTTTTTGCGTTTGGCGCAAATCCCCATGTCAGACTTGAGCCCCGGCAACGAGCGACAGCCGAATCTAAACTTGCTCGGCCAAAAAATCGCACTCAACATTTGTTACGAAGATGTTTTTGGCGAGGCGCTCATTCGCGCTCTGCCGGAGGCAGGGATTCTGATCAACCTGTCGAATGTCGCCTGGTTTGGCGATTCGCTCGCGCCAGCGCAGCATCTACAAATCGCGCAAATACGCGCGCTCGAAACAGGACGCATGATGTTGCGCGCGACCAACACGGGCATGACCGCCATTATCGGCAGTGATGGCCGCGTGCAGAAAGCATTACCCAGCTTCACGCGCGCTGCCTTGCTCGGTGAAGTACAGGCTTTTCAAGGCAGCACGCCCTTTGTGCGCTGGGGGAATTTAGCGGCGTTAGGTTTGATGTTTTTATTGTGTGTTTTATGCGGCAGATTTCGCCAGCACAGCGAGCACACTGAACAAACTCAGCGCCTTAGCAAGAAACACGTGATTTAAGCCACGTTACGCAAAACCACTTTTTCACGTAGCGGCGCTGCGACAGCCTGTAGCACACGCGCCTTATGCGTCTCGAACGAGGCTATTTGCTGCTGAAGAGTCTGCTCCATAGCGCTCACTTCTCCGATGCGCTCGTCCAGGCTACTCGTTGCCTCGTGAATACGCTTAACGTTGCCCATACGCTGCTTGAGCGAGAGCTGGTGCTCACGAATTTGCTTCTCCAGCGGCGACATCAGCGCTTTCAACCAGAGCGCAGCATCGCGATTAAGCGCTTTAAAAATACGCCGCATTTGGCTACCCACCTCGTCAAAAAACCGCTCTGTCAGAACGTCTTTCTGCCGCGCCGCCAATTGCAAAGGATTGTTCAAATGTCGCGCGCACCAAATTTCTAAACGTTCAATCTCGCGCCGATGCGCCGTGATAGAGAAGGGTGTTGGCGCGTCCAAATTCATAGCATGCTCGACGACAAACTTGCGGTGCACCGCAGTCACCATCTGAGCAATCTCAGCCGCCTCAGTTTCAGCATTACTGACGCTAGCGCGCACCTGCAGAAAAAAATCTCGCATCGCGCTGGCTAAGGTTTTTGAGAAAGCGGCCTGCGCCATCGTACTGCGCGTCGCCTCGGTCAAGACACGCAGCGCGTCTAAAGCGAGCACAGCTAACAAACGATTACTGAGCGTAGAAAAAACGCTGCGTACCGCATAAAACTCTTTCAAGCCCTCTTCAAATGCGGCTTTGTCGGCGTGCACCTTAGACAGCATATAGCCGACGACTCCTTTGTTCTTTCCACGCAAAGCGGCCAGCTCGGCCAACTGCTCGGCGAGTGATGCGCGCCTTGTCGTCAACACGCCCTGCAGGTAGACGCACAGCTGATCAAAATCACGACGGGTACTCGCCGCAACAATTTCATACTGGGCGGGTAAAAGAGATTCAGCCAAGGCGGCTTCCAAATCCAAGAGACGACTCTTCTCAAGCAAGCGCGTATCTGCTTGAATTTTGGCCACAAGCCCTTTTTGTGCCGACACAGGGAAGACCTGCGCTTCCGCCAAATTCAGTATCCGTGCGCAATGCACAACTTGCTTATGCACCTCAGAGGCAAGCTCTTCCTCTGTTTTTAAGTCATCCCATAGACCATCGATTTTGTTGAGCACCAGCATCCGGCCTTTTGTTTTTTCCACGCCGGGCGCAAGGTATTCACGCCACACCTCGAGCTCAGACTGCGTTACGCCAGAATCTGCCGCGACAATAAACAAGACAGCGTGCGCGCTCGGCAACAAAGAGAGCGTCAATTCAGGCTCGGTACCAATCGCGTTCAACCCTGGCGTATCGAGAATAACCAAGCCTTGTTGCAACAGAGGATGGGGAAAATTGATCAAGGCGTGCCGCCAATGCGGAATCTCAACCAAACCGTCGGCAGCGAGATCAAGCAGTGCAGCGCCCTTCTCGCCGTCTTGCGCAAGCGAGAAGCCCAAGCTTTGAGCGACTTTGGGCGGCACACGCAGAACGCGGCTGACTTGCTGCATCGCACGCTGCATGGCAACAGCAGACTCCGTCTCGAGCGGGATCGTTAACCATTGCTGCCAATCATTTTTGTAATCGCTCACATTGTCGCGCGAAGCCCGCGTCTGGATCGGTAACAAACGAATGCACGGCGCTTGCGTTGCATCGAACATCAACTCGGTAGGACACATCGTCGTACGCCCCGCTGACGACGGCAAAATACGTACACCGTAATGCGCGAAAAAAATAGCGTTGATCAATTCTGATTTGCCGCGCGAAAACTCAGCGACAAAAGCAATTCGCAAACGATCGCCGCGCAACTTCTCAAGCGGCGATTGCAAAAACGATTCGGTCTGTGCATCGCTCAGCTCATGGCCAAAAAGCCAATGCCGTAGCTGCTCGATGCTGGTCAAAAGCTGAGCGCGCCAGCTACTGTAAGCAGAAAAATGCTGTGCAAATGTCATCGCAGAAACTCAAAAAAATCAAAATAGCCGGAGAAAATTGGCAACGAAAGCCAAAGAAAACAAACTCTGTTCAAGACAAAAATCGAATACGCCGCGTCCTTATTTAAGGCCTGCTCAGCGCAGCGCACACGAAACTCGCCGTGAGTATAGTCAGAAATGGGGAAATAGGATCAGCGCCCGCCATTCTGCCGTGATTTGGCCATCAAGCTGACCATCACTCGCCTACCTCTGCAACACAAACGACACCGAGAATAAAAAAAGCAAAGACTAGATTATCCGCACTAGGCTATTTGCAATCTTGCGTTTATAATGCCCAGCTGCTTTTAATTTAATTGTAAAAAATAGGATTGCGTTAATGCCTGCCATTCGCCTCAAAGAAAACGAACCATTTGAAGTTGCCATTCGTCGCTTTAAAAGAACTGTTGAAAAAACAGGTTTACTCACCGAGCTGCGTGCCCGTGAGTTTTACGAAAAACCCACGGCAGAACGCAAAAGAAAGCTCGCTGCGGCTGTCAAGCGCCACTACAAACGCATGCGTAGCCAAACCCTGCCGCCAAAACTGTACTGAGCTGTGCTGTACTGCGCTGATTAGTCAGCGCAAAAACCGGCTTTATAGGCGCGCACGCCAGGTGCACACCCCCGCACTCCAGGTGCACATCCCTATAGACCGCACACTCGTAGTCCGCACAGACTGCCCCGGCATTAGTCAGCCGCCCACCTCAGCAGTGGGCGGCTTTTCTGCTTTAATTTTTTAATTCAAAATCCCTCATTTGCCGCACCCACAAAGAGGACAAAACAAAAGCCATGGACAAGCCCATCTGCCTAAAAGAACGCATTACTGAAGAAATGAAGTCGGCAATGCGCGCCAAAGCCAGCAAACAACTCGCTACCATCCGCCTGCTACTGGCTGCAATCAAGCAAAAAGAAGTCGATGAACGGATCTTGCTCGACGACACAGCCATTATTGGCGTCATCGACAAAATGCTCAAACAAAGGCGCGATTCAGTCACCCAATACGCCGCTGCAGGACGCGAAGATTTAGCCAGTGCTGAAAGAGACGAAATAGACTTGCTCAGCACTTACATGCCAGCGCGCCTGAGCGCGCAAGAAATCGAGCACGCCATTGAGCACGCCATCCAAACCAGTGGAGCTAGCAGCGCCAACGATATGGGCAAGGTCATGGCATTGCTCAAAACCAATTTATCTGGCCGCGCCGACATGACCGAGCTGGCAAAGAAAGTTAAGCAAACCCTGCTTGGCTAGGCTTAAAGAATGAGCACCAGCGCTGCAGACAGTGTTTTAGCAAAGCAAGGCGAAGGCAAACACGGCGCAACGACCTGTCAGCTTTAGCGCGAATTGGCATTGATACAAAAAAATGAGCGTCAGGGGGAAGACTCGTTTTTCCCGCCTTACCCCGTTTCTCACTCTGATCCATCAAGGCAACAACATGATCCCAGAGTCTTACATCCAAGAGCTATTGCACAGGATTGACATCGTTGACCTGATCGACGCTTACGTTCCGCTGAAAAAAGCGGGTGCCAATTTCGCTGCTTGCTGCCCGTTTCACAACGAAAAATCCCCCTCATTCACCGTCAGTCCGAGCAAACAGTTCTACCACTGTTTCGGTTGCGGCCAACACGGCTCAGCCATCAGCTTCATGATGGAATACGTCGGCCTTGGCTTTATTGACGCGGTTAAAGAACTCTCTTTGCGCGTCGGCTTAACGCTCCCCGCCAACGAACAGAACGTAGTAAGCGCGCCGGTCGTAGCAGGACTGAGCGAACTGATGAGCCGCGCAGCAAAATACTATCAACAGCAATTAAAACGCTCCGAAAAAGCCATTGCCTACCTAAAGCAACGCGGCATCAGTGGTGAATGCGCGCTCAAATTTGGCATTGGCTACGCACCTGAAGGCTGGCAGAACCTGGGCGAAGTATTTTCTGATTATGCAAATAACGCGCTACAAAGCGTCGGCCTGGTGATCAAAAACGAACAAGGGCGTCTTTACGACCGCTTTCGCGACCGGGTCATGTTTCCGATCATCAGCCAACGCAACGAAGTCATCGCCTTTGGTGGCCGCGTCCTCGGTGCAGGCGAACCAAAATATCTCAACTCCCCGGAAACCCCCCTCTTTGAGAAAGGGCGAGAACTATTCGGCTTACCACAGGCACGCACTGCCCTACGCGCAACAGACACAGCTATTGTCGTTGAAGGCTATATGGACGTTGTCGCCCTGGCGCAGCACGAGGTCGGCAATAGCGTCGCGACGCTAGGCACCGCCACCACGACCAGCCATGTGCAAAAACTACTGCGTCAAGTCGAGCAAATCGTTTATTGCTTCGACGGCGACAGCGCCGGACGCAAAGCTGCTTGGCGTGCTTTAGAAAATAGCTTGGATATTTTGCCCGCACAAAAAAAAATCGGCTTTGTCTTCCTGCCTGAAGCAGACGACCCGGATAGTTATGTGCGCAGAGAAGGCAAAGCCGCCTTTGAACGCTTGCTCACACAAGCGACCCCCCTCTCGGATTTTTTACTGCGCGAACTCATTGCCCACTGCGACCTGAGCAGCGCCGAAGGCAGAGCCAAATTGATCGCCGATGCCAAACCGCTGATTCGCCGCATACCAACCCCCTTAATTCGCATGCAACTGAGCAAACGGCTGGCCGAAACCACGGGCTTCTCACAAGCGGAGGTCGAACGCTTATGCGACTTAAAAGCGATTACACGCCCAGCACCAGCGCGCGCGCCACGCGCAGCACCCTCGCTATGGCGCCATTTGCTACGACTCACGCTACAAAAACCCAGTTTGGCAAAAAAAATTCCGCTGCACGCATTACCAGAACGCTCCGCCGACGCGAATGCGCTCAAACGTTTATGCGAATTGATTATCAGCGCAGGCGAACCCAGTCCTGGCTACGCCGCTCTCATCGAGAACCTGCGCAACAGCAGCGACGAAAACATCTTGCGCGATACCGCCGCTGAGCTGATGCAGAACCCTTTCTCAGAAGACGCTATCGACAACGAGTTTGATGGCGCACTAGAACGCCTGCTTGAGGCCGAGAAAAAACGAGCTTTTTCCGACCTACAAGAGAAAATACAAAAACTGGGTGTAAGCGGCTTATCTGGAGAAGAAAAAACTCAATATCTTCAGTCTCTTAAGATGAGCGCCAAAACAAGCTGATGTTGTGGTAGAATTTTCGGTTTTTCCAATCTAACGCTAACCGGGAAATGGTCATGGCAAGGGAAAAGGCAGCACCCGTCATCAAAGAGAACAAACTCAAATCAGCGAAAGCGAAAACTACTGACTTGCTAGCACAAGTCAGCAGCCCTTTGTCGCCCGCAGATAACGAGACACGTAAAACGCGCCTCAAAAACTTGATCAAGCTAGGCAAAGAACGTGGCTTCTTAACCTACGCCGAAATTAACGACCATTTGCCGGACGACGTCGTCGATGCAGAGCAGATAGAAAGCATCATCAGCACGTTCAACGACATGAGCATTCAGGTTTACGACGAAGCACCTGACGCCGAAACCTTACTCATGTCAGACGCTGCCCCCGCCGCCTCAGCAGATGATGCCGACGTCGAAGAACAAGCGGAACAAGCTCTGTCCACCGTCGACTCGGAATTTGGCCGAACAACCGATCCAGTGCGTATGTACATGCGCGAAATGGGCTCGGTTGAACTGCTCACACGCGAGGGCGAAATCGAAATCGCCAAACGCATTGAAGATGGCTTGAAGCACATGATTCAAGCCATCTCTGCTTGCCCAACAACGATTGCGGAAATCGTCAACGTCACCGACAAAATCGGACGTGACGAAATGCGTATCGACGAACTCATCGACGGCCTGATCGACCCGAATGCGGAAAACGAAATCGAGGAGCTAGTCGAGGACGAAGCCGACGCAATTGAGGACGAAGAAGGCGAAGAAGTCGAAGGAATCGAAGGCGCCGCTGCAGCGGCTGCGCTACTCAAGCTCAAAACCGAAGGTTTAGAACGCCTAGCGCTGATCAAAACCGCTTACACCAAGGCGCACAACGCGCTCGTCAAAAAAGGCTCGCAAGACAAGACCTACCTAAAATATCAGCAACAAATCTCTGCTGAAATGATGGGCATACGGTTTACGTCAAAAACCATCGAACGACTCTGCGACTCAGTACGCGGCATGGTCGAAGAAGCACGCGCCTGCGAACGCAAAATTCAGCGCATCTGCGTAGACACAGTACGCATGCCGCGTCCGCACTTCATCAAAGTGTTTCCAGGCAACGAGTTAAATCTTGACTGGGTAGATGGCGAGATCACGGCAGCTGCAAAAACTTTTCACGCGATTCTGACGCGTAACGCGCCGAACATCAAAGAAGAGCAGAAAAAGCTGTTGGCATTACAAACCCGCATCGGCATTCCGCTGAAAGAGCTCAAAGACATCAACAAACAAATGTCTACTGGCGAAGCTAAAGCGCGTCGGGCAAAGCGTGAAATGACTGAGGCCAATCTGCGCCTGGTCATTTCCATCGCCAAAAAATACACCAACCGTGGCTTACAGTTTCTTGACCTGATTCAAGAAGGCAATATCGGCTTGATGAAAGCCGTGGACAAGTTTGAATATCGCCGTGGCTACAAATTCTCGACCTACGCCACGTGGTGGATTCGCCAAGCGATTACCCGTTCGATTGCCGACCAAGCGCGCACCATCCGCATCCCGGTCCACATGATCGAGACGATCAACAAAATGAACCGAATTTCGCGCCAGATTCTGCAAGAAACAGGCCTAGAAGCCGATCCTGCAACCTTGGCAAAGAAAATGGAAATGCCGGAAGAGAAAATTCGCAAAATTCTCAAAATCAGCAAAGAACCCATTTCTATGGAGACGCCGATTGGTGACGATGATGACTCTCATCTGGGCGACTTCATCGAAGACCACGCCACCTTAGCGCCAACCGATGCTGCCTTGTACTCAAGCTTGCGCTTTATTACTAAAGACGTTTTGGATTCGCTCACACCGCGCGAAGCCAAGGTGCTACGCATGCGCTTCGGCATTGAAATGAACACCGACCACACGCTGGAAGAAGTCGGCAAACAATTCGATGTGACGCGAGAACGCATCCGGCAAATAGAAGCCAAGGCACTACGCAAACTGCGCCACCCTTCGCGTTCAGACAAACTGCGTAGCTTCTTAGACGGCAATAGCGATTAAAAGTGCAATTCAACACCACAACACCAACGTAAAGGCCGGGATCACGCACTACCCAGCTCTTTAGCAAGAAATAAAATTTTTACCGCTGCTGCTGGCGACCATGCCAAGGCAGCATTTAATCGGTAAAATCGCGTTCTCGGGCCTGTAGCTCAGTTGGTTAGAGCAGAGGACTCATCAATGGTGACTTTCGCCAGAAATGGCGATTGAAAAATCGGGTGAACTCAGGGAACCCTGTTCATACAGCGCGACGCGCAATCAAGGCGCAGCGTTCAGTGATGGCAACCCTGAGCCAAGCCGAAGCTACAGCTTCGGAAGGTGCAGAGACTAGCGGAGGGGTATAGCCCCCTTAATAACCGCCCAGAGCGCCCGACACCTGACCGTGCTCAAGCCCAGGCTAGGCATAGAAGGTGGTGAGATAGTCCAGCGCACGCAAAGACGGAACCAAGGCTTCCGCAAGGTCGCTAAAGTATCCTCTAGCAACGAAAGTTGCAGTGTGACGAATCCTTTGGTCCACGGTTCAAGTCCGTGCGGGCCCACCAATTCAAAAGCCCAACCTTTGCCGGTTGGGCTTTTTTTTGCCGCGCAAGCACCCGGCGGATACCCGGATACCCGCACGCACCAGAAATACTCCCCTAATACGGCCTGAACAAAGCGAATTCTCCAGCATACGAAGCCCTCTAAAACTCATGCCAAAGCCAAGGCTGCTGAGAAAATGATGATTGACCGGACATCTGGATTATTGTCCAATGAAGGTGCTTTGCTAGTCGCATCAATAGTTCGAGCATAGTTCAAACGCATTCCCCATCCATTTTTTCTGACTGGCTACCGTAATGGCCGAAACGCTAAGGTTTCTCGACAGCTTGCGTAACGCAGGAATCCGTCCAGAAGATTCCGAAGAAGAAAAACTACAGAAGAGTTTACTGGTTTTCGCAACGGGGCTTATTTGTTTCGCCTCGATTTTATGGCTGTTTATTTATTGGCAGCTCGGCCCCCAGTTCCCCTCCACGCTGACCTTTTCTTTCCAATTACTGCTCGTCGGAAATTTACTCTTTTATATTAAAACGCTTGATTTCCAACGGTTCCGCGCAACCCAGTTGTCACTTTTTCTGTTCATGCCTTTTGTCGCGCAATGGAGTATCGGTAATTTTTTAACGGCCAGCGGCGTCAGTTTATGGGCCTTACTTGCCCCGGTTGGCGCTGTCCTTTTTATCGGCGCTGAAGCCTCAATCGCTTGGTTTGCGGCTTATATATTTTTAACGGTACTCTCAGGCGCCTGTGATTATTACTTAGCCGACGTTTTGATCGACGGTGGGCAAAAAGTCCCGCTACGGAGCACCGTATTTTTCTTTGCGCTTAATTTTGCGTCGATTTCGAGCATTCTGTACTTACTCCTACGCTACTCAGCGACTGAAAAGCAAAAGGCGCAAACACGGCTAGAGGAAACCTATCAGCTGTTGCAGAACGAACAGGAACGTTCTGAACGCCTGCTCCTCAACACCCTACCCAAATCAATTGCGGATCGACTGAAAAACAGCACGCAAGTGATTGCCGATGGCTTTGCCGATGTCACCGTCATGTTTGCCGACATCGTGAATTTCACCAAAGTGGCTGAAGGCCTAACCCCACAGCAAGTGTTCACCATGCTCAACAAAATTTTTTCTTCTTTTGACGAATTGACTGAGAAATACGGCATGGAGAAAATCAAGACGATCGGCGACGCCTACATGGTTGCGGGTGGCCTAGACGTTCAATGCCCGAATTATTCGGTGAAAATTGCCGATATGGCGCTAGAAATGCGTGCGCTACTGCAATCCGATAAGCAACTCAATCCGATGGATCTTGAGTTGCGTATTGGCATAGCGACTGGCCCGGTGGTTGCTGGCGTCGTTGGCAAAAAGAAGTTTATCTACGACCTGTGGGGCGACACCGTCAATATTGCTAGCCGCATCACCAGCGAAGGTAAGCCAAGCATGATTCAAGTTGACGCGAATACTTACCAGCGCTTACATCAACATTTTGCTTTTCAAGAACCGCAAACGCTATTTTTGAAGGGCAAGGGCGATATGGTCGTTTATCGCTTGCTCGAGCCCAAAGCCTAGGCGAAAAATTTAGTCGTTCGCCGAGGGCTTCTCGCCAGGCCGCAGTTCAAAGCACACCTGCGCTAGCGCGTTGTGCGTCAAACATAGTTCGTAACCCTGTTCAAGCGCTTGTTGTGCGGCATGGTACAGCCCAATGCCGAGGCCGTTCTGGGATGCAACCGGCGCGCGCAAAAGATCAGCTAATAAATCCTCGCTTAACTGAGTACCGCTATCACACACGCAAAGCGCCGCTTTCCCCGCCACCAAGCGTAGGCGTACACGTATTTGCAAGCCCGCTTCGTGCTGCCGCTTGGTCAGTGCGTTTTGCAGCAAATTATCGGCCACGCTATCGAACAAAGCAGCGGGCAGATAAATGGGTAAATAGGCGGCCAGATCGGCATCTAGCGCCTCAAAAATTAAGGCCTGCGCTCTGTAGCGCTCTTCAAGCAAGCGCCACCACTCACTGGCCAAAATGGGCTGCTCGCTTTCATGTAGCGGTTTTTGCAGCTTGTTTAAGGTTTGCTGCAAACGCTGCGTCATTTGCGGCAACTGCCGCCGTAACAAGGCAGTCAGCTGCCCATCGTGTTCTGTTATGCCTGCCTCTGGCTTGCTCTGCTCGGCAAGGTAGCAAAGATTGTTCAGCGATTGCAGAAGGTTTTTGACGTCGTGCGTAAGGCGCGCACCCGTCTCATAGACCGCGCGCAAGTACCCTACTTGCTGCAATTCACGCGCGCGTTTTTTAGCTAAGTAATACTCGTTCGTCAATTGCGCTAAAAGATGAAAATGCCAGACCAGCGCAGGACTTAATTGATGTCGCGTATATAGCGTCAGTTGCAAGGGTTCGTTGAAAAAGGTCTGCGTAAAGCTCTTCGCCTTGCGTGCCTCGCCAAAATCGCCGCTGCGCTCGTTCGCCTGCCAAGCGCCGCCTTCAATCCAGGGCAAAGCCAGCATTTCTTCCAGCGATCGATTTAAGAAACGTTCGGGATCATTTTCGCTGCTTGAGTAAGCGGTCAAACGGTGTAACCAGCGCTCAAAAGGCAGGCCGATACTCAATAAGTAGCGCGAGAAAAAAACACCAAAACCGCTAAAGCCAGGGCGCGGATTCCACGCCCAAGCGATCAAGAACAGCATCAGCGCCATGGAGAGCGAGGTCTGAAAGACGGCATTGATGTACGTCGCCTGGCGTAGCAGCATAAAGGCCAAACTACCGAGCACAAGCACCGCGATCAGCAGGAAAATAAATAAGCTATAAAAAAAATCGACGATACCTTCGCCAGGGCGTTCTGGCTCCTGGCGAATCGGCAAGAACAACATGAATAACAGGGAAAAAGGCATTCCCCAAACGAAGGCTTGGTCTAACACAGGTTCTAATAGCGATGCGTTTTGGACTGCTTCAGCGACCACTCTGGGCATCAAAAAAACCAATAAGGCCGTGAGTAAATAAGCGAAGGCGGTGAGATAAAAAATACGCGTCGGCCTGTGTTCAACGAACATCACCCGCCCGCCCACCAGCGCGGCCAGAGCTGTCACCCAAAAAACCAATAACCACCAGCCGAATAGCCAAACGCCCGCACTCAGACTAAAGAGCACCGCGCCCAAACCTCGGGTATCTAGTTTGCGTTGAGCATGAATGTAGGGCTGCCAAAGAATGAACAGCCCCAGATCAACGATCCAGCAAGTCAAGCTCAGCGCCGTGTCATCTCCGACGAGCAGACTGAGGTGCAATACCGCCAACAAGGCCACCAGCGACCAGCGTTGGTATTTGCGTTGCGTCAACACAAGATTCGGCGGCGGCTTCATCGCACACACTTCCGTAGCAAGGCATCAGGCCAAGCGCACAGCGCACTACGGGATGCTGCTTGGCGCAACGCAGCGGCTTGATAAGGCAAACGCCTTGCGGCAACAAAACGAACTGTCGGGATTCGGACAAGCTCGTTGGAAACTAGACAGCCTGGACAAGGGAACACGCTAAAAATCCTTTAAAATCAGTGCATAAAAATCAGGAATGAAACGTGCTTTATCTTGTACATCATTTGTTTATTCTGCGGAGCACATCATGAGAAAACAACAATCTGGCTTTACTTTGGTGGAAATCGCCATTGTACTGGTGATCATCGGGCTCTTGCTGGGCGGCGTCCTTAAAGGACAGGAGCTGGTCAATAGCGCGAGAGTCAAAAGCATGGCGAACGATTTTCGCAATGTTCCGGTTCTCATTTACGGCTATCAAGACCGGTTCAGACGCCTTCCGGGCGATGACAATGCGATAGCTAATGAACGCTTTGCCGGGTTCACTCCAGCAACAACCGGCGGCGCGCTAGGCAACGGCTTCATCGAGGGGCTGTGGAATTCATCAACCTTGACCGACGAAAGCGCTCTGTTTTGGCAGCACGTGCGCGGCGCTGGCTTAGCTGCAGGCTCCATCAACATCTCAGCAACCAATTTACCCACCAATGCTGAAGGTGGACGGTTTGGGGTTCAATCCACACCAATACCGCCTATTGCTGGCCTGATTGGCTCGTTTTACGCCTGCTCAGAAAGCATCAGCGCCAGAGCAGCACAGCAACTGGACGCAACGCTCGACGATGGCACGCCTAATGGGGGCATAATGCGTGCTACAACAACCGCAACCACCGCGTCAAATGATGCCGCAGCCGCTGCGGCGGCGACAAACTGGAATGCATCGACCTACACCGTGTGCATGGCTTATTAATCGAGACAGGGCTAGTTCGACGCATTAACACAGACGGACTAGCCCCGCCGCCTCTGACCTGTCACATTCGGCAAGCACTTAGGCGTCGAACATGACCTCCCGAGACACGGCGCACACCCGCCTCACCCCTTCAATAATCGCGCCTCAAAAAGCGCCAAGGCTGCGGCAGAGCCGCGCAGCACGACGACATCAGCCGCCTCAAAACGAATCCCTGCCGAAGGCTCCAAAGCGCGGATATTGCGCCGGCGTACCGCCATCACTTCAACATTAAGCTGAGCGCTGCTCAATTCGCCGAGAACACGCCCAACAGCGTAAGCCTCTGGCGATAGAGAGACCGAGCGCAAACGCAGTTCGTTGTTCTCTTGCGCTTCCTCGCCTTTGCTTTCGCCACGATCGCTTTCACCGCGAAAAAATCCGCGCAGACTGCGATAACGCGCCATGCGCATTTGGCGCATTCGGCGGAATACGCGATTGATCGGCACGCCAACGTGCATCAGCGTTTGCGAGGCGAGCATCATGCTCGCTTCCAGCTTTTCAGGAACAACCTCGGCGGCGCCAGCACGATGCAAGCGCTCGAAGTCTTTTTCATCAATCGTACGCACCACCACCGGCAAATCAGGACGAATCTCGTGCACCTGGTGCAGGATTCGCTCTGCTGCGCGCGTATTAGCAAACGAGATGACCAAGACGCTAGCGCGCTTTACCCCGGCAGCCAGCAACAGCTCATGCCGCGCGGCATCACCGTAAAAAACCGTTTCCCCTGCTGCCGATGCCTCGCGCACGCGCTCAGGATCAAGATCAAGGGCAACGTAGGCGATTCCTTCTTCCGCCAAAAAGCGCGCCAAATACTGCCCACAGCGGCCAAAACCACAAATGATCGCGTGTCGCTCGGTGCGCATCACCTGCGTTGCAATTTGCGTCAGCGCCATCGAACGCAACATCCATTCACTGGCGACCAAGCGCAAGACCAAACGATCACTGAAGTGCACGATGAGCGGCGCAAACGACAAAGACAGTACTAGGGCAGCCAAAACGCTTTGCAGCATCAAGGGCGAGAGCAATGCCTGTTGACTCACGTCCGCCAGCAGGACAAAACCAAACTCACCACCGGCGCACAACCACAGTCCGCTGCGCAGAGCAGTGCCACTGCTGGCGCCCAAACAGCGTGACCAGGCAACGACGAGCAATAGTTTGAGCAGAAGCA
>JAZKFR010000106.1:0-3769 GCA_040386295.1 Pseudomonadota bacterium | reverse complement strand
TATGGGAACGATTAGCGGTTTCTATAACAGAGATTAGGTTCGTAAACCGCCCCTACACCTCAGCCCACATACGCAAAAGATTGTGATAACAGGCGGTTAGGCTAAGTACGCTGGGTTCGTTGTCTTGCTTTTGCCGTAATTGCATCAGGCTCATATCAAGCGCGTAGAGCAAACTTCGCTGTTCGTCTGCGCGCACCATGCTTTGTAACCAGCTGAAGCAGCAGATCCGCGCGCCGCGCGTGACTGCTTCGACACGGTGCAGGCTTGAGGCGGGGTAGAGCAACATATCGCCAGCGGGCAATTTGATGCGCGCACTAGCAGCGCCGTCTTCGATGACCAGTTCGCCGCCATCGTATTCGTCTGGATCGCTCAGAAACAGGGTGAATGAGAGGTCGGTGCGCACATGGGTTTGGCTGGCGGCATGGGTACGCACAGCGTTGTCCACGTGGTTGCCAAACGAGTTGGTGCTACCGCTGTAGCAGTTAAACAAGGGCGGATAAATTTTCTTCGGCAAGGCGGCGGCAAAAAATTGTGCGCTTTTACCCAGATGGTCGAGCACACTATTGCTCAATAGCTTGGCCAGCTCCGTATTTTCCGGCAGTTGCAGATTGTTTTTCTGGGCTTGCGCCTGTGTCCCTGCGCTGATGCGCCCATCTGCCCACTGCGCAAGGCTTAGTTGTTCGCGAAATTGTGCGACCGCATCACGCGGCAATACTTGCGGGATGATCAAACGCATGGTGGATCCTTAACGTAGAAACACGGGATGGTGGCAGCGCCTACGCTGTCACCATCCCGTGCAAGTCTTTTTCTAAGCGCCGCGCGCTAAATGGCTAAGTGCTTAGAATTTTAACTCAAGCGTGGCTTGCGCCGCTCTTTCGGTGCCGGGGACTGCGTGACCTCCGTTCTCGTAGATTGACTCGTAGTAGCGCGTGTTCAATAGGTTGTTAACATTGAGCTTAAGTGCGTAGGTCTTTTGTTCGTAGGCAATGAGCGCGTCCCAGCGAACAAAAGCGGGCGCGATACTCGTGCTAATGGGGCTTGTGCCTGTGCCAATCGAATAGGCGAGTCGTTCGCTGACGGCGTTGGCGCCGAGGCCGACCTTCCAGCCGCCATCGAGCCGGTAACTGGTCCACAAATTGGCGGTATAGCGCGGCGCATTTCTCGGGCGCATGCCGGTGAGATTCGGGTTCTGCGCGGTTACGACGCCGGTAACATTGTTGCGCTGGTAGCCAGGCTCGAGAATTTGTGCGTTCATCAGCGCAATGCCGCCAAAGACTTCCCAGCGCTGACTAAGGCGACCAGCTGCTTCGACTTCGAGGCCGTCTGTACGACGTTTCTTACTGAGTAAGGTGCCCGTCGATTCGACATCGGTATTGCGTTCCCATTCTTTTTCAGCGCGGTACAAGGCGGTTCTGAGTGATAAATCGCCGTCGAACAGCTCCCATTTGCCGCCGATTTCTACTGTTTGGCTGCGCTCCGGGTCAAAATTAGTGCCGTTGTCTAGCTGATAGAGGTCGGCGGTCGGGTTGAACGAGTCGTTCCAGGCCAAGTAGTAGGACTGAGTTTGGCTGGGTTGGAACATCAGACCGGAGCGATAGCTGGTTTGTGAGAAGCGCACCATGTTGGCGCTCCCTGGGGTGGGGCCGAGGTACTCAGCGTCCAGGCGATCTTGGCGAATCCCGCCCAGAAATTTCCAACCCGGCGAGAACTCGACACTGTCTTGCGCATAAATGCCGTAGGAATGACCGGTATAGCTAGTGATCGCACCTTTTTCACGATGGCCATAGCGGCTATCAAGGTTGCTTGGCGTGGCGTCTGGGTTGCCCACGGTGGTGCTCGGAATAGTCAATCCAGTGGTGCTATAAGGCCAACGTGAGGCTTGTTCGCGTAGCAGTTCGACGCCGACTAAGGCTTCGTGCGCTAAGGCGCCGGTATTAAAGCGGGTGGTTAAATCGGTTTGACTGGTGATGGTGTGCTCTTCGCCCCCCCGTGCCTTGATCGAACGGTTAATGCAGTTAGCGTCACTGACACTGGTGGAAGCACCAACCGTGCAATTGCCAACGCTTCTGAGCTGTGGCTGTGTCGCCCAAAGTTCACGCGTGTAGTTAGCAGAGCGCAGTACGCTCCGTAACTCGGTTTCGTTTGAGAAGGCGTGCTTATAGCTACCGGTCGTCATGTCGACGGTGTTGTCTTCGTAGTCAGACGTGGTGCCGTAAAAACGGCTGGCCGGAACATTGAGCGGACGCTGCTGGAAAAAGGGGACGCCGTAATCGGGGATGTTGTGCGTTCTGAGCGTGCTGTAGCTGAGCGAGAATTCGTTATCGGTGCCGATTCCCCAGCGGATGTTGGGCGCAATGCCTTGGCGTTGTGAGCTGACGTGATCACGTGTGCTACCGGCATCGGTATCGACTGCGTTGATGCGCAGCGCGGCGTTTTCACCCAGCCTATGGTTGAGGTCGGTGCTAATTCGTTTGTATTGCTGCGTGCCATAGGTGGCGGTGATGCTGCCTTTGTCGACCAATTCGGCTTGCTTACTCACCTGGTTGATTACCCCGCCAGCCTGACCACGGCCAAAAAGCATTGAGCCGGAACCCCGCAGCACGTCGATTTGTTCGATGTTGAAGGTTTCGCGGTTGTATTGCGCAACATCACGAATCCCGTCTAGGTATAGGTCGCCAAAAGAATAGAAGCCTCGTAGGTTCATATTGTCACCAATACGCCCGCCCTCTCCGGCATTAAAGGTGAGTCCTGAAACATTGCCGAGTGCTTCTTTTAGCGTGTGGTTGTTTTTGTCGAGCATGAGCTGCTCGCTGACGATGGTCAGCGCTTGCGGCACGTCTTTCGGTAGTTGCGGTATTTTGCCAACGCGTGTGGTGCCGCCTTGATAGCCGTTGTTCGCACTGTCACGATCGCCATAGACGGAAAGGGCGGGCAGGGTTGTTTCTTCAGCGGCGCGCGCATCAAGCGGACTGATCATCATGCCGGTAAGCAAGGCGCCGATAGGCAGGATGACGCCAGCGGGCGCTTTTTTGTGCTGCGCTTTGAGTTTGTTATTCATTTTTAGCGGGTTTTCTTTGTGTTGAAGAGAGTGGACGTAGTGTTATCGCGCGCTTTGCGCAGTCGGGTCGGTAACTAGGCTGATGCGGGAAAGTCCTTGTCGTGCCGCAGCGGACATGACTTGCGCCAGCTGTTCGTAGGGGGTTTTGCGTTCGGCACGGATTTGCAACTCCGGCAGAGGCGTTTGTGTTGCGGCGTGCTTGAGCCGATCGTCTAGTTGTGCTGTGTCGACTGCTTCACCGTCCCAAAATAGCTGGCCTTGCGCGTCAATCGCCAGCTGTATGCTGTCCGGCGTTGGCTGATTGGGCGACGAAGCGGCTTGCGGTAATTCAACTTTGACCGCGTGCGTGAGCAAGGGCGCAGTCACCATAAAGATAATCAACAAGACCAACATGACGTCGATAAAGGGCACCATATTGATTTCACTCAACACGGGCTCAGCGGCATCCTCGCCGGCAAAGGATTCGCCTGGAGTGGGGGTGAATGCCATGCTTATTGTTCCCGTGCCGGTTCAGCGCTGCTTGTATAGGCAACGCCGAGGTTGAGTAACAGGTCGTCGGCAAACGAGTTCAGGCGAGCTAGGGTGTTGCGATTGCTGCGTGCGAACACGTTGTAGGCAATCGCGGCCGGAATCGCGACCGCTAGCCCGATTCCGGTCATGATCAGCGCTTCGCCCACCGGGCCTGCGACTTTGTCGAGCGTCGCTTGGCCT
>JAZKFR010000105.1:0-5275 GCA_040386295.1 Pseudomonadota bacterium | reverse complement strand
AGCAAATGGATCAGCTGCAGCAATCCTTTGCACGTTATCAGGCCAGTATTGCCGATGCGATGACGGGCATGGAGCCGGAAACTGTGCTGGTGCTTGAGATCGTGGGTAGTGTCAATGACTTCAAGCAGGCGGTTGAGAAAACGGGTCTGGAATGGCTTGGTGAATGGGATCTTGATGAGCTGATGCCTGATGATGATTTTTACGAGCAGACCACAAAAGGTGAGCGCACGAATAACCCGCTGAAAGGACGCCTGTTTCTTTCAATGAGCAATAGCGCTGGCTTGCAGGAGCTGCTTTCGCTTTGGCAACAATGGAGTGACGGAACAACGTTGCCCCGTGGCAAAAACAAGTGGAAAGATGTCTTTAGTCAACTGCGTGAGATTCGACGCTGGGGCATTGAAGAAACCCTGCGCGAAACTGAGATGATCGACCGCTGGCAGAATTTATGTGAGCCGCATGATTCTGATGAGCCTGTCACGTTTCAGATAGAGCTTTTTTATCGGAAGGAAGCCGCTAAGCGGCAGAAAAATGAGCAAGCGATCAATCATTTGTTGGCAATCCTGGGCGGCAAAACCTTAGGCGCATCCATTGATATGGCCGACATCGCATTTCATGCGGTCAAGGCCGAGCTGCCGAAGCGAAAAATCCAGCAGTTATTGGACGAAATTAAAGGAGCAGAGACTGATATTAGTCTCCATCTTTTTAAGTTTCCTGGAGTGATGTACTTCAGGCCTACAGGACAAAGTCTCGCTGTCTCTGACGACGAAGAGGGCGTGCCCTCGGTATCCCAAGAGGGGCGGTCTGATCTTCCTCCCGTCGCAGCACTATTGGATGGCGCGCCGCTTCTGAATCACAAAGAGCTCAAAGATAGATTGATCCTTGAGGATATTTTCGACCTTGAGCGTCATTACCAGCCAGGCGAGCACAAGCATGGTACGAGCATGGCGTCATTGATCATTCATGGCGATCTCAGCGCCGCTCGGAGCGATCCATCGAATCGTCAGCTCTATTGCATTCCCGTTATGCAACCCGATCAGCACCACCCTCAGAGGAACGAACACATGCCTGATGATGTGTTTTTCGAGGATCGGATTCACATTGCCGTGCGGCGGATGTTTGAGGGGACGGCCGATGTGCCGCCGCAAGCCCCCCTCATTAAGGTCATCAACTTGTCCGTCGGCGATTCCGAGCGCCCATTCATTCGTACCCCCAGTCCGTGGGCGCGGCTTTTAGACTGGCTCTCGTGGAAATACCGCGTGTTGTTTTGTGTCAGCGCAGGTAACGCTTCAGATGACCTTGATCTTGGGATGACGCAGGCAGATTTCACTGCACTATCTGAAGAAGCAAAAGTTCAGGCTACGATCACAGCAATCTCGAAAACTTTGTCGTCACGTCGACTGTTGTCGCCAGCGGAATCGCTTAATGCTCTCACCGTCGGTGCGGCGCATAGTGATGAGTCTGGTGCTTATCGACGTGAAAATTGTGTGGACTTAATCCCCGACCAGCATATGTGTAGTCCAGCAATGCGATTTGGCCATGGTTTCCGGCGAGCAATCAAACCCGAAATTCTCTACCCCGGTGGTCGTCAGCTTTATCAATCTCCGATGCTCAAGGCTTCAACAGAGTTCAAAGTGGACGAATCAAAGCGTCAGCCAGGACAAAATGTAGCCTGGGATAGTGTGGAGGCAGGCAGCCTGTCAAACACTGTGTTCACGAGAGGTACAAGCAATGCCACGGCGTTGGCGACGCGCAGTGCGGTGCAGATTTACGAAATGCTTGATGAGCTGCGTCAACGAGAAGGTGACGATCTGCCTGAATCCCTGATGGCCGTCATGATCAAAGCACTGATGATTCACGGGGCACGACAACCCGACTCGGCCAAGGAAAGAATCACCGCTGCATTGAAAAATGACCGCAATGCGCGTCAATTTAAAGAAGTCATTGCGCGTTATATCGGATACGGAACGGCAGACATTCAACGTGTCCTAGCTTGCACCGAACAGCGTGCGACGGTGCTTGGTTGTGGCGAGATAGGCGAGAAAGAAGTGCATGAGTATGAGTTTCCTCTGCCAGTTGGCTTATCTGCTCAGAAGCATTGGCGGCGTCTCGTTGTGACGCTTGCTTGGTTTTCGCCCATCAATCCTGAGCACCGCAATCTACGTGAGGCCAAGCTTGAACTTGAGCCTGGTGGTATGAAGTGGGATCAAACGCCATTGAAACTGGATCGCCAAGATGGTGATCACAACCAAGTTACTCGGGGTACTGTGCAGCACGAAATTTTGGAGAGCGAGAAATTGATCTCGGCCTATCAAGATGGTGAAGTTTTGCGTTTGCGAGTGGTTTGTAAAAAAGACGCGACGAGTCGTCTTGACGAGCTTATTCCATATGCACTTGCCGTCACCCTGGAGGTCAAGGAAGACGTGGCGATTTCTGTCTATCAACAAGTTCGCAGCAAGCTCAAACCTAGAGTGGTTGTTGACAGCCGCACCGGATAACCTACCACGCTAGGCTTGTTTCCAGGTGCGCTGCATCCGGTGGTAGTCCCTGTTGTTGAATTATTGTGGTGGTTTGTATTGTGCGGCTTGTCCCCACTTTCGATCCAAATAAAAACAGCCAAGAGACCGCAGCACAACGGTAGCGAGTCATACCCGCAACGGTCGCGCGCATCACGGCCACCACGACAGCCCCTATAGCACACGCCTAACCTGCCCCAAGCAACTTCAACCAGACAGCTGTATAGAGCTGCTTGCTTAATACAGCCGTCGCTGGCGGCGTCTGTGCGAATTTCATGCTTTCAACCAAGGTTTCGGCACGCTTACCTTCTGCGTTTTGCGCGAGGCGAACCAGTATTGCGCATAGTTCCGCGCTCGTAGCTCTGAGCTGCTCGCTATGCGCCCGCTCTGAAAGTCCCGCAGCTTGGCGGTAAAAATCCGCGCAGATGTTTTGATATTCCTCCTCTGGACTCACTAGCACTGGCACTGGCACTCGCACTTCCGCTTCCGCGAGCTGTGCTAGAAGCCGTGCTTGCATGCTTTTTTCCCTCACGGCCGCCGGAGAGTCCACGCAGCTTCGATCACTTGAGCCAAGGCCTGGCGCAGACGATCCTGATGCGTCTTGATCAGTAATTAAATAGTGGTTTAAGGCGGCTAAGGCTAAAAATTGCGGACATATTTTTCTGTGCCTGCTGCCCTTGCTGAGCATTCTTTGTTGCAGCAAATTGATTAAATTTTTCAAGTAATTTTGTACGTCAGCGATAGAAGCGCAAGCCTTGAGTTGCGTCATGTATCGCGCAAAAACGTCTTTGCGGCCAACACAGTTTAGTCGGCTGACAAAGCATGGATTCGTCTGCCACTGCTGCTCAAATTGTTCAAGCGCTGTTGTGATTTGCCAGCTTGTTAAATGCGCTAATGGTGTATCAGCGGGAAAGGGATTGATGTACGGCGCTAGCGTATTCACCAAGGTTCCCAACACGGTGGCGCGATGCATAGGATCTACGCTCATGAGGTGTCGCATCAGGCTAGCGAGATGCCCACATCTCAATTGCGGCTCTAGCCATTTTTTCGCCCTCACCCGAGCAGGGTCACCCACTAGCTCAGCACTTAGCTGAAACAAAAGCACCCTGGTGTTTGTCAGATCCGCTCTCAGTATTTTCACATCCGAACTGAGATCGAGCACACCCTGGTTTAAATGGGCGGCAAATTTTTCTGGCGTGGCCAAGTGTGTTTGCGCTACGGCACCTTGTTCCATGCCGTAGAAGCTTCCATTAACGCCATTACTCAGCCGACTTGATCCACCCACTTCCATGTGGTGCTCCTAAGAATAGAAAATCCGTCTCGGTTGTCATCGTGATCTTGGCGTATTTGCCTGCGCCGTTGATCTGCCATGTGCAATTTGCACAGCGAGGCAAAGCATAAAGTTTTGTGCGCTATGTACTGGTGACAAATAGCATGACGAGTGAAGAAATTTATACCGTGCTTTAGCAAGGCAAAGCATCCAGTCTGCCCATGCGCTGGAAGTAAGCCGCGTAGCGCAGTAAAATCGCCGCTCTCGCTAGCGCCTGCTGTGTCGGTCAGCAAGGCCTAGTGCCTGTGCGGCAGAACACGCCATGGCGCGCAAGCGCCGTACCCCTCTTTTTTGAAAGGCAACCCTCATGAGCGACGCCATTACTCCGCCTTACGACGCTAAGCTTGATCTTGCTTTTACCCGCGACATTGCGCTCACGCCCGCGCAAGTATGGCGTGCGTGGACTGAGCCACAACAGCTGCTACGTTGGTTTACGCCGGCGCCGTGGCAAACCGTCGAATGCGATATTGATTTGCGTCCGGGCGGCTTGTTTCGTACCGTCATGCGTTCGCCGGAAGGACAGGATTTTCCCAATACGGGCTGCTATCTGGAGGTTGTCGCGCAGCGCAAATTGGTGTGGACTAACGCGGTGGCGCCGGGCTATCGACCGGCGCAACTCGCAAACAGCATGCCGTGCGACTCTTTCTTTTTTACCGCGATCATTGTTTTGGAAGAGCAGGCTAAGGGCACGCGTTACCACGTGCAGGTGATGCACAGCAATGCGGCAGATTGTCAGAAACATGCCGCGCTGGGTTTTCAAGCGGGTTGGAACGCCGCGCTTGAGCAAATGATCGGGCTGTACACGTCGGCCTGATTGCGAATGGCTCACACGTATTGACTCACACTTAAGGAGAACACCATGAACGCAATGCCCAATGGCTTTAACAGTCTCACGCCCAGTTTTACTTTCAAAGATTCGGCTCAAGCAATCGCGTTTTATCAGAAGGCGTTTAACGCCGAGATCCATGATTTCCTCCCGCGCCCCGGGGGTCAGGGCGTTATGCACGCCTCGCTGAAAATCGGCAACTCAATGCTGATGCTCGGTGATGAAATGCCGGGCAATAACGATTGTGGCAAGAGCGCAGAAACAATCGGCGCGTCGCCGATTAGTTTGTTTTTGTACGTCAGTAATGTCGATGCCGCGTTTGCGCAAGCGTTGGCGGCCGGTGCGATAGCGACAATGCCGGTGAGCGATATGTTTTGGGGTGATCGCGCGGGCATGCTCAAAGACCCGTTTGGCTATTCGTGGATGATCGCCACGCATCAAGAAGATTTAACGCCGGAACAGATCAAGACACGTGCCGCCGCTTTCTTTGCGCAGGCAGCACAGAACAATAAATAGACAGCGCGTGAGTATTGTCTAAGCAGGGCGCGGATCACTGCTGTATGGGTGCGCTGCCTGTTCCCACTGCAGGCGCCCACTGTATGCGTC
>JAZKFR010000104.1:0-6966 GCA_040386295.1 Pseudomonadota bacterium | reverse complement strand
AAAAACGGAGTGTGGTGCGCATAAATACCTAACGCAAAATCGAGTATTGAGCATTAAGACGGGTGAATAAAGCAGCCACTTCTGGATGCTCGCGTTTAAGCTCATGCCAAGTCTGTGCGTCTAGTTTGCTCAGATTGCCTTTGGTTCGAACGGGAAGGCTTAAGACTAGATCTAGCCTATTTAGAACGTCACGAAGATCTAACTCCTCTAGATTGATAAACGAACCAAGACTTACGTTAGTGCAATCTGCACGCCTGAGCGTCAGTGAACGCAGTCGTTCTTTGGCCAGAAATGACATGCTTGCGAAGATGGGGCGCATGGGTAATCGCTCCTCTGTACCGCTCAAATCAAGTTTTTTTAATGCAAAAGAGCTCAAATTCGGCCCCGAGCGGTACACACCGATTAGGCTTAAATAATCAAGATTGCTTGCGATGTTGTCGGGAATCAAAGCTATTAAATTGGCGCTATCCCAGGTGCCTCCCCAGTTCAACTGTTCCAGCGCAGTCAATCTGGAAAATAAATCGCGCAATCTGCCTCTGTCGGAGGAGTTGTTCGGATGTTCAGGTGCCGATGCACGAGCTGATCTGTGGTTACAAATATCAAGCTGAGTGAGTTGCGCTAATGCGGATGGCGGCAAGGTATTGAGCACGGTCATCGCGTTTATGCCGACAAAATCGCGCAGATCATCGAATGGCGCTATACCTAAACCGAGACTTTGTAGATTATAAAAACGGCGCAAGTTGATCTGAACAAAGGCGGAGCCAGATGCGTTGAGTACTCTTAAACGCTGTGGCGTACGTAGGCTGGCAACTAGCGCGGCTAGATCTTCTCTCGTCGTCAGATGGGTTAAAAGCTCGGTATCTAATTCTGCTGGCGCACGGGCTAGCTGGCTGACATCCAGGCTTTCTAAGGAGAGAAATTTCTTTAAAGTTAGCCCCTGTAAATTCAGTGCGCGAAACCCGAGATGGATGAAACGTGCCGCAATAGAGGCTGGCATCGCGGCAAACAAAGCCTTAATGCCGTTTGAATCGGATTGTTCTCCGATTGAGGAAAAATCGCACATTAACCAACCTGGCAAGTCGGCAAGCTGAGCAAAAGTGCTTTGCCACGTATCAGATTTGCTCAGAATGTCGTGTGGTATGTAGAGAACTTCTGTTCTCCCCCAATTTGCTGGGTCGATTGAAACTTCAATCCCTCTTTCTTCTAGCCGAGATTGCACATTTGCATTTTGCCGCTGATCGCCTGAAACAATTTTGTCGCTACGTGCCCGCGAGGCTTGCACGACAGACACAAGGCAGGCTGTCGTGCTTTCCTGATTGGCTTTATTTATTAAAAATTGAGGCTCTATTCCGTTTAACCAAGATGACAAATCCACACCGGGATTGTCGTCTAAGGTTTTTTGCACAATCAGATGTGTGATGGAAGTGAGCAAACACAAGGCGTTGACCGCTGTTGTTGGTATGTGCTCGGGGTGGATCTCTGCGGCGATGAGCTCAGCTTTTTGCGCGCATAGCCTGAGCAACGCGCAGGCTTGCTCGGGCGCCAGACTAATTTCTGTTGTTTGCGCATGCGTGCGTCTACGTGAATGCCCTCTGGTTTCGGTTAGTGCGAAATCAGTCTCACTTGCCAATAAATCGGCCACCGTCTGCACTGCTGTCGCGCAGTTTTCAATGTTCAACTCGTTGATGCTTCGCGTCAGTTCTTCTAGCGGAGTTTGTAGCTCGCTAGAAGAGCTACTTTCTTGGTTAACTCGCTGGGATTGGGGTGATTGTGGATGCGGAGAAATACCTGAGTACACGAGACTACCTTGCGAATTTGGGTTAAAGGAAAAACATCATCGTGCGCGCTTGATTACGTGGCGAACTAATACGCCAACACTTGCTGCAACCAAGCTTCGATGTCGCGCACTTCTTCTTGAATCAGCGTGTGTTCGGCAGCGTAGGCGTGCCAGTCTACGGGGTAGCCAGCAGCGCTTAGAAAGGTCGCCGAGTTTTGTGCGAATGGGTAGGGAATCACGGGATCATGCTGACCATGCGCCATAAAAATGGGTAGGCCGTGGTTGGTTTTGTGCGCTTCTGCAAGCAGGGTATCGGCTAACGGTAGGTAGGTTGATAGCGCTAAAACACCCGCTAAGCGCTGGGGGTAACGCAAAGCGGTGTGTAGTGCGATGGCACCGCCTTGCGAGAAGCCGGCGAGGACGATGTGCTTTGCCGCGATGCCCCGCGCTTGCTCACGTGCGATCAGCGCTTCGATTTGGCGCGCAGAGGTGTGCACGCCGTGTGCGTCTTCGCGGCGCTGAGCGAAATCGGGCGAGAGAATGTCGTACCACGCGCGCATCACGTAGCCGCCGTTGACGGTTACGGGGCGCATGGGCGCATGCGGAAAGATGAAGCGAATCGCCGGCACGCGGGTGCGGTCAAAGTTAAAAGCGGGGACAATTGCCTCGAAGTCATGGCCATCGGCGCCCAGGCCGTGCAGCCAAATGACCGAACGTTGCGGTTGCGCAGCGGTTTCTACTTCCAGCGCGGGCAGCAAAAGCTTGGCGGATGAGGCATCGTCGTGATCCGCTGGGGATCCTTGCTTTGCGCCAGACATCATGCTTGATCCGTGGTACGCGCATCAGCAATGGCTTGCGGCTGTGCTGTGGTCGCAGCTTCTAGTTCAAGGCCAGGCGTTGCCGGGCGATCCCAATAAATTTTGCGTCCACGCAGTTGATCGGCGACGACTTCCGGGTGCTTGGCGAGGTAGTCACGCATAAAAATGGTGTGTTCTGAAACATAGGGTTTGCACATAAAAGCTCCTTAAGAAGAAGTGAAAAGTGGAGAAAATTTTTCGCCATCGAAGCCATAGAAACCATCGAAGCCATCGAAACATCGGCAGCCTTGAGCAAGACAGCCAAAAACGCGTTAAAGCGTGCGCACAAGCGCGCAATGATTGCCACAACACAGCATTTTAATGCGCGTGATTTTAGCTAGCTGCACGCAGACTCAGGGCAAAGAGACGAGGAAGATGCGATTGATTTGAAAGCGGAATCAGTTACTATCCAGCACTGTCTGAGCGCAACGAAAAACAATCATCCCTAGTCAAAAACGCCTTGATTTATTTAGATTGACTGCCCTACTAGACGCTAGGGAGCTGATCCAGAGCACGACACAATCAGACACTCACTAAGTCACTAAGTCATTAAACCCAGAAAAAATGAAAAAAAACACACGGATCATAGCAAGCATAGCGCGGCCATGCACACCGCAAGAGATGCATCTCCGGCGGCGCCAGCAATTGCTTGAGCAGCTCGGCGACGGCGTTGCCATCATTCCGACGGCGCGAACACAAATACGTAACGGCGATGCGCACTATGCTTATCGTTTTGACAGCCATTTCTGGTACCTCAGCGGTTTTGCCGAACCTGAGGCGGTGCTCGTTTTAATCGGCGGTGTAGCGCCAAAATCAATTTTGTTTTGCCGCGAAAAAAACCTCGAACGCGAGACCTGGGAAGGTTTTAGCTACGGCCCAGAGGCGGCTTGTGCGGCCTTTGGTTTTGACGAGGGTTATCCGATTTCCAGCCTCGAACAACGTTTGCCCGAGCTGATCGCCAACCGCGAAAGCCTGTGGCATTCGTTCGGTTACGACTTGGCCTGGGATAGCAAAATCAGCGACGCACTCAATGCAGTGCGCGCACAAAATCGCGCTGGCAAACGCGCACCAGGGGTGATGCGCGACTTACGCGCAGTGCTCAATGCCATGCGTTTATATAAAGATGCTGATGAGATTAGCTTGATGCGTCAGGCCGCCTCGATTACCTCGGCGGCGCATCAACGCGCGATGCAGTGTTGCCGCCCGGGTATGAATGAATACGAAATCGAGGCTGAGATCAGTTACGAGTTTCGTAAAAATGGCGCTGATGGACACGCTTATACCCCCATCGTGGCGGGCGGTGCCAACGCCTGCGTGCTGCACTACATTGAGAATCGACAGGTACTGGCGGCCGATAGCTTGCTGTTGATTGATGCCGGTTGCGAAGTCGCTGGTTATGCTGCTGATGTAACGCGCACTTTTCCCGTCAGTGGTCGTTTCAACGCCGCCCAACGCGCGGTTTACGAGATTGTTTTGGCCGCGCAACAAGCGGCGATTGCGGTGGTGCGCCCCGGTGCTTCTTTTAACGCTTATCACGACGCAGCTTTACGCGTTTTGATCCAAGGCATGCTCGACCTTAAGTTGCTCAAAGGCAGCTTGGATGAGGTTTTAGAAAACGAAAGCTATCGCGCCTATTACATGCACCGAACGGGCCACTGGCTGGGCTTAGACGTGCACGATGTCGGCGCCTACAAAAGTGGAACAGACAACGCCTGGATCAAGCTTAGCCCGGGCATGACGCTGACGGTTGAGCCAGGACTTTATATTCGACCCGATGCTGCCGTGGCAAAACATTTTCGTGGGATCGGCATTCGTATCGAGGACAATGTCCTCGTCACCAGTTCGGGCTGTGATGTTTATTCCAACGCGCCTAAAAGCGTGGCTGAGATTGAAGCGACCATGCAGCGCTGAGCGTGTGAGCACAGTGATTGAGGCAGTACAAACCCTTTTTAATCACCCCTAAGCGATCTCTAGGCGCGAACTCTGAACCATACCCATAAACAAGGCTTCTTCTGCTAAAGCACTCCATGTCCGCAAGCCAAAGCCCAACGCAGCGCACAACACTGCATTTCGACATTGCCATTATTGGCGCAGGCCCCGTCGGCATGAGCCTAGCGCTTGCTCTGGCGGGCAGCGCGTACCGCGTTTGCCTGATTGATCGCCAGTCGCAAGCAAGTCTATGCACACCGACGGCAGACACCCGAGTTTTGGCGCTTTCAGCCGGCTCACGCCAATTATTGAGCCAGCTCTCTGCCTGGGATGAGCAGGCCACGACAGCGATTCACGATATTCATATTTCGCAACGCAACGGCTTCGGGCGCAGCGTACTGCAACGTGAGGAATGCGCGCTGCCTGCGCTCGGCTACGTTGTCTCCTACCGCGCCTTGCTCAGCATGCTGGCTGCTCGCTTAAGCGCATTGGGTGCTTTTAACGAAGCTGAGCAGCCGCTGCGTGTGCTCACGCAGCGGCAGGTCGAGCACATCACAACACAAGGCGAGGGGATTCTGATCGAACTGAGCAGCACGCAAGCAGAGCTTGCTACGCAGCTGCCGCAAACTTTATGCGCGCAATTGCTGGTGCATGCCGAGGGTCATGCTAATTACGCCAATACTCAGCACACCAATACTCAGGGTGAACGTGCCTTTGACTCTGCGCACAAAGCAGCACAACAAAGCAGAACATACGATTATGCGCAGCACGCGCTCCTGGCCGAAGTACGCACCGCCCAAGCGCACCAGAACCGCGCCTGGGAGCGCTTCACCCCGGACGGCCCCTTGGCCTTGCTTCCGCACGGCGAACACTACGCGCTGGTCTATACCCTGCCGTCAGAACGCGCGGCGCAGGTATTGGCTTTAGACGAAGCTGCTTTTCTCGCTACGCTACAAAATTCATTCGCGCATGCATTTTCTTCACGCCTAGACTTTATCGCCGCCAGCGCGCGCAGCAGTTTTCCACTTAGCCTACGGCTGCGCCCCAAAGTGACGGCAACACGCCAAGTTTGGATCGGTAACAGCGCGCAAACCCTGCACCCCGTCGCCGGACAAGGCTTTAATCTGGGCCTGCGTGACGCCTGGAGCCTAGCCGAGGTCTTGCAAAACCATCGTTATAGCGATCTCGGCGAAGCCAGTCTGCTCGCCCGCTACGCCCGTAGCCGTTGCCTTGATCGCTACGCCAGCGTCGGCTTTACCGATGGCATGGTGCGTCTTTTCTCAAACGATCTAGCCCCCTTACGCCTTGCGCGCGGCATCGGTTTGTGGGCGCTCGACAGCAGCCCAGCGCTGCGCCAATTTGTCGCCAAACGCATGATCTGGGGCGCCCGCGCGTGGTGACTTCAAGCCTACAAAAAAACGAAACAATTCAATTGCTTAACTATTCGCCCAAACCAGCATCTAAAGCACATCAGGCAGCACACCATGATTGAACGAAATGATTGAAAAAATCGGCACAAAAATCGGCAAATACACGCTGATTCGCGAGTTAGGCAAAGGCGCGACGGCCACCGTCTATCTGGCGAGCGATCCTGATTCGGGGCAAGAATTCGCACTGAAATTGATCCAGTTCGGCGAGAAAAATGCCGCGACTTCGCGCCGTTTACAAAAACTGTTTAACACCGAAAGCACCATCGGCAGAAACCTCGATCATCCGAACATCGTCAAAGTCTACGATGCCGCAATCGAAGCAGAGCAGGCTTATCTCGTCATGGAGTTCATCGACGGCCAGCCCTTAGATCAGTTCTGTTCGATCAGCGCCCTACTCCCGACCGACCGCGTGATCGGCATTATTTTCAAATGCTGCCTAGCGCTTGACCATGCTTTCCGCCAAGGGGTAGTGCACCGCGACATTAAACCAGCCAACATTCTGATCGACGCGAACGACAACCCCAAAATCACCGATTTTGGTCTAGCACTCAACCTAAAGCGCGAAGTCGCGGGACAATCGACCTTCGTCATGGGCGTCGGCTCGCCGGCTTATATGTCGCCTGAGCAAATCAAAAACTACCCGCTCAACCACAAAACCGATCTGTATTCCCTTGGCGTCTTGATGTTCCAACTGCTCACCGGACGCCTGCCCTTTCGGGCAGAAAATTACGCCAACTTGATGTACAAAATCATCAACATGGATCCCCCATCAATCTGCGCACTCAATCCCAACCTACCGCTTGGCCTCGACCCCATTATCAAAAAAGCCCTAGAAAAAGACCTCTATAGCCGCTACCGCAACGGCACCGACTTTGCCAAAGATCTCTCCAGCGTGCGCTATCAAATGGTTGATGACACCGTCTTCACCTTTGATACCTCGCGCTTCGACAGCTTGCGTAAACTGCCCTTCTTT
>JAZKFR010000103.1:0-1885 GCA_040386295.1 Pseudomonadota bacterium | reverse complement strand
AATCGCCTGAATCAACTGCTCGCGGTCACCAATCAGTTCCGGCAGGCTAGTGTCGTAGTCGCGCCGTATTTTTAATTGCGAGGGAAACTCTGCGGTCAGCAGACTACGCACCCGCTCCAATATCTCGTGAATGTTGACGGCGCACGGCTGCATTGGGCGGTTCGGCGAAAGCAAACGATGTAATAGGTCTTGTAAGCGGTCGGTTTCTTTGATGATGATTTGCGTGTACTCGTGCAAGGCCGGATTAGCCAGCTCGTGTTCCAGCAACTGCGCCGCGCCACGAATGCCGCCTAGGGGATTTCTAATTTCGTGCGCCAAATTACGCGTCAGCTCGCGATTGGCTTGTTGTTGCTCGATCAAACGCTCTTCTCGGCGCACCTTAAGCTCTTGATCGATCGGCCAAAGCTCAAGCAGCAGACGCGCGCCGGGCGTATCGATCGGGGTAACGGTGCAATTGAGGTGCAAAACTTCAACGCCTTCTTTGCCTCGGCGTCGGCGCAGTTCGACGTTTTGTCCCGTGTGGCTCCAGTCGTGATGCAGGGCGTTATCAAGCGCAGTTTCTAAAGTGCTCGAATAGCTCATGACGCTCGATAAAGGACGTCCAGACAGCAGCTTGATGCTGGTTTCAAGCAAATTCTCTGCGGCCGGATTGATGTAGCGAATAGCAAGCTTTTTGTCGAGAACAATCACCGAAGAAGACAAAAAATCAAGGCCACTAAATGGGTTGGCGATATTCAGAACAGCCTCCTAATAGCTTTTTGATGACCTCCCCGGCAGGACGAAGAGGAGGCGTTAGCGCAAATTAGCGATCTCTTTTTTAATCGCTTCGATATTGCGTTCGTGTAGAACAGCCTTGTCTTTGAACGGCTGTACACGATCTAGAACTTTCTGATAATTACGTTCGTCTCCGTTGCGCATGGCTTCTTGTTCGGCAATGTCTTGTTTGGCTTGAGCGAGATTATTTTGTTCGGCCAGTAATTCGTTTTCTAGAATGCGGCGGCGATCGGTATCGCGCGCTTTCTGTGTGCTTTCGTTCACCTTGGGAAAGCCGCTAGGGGAGTCTTTGGTGTTGGCCTTGTTTGCGTTGCTTTTGTTGCCGCGCTCGTTACCCGAAGAGACGGGGTCAAGATTCAATGCTTTGCAATTTTTGCCCACCACATTGGAGTAGGTGACGTGGCCATCTGCCTCAGTACATTTGAATATTTCGGCCTGCACTGTGGGCGCCGTGAGGAGTGCTGCGACCCAGAAAATAATGGAAAGATGGGTATTCCCGCGCTTCATATTTTCCCTATCGATAAGTGGTAAGCGGCCTATTGTAGCGCCGAGGGCGGCTCGGAGTAGCTATTAAAATTGGCCGGCAACTTGTTCAGCGGTTAACGTACAAAGGACGGGTTGCCCCGTCCTTTGTACTGCGCTTAATGCCGCAGGTGCAACGCTAACTTAGCAGCTGTAATACAGATCGAACTCGACGGGATGCGTGGTCATACGCACCTTGTTTACTTCTTCCATTTTCAGGTTGATGTAAGCATCGATCCAGTCGTTTGAGAAAACACCGCCGCGCGTTAAGAAGTCGCGATCTTTGTCGAGGGCGGCAAGAGCTTCGTCCAAGCTGGCACAAACGGTCGGAATCTTCGCGTCTTCTTCTGGTGGCAAATCGTAGAGATTTTTGTCTGCGGGATCGCCAGGGTGGATTTTGTTTTGCACACCGTCCAGACCTGCCATCAGCAAAGCCGAGAAACACAGGTAGGGATTGGCGACGGGATCAGGGAAACGTGTTTCGATCCGGCGCGCTTTGTCAGAAGCAACGTGCGGCACGCGGATTGAGGCCGAGCGGTTCTTCGCCGAGTAAGCCAGCTTGACCGGGGCTTCGTAGTGCGGCACTAGG
>JAZKFR010000102.1:9001-17911 GCA_040386295.1 Pseudomonadota bacterium | reverse complement strand
GACTGTGCGTACGCTGTGGCCAATCTCTAAGCCGATGTCCCAAAACAACCCGACTAACTTCTCTAGTTTGAGTTTTAGCGCGGCATCGGCTGTTTTGGGCAACAGAATCAGTAAGTCGATGTCAGACGCAGGATAAAGTTCGCCCCGTCCATAACCGCCGACACCGATCAAAGCAAGCGTCGGTGAGAAGGCCAATTCTGTCCATAAGCTACAGAGAATTTCGTCGATCAGTGCGCTGCGCGCGCGCAATAATTTTTGCACTGCGTCGTCAGCGTATTCGTCAGCATCTGCGCTGGCGATTGCGGCTGCTTGGCTGAGCAGGTAATCGCTGTTTAGCTTGGCCTGTCCTTCTTGCACGCGTAGCTTGTAGCGAGCCAGGCAGGCGTTTGTTGCCTCAAGCTGTGCCGCAGCAGTGTCGACTACGCTCATGCCGTGGTCTTTGTGCTGTTCAGCCAGCTAGCTTGAGCGACGGCGCCAGCGGATAGGGTGAGCACTTCAAAGCCTTGCTCGGTGACCAGGATAGTGTGTTCCCACTGCGCTGAAAGGCTGTGATCTTTGGTGACAATCGTCCAGCCATCGGGGAGCGCACGAATCGCGGCTTTGCCCGCATTGACCATAGGCTCAATGGTAAAAATCATCCCAGCCTCTAATTTAAGCCCCGAGCCAGCGCTGCCGTAATGCAGCACTTGCGGATCTTCATGGAACTTGGCGCCGATGCCGTGGCCGCAGAATTCGCGTACGACCGAGTATCCCGATTGTTCAGCGTGTTTTTGAATGACGCTGCCAATATCGCCCAAATGCGCACCAGGTTTGACCTGCGCTATCCCCAGCCAGAGGCAGTCAAAAGTCACTTCGCATAAACGTTTGGCTTGAATCGAGGTATCGCCGACTTGAAACATGCGGCTGGTATCGCCGTGATAACCGTCTTTGATCACCGTAATATCAAGATTGACGATATCTCCGTTTTTGAGTTTTTTCTCGCTCGGTACGCCGTGGCAGATCTGGTGATTGATCGAGGTGCAAATCGATTTTGGATAAGGCCTATGCCCTGGTGGGGCATAATTCAGGGGTGCAGGAATAGCGTTTTGCACGTCAACAATATAGTCGTGACAGAGTTTATCCAGTTCGTCAGTGCTGATTCCGGCTTGTACGTAGGGCGTGATGTAGTCGAGTACCTCGCTGGCGAGGCGACCCGCGACCCGCATTTTTTCGATTTCTAGTGGCGATTTCAAGCTGACACTCATGGTTATTCTTATCTCAGGCTAAAGGCAGCGAGGATAAAGGAAGCGGGTCGCTTAGGCAATTCAGAGCCAGAAGCAGAGCCGTATAAACAAAGGAAAAAAATCAATGGATAGCAGTGCGAACGAGCTGATCGACGAAGCTTATTTAGGCGAAATTAGGCGTGATATGACGCGCTTCGCCCGTCTACAGCTGGGCGACGAAGCGCAGGCTGAAGATGCGGTGCAAGATACTTTATTAGCTGCGCTAGGGAAGCAAGCCGGATTCTCTGGACGTTCATCCCTTAAAACTTGGGTTTTTGCGATTCTTAAAAACAAAATTATTGATTTGCTGCGCCAACAAAGCAAATGCCCCAATATCTCCTCTCTCGCGCCAGAGGAAGAGAGTTTGGATCAGGCTTTTGAAGCTTTGTTTCAAAGCAATGCCCATTGGTTGCCCGGATGCCAACCCAAAACCTGGGGTGATCCTGAAGCCGCTTTAAACCAACAACGTTTCTGGGCTGTGTTCGACGCTTGTCTAGCGCATTTGCCTGCCAATACCGCACGTGTGTTCATGATGCGCGAATTTCTCGAGCTTGAAACCACCGAGATTTGTCAAACTTTGAGTTTGACTACCACCTATTGCAACGTCATTTTGCATCGGGCACGCAATGGTTTACGCCGTTGCTTGGAGAAAAACTGGTTTGTCACCGGAGCGCAGCCATGTTGAATTGTAAAGAAGCGACCCATTTACTCTCGCAAGCGCAGGATCGACGCCTTAGCTTGGCTGAAAGCATGCGTCTCAAAATGCACTTGGCGATTTGCCGAGGCTGTCAAAACTTCAAAAGCCAGATGCGCTTTTTGCGTCAGGCCTGCGCACGCTACGGTAAGAAATAACAATTTCCTCTTTAAGCTATTCGCCTTTTTGTTCATTCGTTCTTGCCTCCCGAGTATTTTGTCGCCCTTAATTCAAGCACTGCCTAGATCGTCAGCCCTTCATCTCGTCTTTGTATCGTTCTTAAGTTTTGAGTATTTTTGAACTTGAAGCGTGTTTCTGCCACTAAACCTATATGTGCTGCTGTTTTTTCAAAAAGAACAGCATTTCGTGTGCGTTCAAAGTGGGGGCGAATTTCGATGGGGTTTGGTTTTTGCGTTTCTAGGCAGATGCCTAGCCCGTTGTCGCACGCGCTTGGCTTTTGTGTCAGACAAAATAGTCGTCGTGCCTTCTCCGAATTGATTGCTGAGGGCGAACTGACGCTTGTGCTACAGCGCTTGCAAAGCACGGCTGCCTTGGGCGGAGATGACTATCTAGACGCTTTTTATGCTTTGAGTGCTGTGCCCAGTCAACGCAATAACCCGGAACAAATAAAACAAGTTGAAAGAGCGCTGCTCTTGCACGCCAACCGCTGCGATGCTTTGCCTGAAGTGCTGCAGGCGCTTAGGGGGGAACAGCAAAAAAAGCTGGTGATTTTGCTTTTGAAAGCCGTTCTAGATGGCTATGAGAATCATCATGATGGGGAAAATGGTAGGCCTCAACTTGCACCTGACTCTGATGATTTCACACTCTTTGTACGCCAGCTGGAACAAGGTAAGAGTGCTTTGATTCAGCCGAGTTTTCACGTCTCGGATCAGATATTGAATGATCCAAATTGTGCAAAAGCGCTACGTTTATTACTCAGTATCGCCATCTTGAAAAAATATGCCGAATCTGAGCAAGACGAGCATTTTCCGAAATCCATTGTGAAAAAGTTCAACACCCTGTACGCGCAAATCAATGATGCAGAGGGTGTGGGCGTCAGGAGATGGCTTCCGAACTTCAATATTGATATTCCTAGCGGAAATAAGACGCAAGCAGCTGTGCCTTATTTTTCAGAAAAGCGAAATATTCTGAATCTGAACGGTAAAGCTCTATTTTTAGAAGGTGATTCAAAAGGCGAGAAAATAGTCTGTCGGCATCTGACAATACTTTGGCTCGCCTTGATCAAAGCCCATAAAGGCAAAGTTCCTTATGCGGAAGTTTTTTCTACGACGAAGGCGATTGCAGAGAATATGCCGTTGGAAGTGCAAGAAGATTTTCGAAAATTGATTGATCAGTCGCTTGAGAACTATCTCATTGAAAATGACCGTTTTGGTTCTCTTCTGCAAAAACTATTTCTCAAGATGGAAAGTCAGCCTGAGTCTCAAGAAGGGCTAAGAACTTTGGGTTTGTGCATCATTTCCCCAACCCATGCGATGGGCTGTCTTTTGAAAATAAAGGGATCGGGATCGTCACGTCGCTACGTAGTTAATTTTTATGACCCTAATGTAACAGCCTGTCATTCTCGACTGAGTTTGCCAGATGCTGTTTTTTTTAAAACTAAAACGCTTAAGGATTTTCTACGCCGAAATGCTGTTGGAGAGGGGGATTGCTATCCGGGTGAGCGAATATTTCATGTCACTGTTCTTAAGGACGCTAGCTTAGCGGCACCCTATGGCGAACGAACACTTGATGCCGGCCCGCTGGGGCTAACGCCAGAATATTTGTGTTTTTTAATTGTGTGTGACCATCCCTCTGTGCTTAGTAAGCTATGGACGAACAAGGGTTTGATCACATCGTTTTTACCCGCTTGGGACAGTTTCTCTCCAGAAGAGCAAGCCTCGGTAAATCTGAACGAATTGCTTAATACTCCTTTAGTTAGTGGGCTTTCTGTTTTAGGCTTGGCGATTAATTTCGAGTGGCAGCGAGTCGTTTCAGATTTTTTCCAAGCACTATCGGCGGCTTTGCCAAGATTAAAACCAGAGCAACGCAATGCGCTCGATCTGAATGTTTTGCTGAGCGCTAAAACGCCACAAGGAAATCCCACTTTACGCAAGAGAATACTGCTCGGTGATGTCGGTACGGTACAGAGCTATTTCAGAGGGCTTTACCTTTTTTCTTGCATGCTCACACGTGTGCAGAAACAGTCGATTGATCTCAATGCCTTGCTTGTGCAGAGAAACGAACGAGGCGCTCCTGTGCTGGCTGAGCTTGTCATGTCAAATAAGCCAGAAATGCTTTCGGTTTATTTAAATGAGCTGCGTCCTTTTTTATCCTTTGCGCACGCATCCATGAGTTTACGTACGCACGCTTTGATTAAGCTGGGCGGCTCAAGCGAGAACACTGCGTCCTTGCTTGACATCAACGCATTACTGAGTGGCAAAGATGCTGACGGAAACTCGGTGTTAATTAGAGCCATGTGTTTAGGCGATGGACGTGCCGTACAGACTTATCTCAGTGCCTTGTTTGATTTTTTTAGCCAGCTCGCGCCCGAACAGAAGCAAATGATTGATCTAGATGGATTGCTAAGAGCGAGAGATCGACGTGGTATTTCTGCTTTTAGGGCAGCAGCGTACTTGGTGGTGAATGCTCGGATAGAGGAAGAGGTTCTTGACTGTTATCGCGATGCGCTACGGCCTTTTTGGCCTGAGTCACCAGACCGTGCGGTATCAGAATTTGGGCAAGAGTTTGGTGAAATAAGCCGGCTCAATGAAACAGGCCTGAGTTATGCAGATTTCTGTCATAGCCTAGACCAGTAAAATTTATCAGACTCATTGCGTTCATTACGCTTACCCCTTTCCCACCCCCTTTGCCTGGCTAAATCAAGCGAGCTATTTTTTTAGATTGGTTTTGAGGATGCCGATGTTCACGGGTTTGCTCGTGGCTGCTTTGTTCAGATGTAGATCGTGCTACCCCATAGAGCGGTTTTTAAGGGGCTTTGCATTATCTGCGTTTAGCAGCGTTTAGAATAGTGGGTTTTGTACACGGTTGTGGCGAGGAGGCAGAATGCCGGTGGGGGTGATTGAGTCTCTTGATCATGAGGGGCGCGGGGTGACTCGGTTTGAGGGGAAAGCGATTTTTGTCGAGGGGGCTTTACCCGGCGAGACGGTCGAGTATCTGAGTTATCGCAAGAAACCCAGCTATGAAATCGCGCAGGTGCTCCGCGTGTTGAAAAACTCGGGGAGTCGCGTTACGCCGCGCTGTGCGCATTTTGGCGTGTGCGGCGGGTGCAGCATGCAGCATTTCTCAGCAGAGGCTCAGGTGGCGGCTAAGCAGCGCGTGCTGGAGGATCATTTCTGGCATTTGGCGCGTTTGAAAGCAGAGCAGTGGTACGCGCCGATTTATGGTTCGCCTTGGGCTTATCGCCACCGTGCGCGTTTTTCGGTGCGCCATGTGGCGAAAAAAGGCGGCGTCTTGGTTGGTTTTCACGAACGCAAAAGTAGTTACGTTGCCGACATGCAGCAATGCGCAATTTTGCCGCCTGCTGCTTCCGCTTTGTTAATGCCTTTGCGTGCCTTGATCGCCGCTTTGTCGATTCGTGATCATGTGCCACAGGTGGAATTGGCCGTGGGTGAGCGCGTCACTGTCTTGGTTTTGCGTATTTTGTCGCCGCTCAGTTCTACGGACGAATCGCTGCTTAAGCAGTTTGCCGAGCAACACCAGGTGGTTTTTTATTTGCAGCCAAACGGTCCGGCTAGTGCGTATTGTTTCTACCCACTTGACGCACCGCCTTTGTCTTACACCTTGCCAGAGTTTGCGGTCGAACATTACTTTCTGCCGACCGAGTTTACGCAAGTTAATTTCTCAGTTAATCGGGTTTTGCTACGCCGCGCGATGGCGCTGTTGGCGCCGCAAGCAGACGAACGGATCGCTGATTTTTTCTGTGGTCTGGGCAACTTTACTTTGCCGATTGCCCGTTCTGGCGCCCAGGTCTTGGGTGTTGAGGGGAACGCACATTTGCTCGAACGGGCGGCTGAGAACGCGCGGATGAATGGTTTGAGTCAGCGCGTGCGCTACCAAGTCGCTGATTTATTCGCGGTCGATTCAGCCCGGCTAGCAGCGCTGGGTGTGTTCGACAAATTTTTGATCGATCCTCCGCGTGAGGGTGCGTTGGAGTTGGTTAGGGCACTGACTGATGTGAGCGAGGATGGGCAAGAGGGAGCTAACGAAGTGGGCAGCCAAAACGCTAATAATGCTAGTAACGCCAGTCAGGCTAATAGAGCGCTAGCGCGGCAGAGCGCTAACCTAAATCCACAGCGCATTGTTTATGTGTCTTGTAACCCAGCAACTTTGGCGCGCGATGCGGCAATTTTGGTGCGGCAAAAAGGTTATCGTTTGCGCGGAGTGGGTGTGGTCAATATGTTTGCGCATACCTCGCACATTGAGTCGATTGCTTTGTTCGAGCGTGAACATGCGTAAGCATTACGCCTTGGTTCCGGCGGCGGGGAGTGGTACGCGTTTTTCTGCCGGTTTTTCTGCCGATTTGACTGCTGCTTTGCCCAAACAGTATTCGCCCTTGCTGGGTCGTCCTTTGTTGTTTCATAGCTTGCGGGTTTTGTGTCTTTGTCCTTGGATAGAGCGCGTCTGGGTGGTTTTATCGCCTAGCGATACGTTCTGGCAAGACTACGATTGGTCTGCCCTGGGCGCAAAATTGGAGCTGCTGTTTTGCGGTGCAGAGACGCGTGCGCAAAGCGTGCGTAATGGTTTGTTGGCGGCAGAAACGGTCGCCACTGCAGACGATTGGATTTTGGTGCATGACGCAGCGCGGCCTTGTTTGTCGTCAGCGCAGCTGCAAGCCTTGGCTGATGGGCTAGTCGATGATCCCGTCGGTGGCTTGTTAGCGATGCCGGTGGCCGATACGGTCAAACGAGGGGATGCCGCACAGCGCGTGTTAGCCACTTTGGAACGGACAGAGCTGTGGCTGGCGCAGACGCCGCAGATGTTTCGCTATGGGGTGTTGGCGCGCGCTTTGCTCGACGCACGAAGCGGCGCCCTCGCGCCGACCGATGAGGCGAGCGCCGTTGAAGCGCTTGGTTTGCAGCCTAAACTGATTGTTGCCAATGGAGAGAATTTGAAAGTGACCTATGCGGCTGATTTGGCGCTGGCTGAGGCCATTTTGCGTTGGCGTGAACAGAGGGCAATTTGAATGTTTTCTTGTGTGTTGCTGTGTTGCTGTGTGTATTGAACCGGAGGGCAAGTGAGCAAAATTCGTGTTGGTCAGGGCTTTGATATTCATGCTTTGGTGCCGCAACGCCCATTGATTATAGGTGGGGTGACTATCCCGCATCATCTTGGTTTGCTTGGCCATTCGGATGCGGATGTCCTCCTGCACGCGATCATCGACGCTTTGCTTGGCGCAGCGGCGTTGGGCGATATTGGGCAGCATTTCCCCGATAGCGATGAACGTTATCGCGGGGTCGATAGCCGGGTTTTGTTGCGCGCTAGTTTGGTTTTGCTTGGTACGGCAGGCTGGCGGGTAGGCAATGTTGATGCCACGATCATCGCGCAGCAGCCCAAAATGGCGCCTTATATTTCAGCGATGGTGGCGCATATTGCGGCTGATTTGGCGTTGCCGCTAGGCGCGGTTAGCGTTAAAGCAAAAACCGCAGAACGTCTTGGTTTTGTCGGGCGCGAGGAGGGCATCGCGAGTGAAGCCGTGGTGTTGCTTGAGGCGCTTTAGCGTGCGTTTTTTGCGGCGTCAGGCTTGGCCTTTATGGGGTGCTTGTCCGGCACAGCTGGGTGTGCCACACCAATTTTGTCTCAGCGAAGGCGTGCTGGATGTCGTTTTAAGTAGAGAGACATCAGGATGTTGAGCTCCGAGTTGCCGCCGATTTTGGCCATTGAAACCTCGACCGAGCTTGGCTCGATTGCCTTGTGGCAGGCGGGCGTTTGCCATCTGCGCTATTGCCCCTCGGGCGTGGCGAATTCGTTGACCTTACTGCCTTTGATTGCGCGTTTGCTCGATGAGCAGGGTATCGGCTTCGCTGATTTGCAAGGCATTGCCTTTGGCGCTGGGCCGGGTGCGTTTACCGGTTTGCGTGTTGCTTGTGCCGTAGCTCAGGGTTTGGCTTTTGCCCGCAAGTTGGCTTTGCTGCCCGTGAATACCTTGGCTGCTTTGGCGCTGGCGAGTCAGGCAGAGCGTGTGCTGGTGGCGCTTGATGCGCGTATGGGCGAGGTTTATTTTGGCTGCTTTGAGCGGCGTTTAGGCGATGCTTTTATTGCGCAGGCTTCGGCTGTGCCGGCTGTTGCGATGCACGCCTTAAGCGCGGTCGGCGTTTATGCGCCTGATCAGGTACCTTTGCCGCCGTCTGGCGAGTGGCTGGCCTGCGGTAATGCTTTGGCAGCGTACCCTTCCTTAGTTCAGCGTTTGTCGCCCTATGTCAGAGATTTTTTGCCGGACTTGATGCCGAATGCTGAAGCGGTGTTGCGTTTGGCGCTGCCGTGCTTTGCTCGAGGCGAATCGGTTGCTGCGGCTGAGGCCGTGCCGATTTATGTGCGCGATAAAGTGGCGCAAACAACGGCTGAGCGCTTGGCCAGGGGGGGTAAGGCCTGATGTTTTCGGTGCCGCCGCCGTGCGACGCGCAGCTGGGCATGATTCGCCCTATGCACGAGACGGATCTGCCTGCGGTGCTGAGCATCGAAAACCAGCTGTACGACATTCCCTGGAGCCAGCGTAATTTTCTCGATGCGCTTGAAGCGCCTTACGATTGCCAGGTGTATTGCGTTGCCGATCAGGTGCTCGCCTATTCGATCGTGATGTTGGTTTTTGATGAGGCGCATTTATTAAATATCAGCGTCAGTAAATCGCAGCAGGGTAGGGGCTTGGGGCGGTTTTTGTTGCGCCACGCAATGGCTGCCGCGCAGGCGCAGGGCATGCTGAGCGTTTTGCTTGAAGTG
>JAZKFR010000102.1:0-8991 GCA_040386295.1 Pseudomonadota bacterium | reverse complement strand
CGCTCTAACGTGCCGGCCTTGGCTCTGTATCGTCGCCTCGACTTTGCGCTCATCGGTGTGCGGCGTGCTTATTACCCAGCGCAGCAAGGACGTGAGGATGCTCTGGTTTTGCGTTGCGCTTGCGCGCCGTCTGCTGCGCCTGTTCTGTCTAATTCGTCGAGTTCGTCGAGTTCGTTTAATTCGTTGAATTCGTTTAATTCCAATGTGCTTTGAAACCGGCATTTTGTCGTCTTGCTTTGAGGAGCGCGTGCTATGAGTCGTAAGCTACACACAGTGCTCAGCCACGCACAGCTGTTGCAAGAAATGGGGCTATCGCCGCGTTGGCTTTTGCGTGCAGAGCGCACGGTGGCGCGACGACTGCCTCGCTCTGCGCAGCCGCCTATCCCGCTGGCTGCGCCTCAGCTCTCGCCTTTGGCCCCGGAGAATCACGTGGAGGCGGATACGACGGAGGCGGATACGACAAGCGTGGATTCGTTTGTTGCTCCAGCGCAAGCAGTAGCAAACACTATCTTGCCGAGAGCAGAAAGCACGGCTGAGCGCAGCGGTGCAATCGCCAGTTTAGATTGGCTTGCGCTGCAGCAAGAGGTTGCTGCCTGCCGCGCTTGCGGCCTTTGCGCGCAGCGTAAACAAGCTGTTTTTGGGGCCGGTGACGAAGTAGCTGCCGATTGGTTATTGATCGGTGAAGGGCCGGGTGCTGAGGAAGATGCACGCGGCCTGCCTTTTGTCGGCCCGGCTGGACAGTTGCTTGATGCCATGCTCGCCGCTCTGAACTTAAAGCGTGGTGCAGGTGTTTATATTGCGAATGCGGTGAAGTGCCGTCCGCCCGAGAACCGCACGCCAGAGGCCGCCGAGTTAGCTGCTTGCGCGCCGTTTTTACAGCGGCAAATTGCTTTGCTCAAACCCAAGTTGATCATCCTGCTCGGGCGCGTTGCCGTACAGTCTGTGCTCGGCGAATTGAGCGGTACTTTGGGTAGCTTGCGTGGCAAGGTGTTTTCCTACTCAGTCGACGCTGCCGCTGCGTCGCCCATCCCCGTCTTGGTCACTTACCATCCAGCCTATCTCTTACGCAATTTGCCGGATAAAGAGAAAGCTTGGGTTGATCTATGTCAGGCGCGCGCTCTGATGTCTACCTTGCTTTAGTTTTTGCCGTAGCAGTGCCACTTGAAATCGCGCCGAATAGCGCAACCTACAAGCAGCTTCGTTATTTTATTCTGGAGGTCAGCTATGCGTTTGTTGCGATGGGTTTTCTTGGTGCTGTCTTGCAGCCTGCTTTCGGCTTGTGGTTATAACCAATTTCAAAGCGGCGATGAGTCGGTCAAAGCGGCTTGGTCTGAGGTGCTCAACCAGTATCAGCGTCGGTTTGATTTGGTACCGAATTTGGTCAATACCGTGCAGGGCTACGCTAGCCACGAAAAAGAGGTGTTGACTCGGGTGACTGAAGCACGGGCGCAAGTCGGGCGTGTGCAGCTGACGCCGGAGTTGCTCAATAACCCCACTGCATTCGCTGAGTTTCAGCAGGCGCAAACTAAGCTCAGTGGTGCTTTGTCACGCTTGCTGGTGGTGTCGGAGAATTACCCAAATCTCAAAGCTGATACCGCGTTTCGTGATCTGCAAGCGCAGCTGGAAGGCACCGAGAATCGCATCACTGTGGCGCGTAATCGCTACATTAAAGCGGTTGAGGCGTACAACGTTTTGGTGCGTAGCTTTCCGAGCAATCTGACGGCGATGCTGTTTACTTATCCGCTCAAACCCAACTTTGGTGTCGATAACGAGCCGGCTATTTCCTTGCCGCCGAAAGTGGATTTTGGTACCACGAAACCTTAGTGTGCTTACCATGCAAGGGCTTGTCTCGGCTCTTTTTCGGACGCGCTCTGCCGTTGCGTCAAGGCTTAGCCGTGCTGCTGTGGTTTTAGCCTCTTGCTGCTTGCGCGGCTTAGGCCTTTTGCTTTGCTCTGCTGCGCTATTGGCTGCGCCAGCCGCGCGGGCAGAACAGCTGGAGATTCCCGTTCTGACTACGCCAGTAACGGATCTGACCAATACCTTGTCGCCAGCCCAGCGGGAAAAACTAGAGGCCAAGTTGCACGCTTTTGAGCAAGAAAAAGGCGTGCAAATTGCCCTGCTTTTAGTGCCCACAGTGCGTCCAGAGACCGTAGAGCAATACGCTTTGCGCGTTGCTGAGTCGTGGGTTTTGGGGCGGCGTGGCGTTGATGATGGTGCTTTGTTGCTGGTCGCCAAAAATGATCGGCAACTACGCATTGAGGTGGGTTACGGCTTAGAAGGCGCAGTGCCGGATGCCATGGCAAAGCGTATCGTCAGCGAATTAATCACGCCACATTTTAAGAAGAATGATTTTTACGGCGGCATCAACGCCGGGGTGGATGCCTTGATTCAACTGGCGCGTGGTGCACCTTTGCCTGCGCCGAATAAGCTTCAGGCAAAAGCGGAGCGCGATAAAGCGGATGGTCAATTTAACAATTTGTTGCTGCTCGGCTTGCTAGTGATCGTCTTTCTGGGCGGCGTGTTGCGCAAGCTGCTTGGCCGTTTACTCAGTGCGCTGATTCTTTCTGCTTGCTTTTTCTTGCTTGCTGTCGTGTTTTTGGCGTCGCTTTTTAGCGCGCTGTGGGTTGCTGCGCTGGTGTTCTTTATGGCGCTGATTTTTGGTACAGGCGGTGCTGCTTCTGGCCTGGGCGGCATGATGGGCGGCAGAGGAACGCGCGGCGGCGGAGGTTTCTCAGGCGGCGGTGGCGGTTTTGGCGGCGGTGGCTCTTCGGGGAGTTGGTGATGCAAGGTTCAGACAATCAGCGTCGGTGCGGACTCTCGCTGCAAAGCGTGATTCGCTTAGTGCGTCATTTGACTTTGCCGCCTTGGTATGTGACGCGTGTCTTGCCCTTGTCGCTACGTCGCCGCCTGAAAACACTGATTAGCGTGTCGGAGGCGCAGCATTTGGCTGAGTTGCGCTTGGTTGCCGAAGCCGATTTGCCGCTCGCTAGTTTGTTCCAGCAGCAGTCAAGTCGGCAACGCGCGCTTGAATTATTCGCCCAACTTGGAGTCTGGGATACCGAACATAACAGTGGAGTGTTGATCTATCTACAGTTGCTGGATCGGCGCGTCGAAATTGTTGCCGATCGTGGCATCCATGCGCGTGTTGGTCAGCCGTTTTGGGATGCTGTTTGTCTGCGCATGGAAGCGGCTTTTCAGCGCGGTGATTTTGAATCGGGTTTGCAGCAGGCGCTGGCTGAAATAAGCAGCGCTCTTGTCGCGCATTTTCCGGTGCAAAACACACTGGCGAAGGCAGCTTGTTCGCACAATGAGAATGAGCTGAGTGACGAGATTTTGGTGCTTTAGTGAGGGAGGGGTTTCAATGAACCTTACGGCATCAATTTCGTAGCGCAAGTCTTGTCCTGTTTGGCGCTTTGCTGTTACTCCAAAGCGCCAAACAGCGAGGGTTCAGAATTTATAACCGGCGCTGAAAACCCATTTCGTCAAGGTGGTTGATTTAGCGCTGACGTTGCCCTCATGCACTGTCGGTCCGAGATCGACTCGAGCAAAACTGGCGACTGAAAATTCACCACTGACGAACATGTTTTTGCTGAGTAAGGCGCTAGCGCCCAAAGCGTAGCCCAGGCCACTCACCTCTTTTTTGCTGTCAGGAAAAGGGAAGGATCGCCAACTAAAGAGTTGGCCGTTAGGGTCGGTGAGTCTTTGCGTGGCCGTGTTGTGCGCCAGTTTGGCAAAAACGGCTACTTTGTCAGAAAGCGCGTACGTTGGCTTGATGTAAATCGATTTTTTGTCGGAAAGCTTGGCGCTTGAGCAGTAACAAATCCCACTATCGATTACATCCCAGTGACCTTCTTTTGAATCGCCCAGGTCGTAAGAAAAACCAACTCCTAAAAGCCAGTTATTTGAAATCGTTTTGCTGTACGAAAAATCAAGCACGCCAAACTGCGAGTTATCTTTAAGGGAGAACGCTTCGTCGTCTGACGAAGTAGTCGCAAAGGCAATTTGGTTGTTGCTAAATGCCACACCGGCGGCCACAGCCACCCCAGCAAAATTTTCTGCTTGGGCTAACACATGCTGGGGGAAGGCGAAGTAGAGAAGGGAGAGAAGGGGGAGTGCGCGCGTTTTCATTTTTTGCCCTCGTTTTGCTGTGCCAATGAGTGCTTAGAGGAGCTTGCAGTATGAGCTTGCTAAGATTTAAGGTTTGGCGGAGACGAAGGGATTCGAACCCTTGATACAGTTTTAAGCCGTATGCTCCCTTAGCAGGGGAGTGCCTTCGACCTCTCGGCCACGTCTCCTAGTTCCATTCCCGAACACCCTGAGTTTTGGGTGTTTACTCCTTGCCTTGCTGAGGCAAGGTCTAGAATCTGCTCGTTCTCTACAATTGATTTAATCGTGTCGAACAAACAAGAGGCCGCGATCATAACCGCTTCGCTAGCTCGGGTCAAACTTTAAAACGACTGTTCTAGCGCAGTTTTGTCCGCGCTTGCAGGTGTTTCAGCTTCGCGCAGGCTTAACAATACCCGCCAGAGCAACACACTTAATAAAATCGCGGCCAGTGCAATGCTGATGGCGGCAGCGAGCCAGAAGCCAGCAACGCCGAGGGCGGGGCTGTTGATTTGTCCGAACAGCAGATCAAGCGGATGAAATGCCAACCACCAACCGCCCCATAGACCGACGCCCCAAAAGCAGGCGAGGTGGATCAACATCGGCGCGAAGGTAATTTTGTAGGCGCGTAACGCGTGCACGGCAACGACTTGTATGCCATCAGCCAGCTGATATAGCGCAAGGTAGGCAAGCAAGGGTAGCGCGACGCGCGCGACGGCGTCGTCGTTGCTGCCGAGCGCAATGATCGACGCTGCGTTGAGCCAGACGAGCAGACCGAGCAAGGCGGATAGGCCACCGCCTAAGAGTAGCCCGGCCCATAGCGAGCAGCGGGCGCGTAGCTCATCGCGCGCGCCAACGGCTTGGCCGAGTTGCGTCAGGGTCGCAATCGCCAGCGCGAGCGGCAACATATAGCAAAGCGCTGCGAGGTTGGCGATGATGCGGTGCCCGGCGAGGACGGTGGCGCCTAGTTCGGCAACAAACAGGGCGACCAGGGTGAATGAGGAGATTTCGACGAAGTTAGAGAAGCCCATCGGCAGGCCGAGGCGGAATAGGGCGCTTAAGCTTTTTAAATCGGGTTTTTGCCATGCTGCCAATAAACGGTAGCCAGCCAGAACACGGCTACGCCGTAGGTAGATCAGGCCAGCTACCACGGTGAACCAGGCGGTGATGGCGTTTGATAAGCCACAGCCAAAGACGCCGGGCGCGATGTTGCCCCAGCCGCCGTTGACCAAAGTCCACGCTAATCCGCCGTGCAGCAAGGTGGCAGCGAAGCTGATCAACATCAAGGGGCGCGGATGGCCGAGCGCGTTACAACAGGCGTAGAAAGTTCGGTAGAGCAGGGTCGCCGGCATGCCCCAAGCGAGCAGGGCGAGGTAAGCGCGCGCCTTGTCTTCGATGCCTGGCGCCATCTCGGATAAGGCGAATAAAGGTTCAGGGTGGCGCAGCAACAGAAGTCCAGGCAGCGCCAGCAGCAGCGCCAGCCAGAAGCCTTGTTGTAAGCAAGCAGCAATCGCCTGCTTGCGCTCTGCGCCGACGTGTTGCGCCACCATCGGCGCAACGGCTTGCGTGATGCCGGTTAGACCAAAGGCGATGGCGATGTAAATGCCCCCGCCAACAGCGACTGCGGCTAGGTCTTCTGTTCCATAGTGTCCGAGCAGACTGGTATCGATCAGCATCATCCCCAACGAGGCGAGCTGAGTCATCAGCATGGGGAGTGCGTGGGCAAAAATCAGGCGAAACTGACGCAGCAGCATGGCGGCTTTCGTGAAGGGAGGGGGCAAATGATTCCGCCCACGTTTGCCTAAAGTGGCGCTGCTCTGGCTAATACCCACTCTTTAACCGCAGCCAGCGCCTGAGGTAGTTTTTCTGGCATGGTGCCGCCTGCTTGCGCCATTTCAGCTCGACCACCGCCTTTGCCTGAGACTTGTTGCGCCAGCATATTGGCCAATTCGTTGGCTTTGATTTGGCTGCTCAGCGCGCTACTGACGCGCACGATGAGGCTAGCTTTGCCTTCGGCGTTGCTGGCCAAAACGACGACGCTTGGACGTTCGCCCAGCGCGTCGCGCACCTTGTCCATGGTTTCGCGCAAGCTGCTGAGATCGGCGTTGGCAAGCAGGGTGCTGAGTAGGCTGATGCCTTGCACTTCAACGACCTGTGTCAGAAGGCTTTGTCCTTGCGTGCTGGCCAGGCTCGATTTTAAGCTGGACAGTTCTTTCTCCAAGGCTTTGCTGTTCGCGAGCATTTGGGCGATTTTGCCTGGCGTGTTGGGAACACTGGTTTGGCATAGGCGCGCCAGCTCGCTGAGTGTGTCCTGCTGCTCTTGAATGAAACCTAAGGCGACATCGCCCGCTACCGCCTCAATACGCCGGACACCTGCTGCGACACCGGTTTCACTGATGATTTTGAATACACCAATATCGCCGCTACGGTTTACATGCACTCCGCCGCACAGTTCTTTTGACGAGCCGATTTGCAGCACGCGAACGACATCACCGTATTTTTCGCCGAATAACATCATGGCGCCGGATTGTTGCGCTTCATCGATCGCCATGAGTTGCGCCTGGCTTGCTGCATTGGCCAGGATTTCGCTGTTGACTATGCTTTCTATCGTGCGAATTTCTTCTTGGCTTAGACCATTCGGATGGGCAAAGTCGAAGCGTGTTTTGTCGGGCGCGACGAGTGAACCCTTTTGTTGCACATGCTCGCCCAAAACTTCGCGCAAGGCCTTATGCAACAGATGCGTTGCTGAGTGATGACGTACTGTGCGTTGCCGTGTGTGCGCATCGACGGCGGCTTCGATTTGATCGCCGACGCTTAAACGACCTGCGTCGAGCAGGCCGTGATGAGCGAAAACATTAGCCTGTATTTTTTGTGTGTCGCGTACCGTAAACAGCGTTGCGCCCAGCGTTTGCGTGTCGTTATGCGCTGTTGTTTGGCTTTGCGTTAGCTGCCCGCGCAGCAGGCCAATATCGCCCACCTGACCGCCCGATTCGGCGTAGAACGGCGTTTGATCGAGTACGACAATCCCGGCATCGCCCGCTAATAAGCTATCAACCAAACTGCCGTCTTTGTACAGCGCCAAGACTGAGGCGGTCGAATTGAGGGTGTCGTAGCCCAAAAACTCAGTCGGCGAACCGGCGTATTCGAGTACACCGCTGCTTTTGAATTTGCCCGCAGCGCGCGCTTGTGACTTCTGTTGCAGCATGGCTTGATCAAAAGTGGCTTGATCAACGCGGACACCGCGCTCTCGGCAAATATCAGCAGTGAGATCGAGCGGAAAGCCAAAAGTATCGTGCAGCTTAAACGCGATGTCGCCCGACAGTACGTGAGCCTTGTTGCGATCGAGCTCTGCCAGCGCCGTATCGAGCATGCCCATACCCTGCTCTATCGTGTCAAAGAAACGGCTTTCTTCTTGCCGCAGCAACTCAATCACCCGTGCTTGGCTGTGCTCTAACTCGGGGTAGGCGTTCGCCATCAGCAGCACCACGTCGGGCACTAAACGATGGAAGAAAGCAGCCCGTGCACCCAGTTTGTAGCCGTGACGAACGGCTCGGCGAATGATCCGACGCAGCACGTAACCGCGCCCTTCGTTGCTCGCGATCACGCCATCAACAATCAAAAACGTACAGGCGCGAACGTGGTCTGCGAGCACTTTGAGCGAAGGGCTGGCGAGGTCGGTGCAGCCTGTTTCACGCGCGGCAGCGGCGATCAAGGGTAGGAATAAGTCAGTCTCGTAATTGCTGTGCACCTGTTGCAATACGGCAGCAATACGCTCTAAGCCCATCCCGGTATCGACGCTGGGTGCGGGCAAGGGGTGCATCACCCCGGCCTCGTCGCGGTTGAACTGCATAAAAACATTGTTCCAAATCTCGATGTAGCGATCGCCGTCTTCGTCAGGGCTCCCCGGTGGGCCGCCCGCGATGTCTGCGCCATGATCGTAAAAAATCTCGGTGCACGGACCGCAAGGGCCGGTTTCGCCCATCATCCAAAAATTATCCGATGCGAACGGTGCGCCTTTATTGTCGCCAATACGCACCAAACGTTCCGGCGGGATGCCGATTTCTTGCGCCCAAATTGCATAGGCCTCGTCGTCGTCGGCATAGACGGTAACCCACAGTTTTTCTGCCGGTAAACCATAAACCTGTACCAGCAATTCCCAGGCGTAGTGAATCGCATCGCGTTTGAAGTAATCGCCGAACGAGAAGTTGCCGAGCATCTCAAAGAATGTGTGGTGGCGCGCGGTGTAGCCAACGTTTTCCAGGTCATTGTGCTTGCCGCCTGCGCGCACACATTTTTGTGCCGTGGTGGCGCGTCGATAAGGCCGTTGGTCAAAACCAAGAAAGACGTCTTTGAACTGATTCATCCCGGCGTTGGTAAAGAGCAAGGTCGGGTCTTGCTGCGGTACAAGTGAACCAGAGCGGACAATCGTGTGCCCCTTGGAGGCAAAAAACTGCAAGAATTTTTCGCGGATTTCAGCGCTGTTCATTGTGGTTTGTCTCCGGTATGGCGGGGGTCAGTATGGCTGCATCGTGCGTTGCAGCCATCAATCGTCAATCAATCGTCAATAAATTGTTTTTGGCGCGGCGTTACAAATACGCTCACGCGCTGGAACAAGGCGTTTTAGGCAGGCGCGGATTTTAGCATTGAACCTTGGAAAAGCTTGGCTAAAGGAGCTCACTTTGCTTTGCCGGTTTGCTATTCGTAAGACCTCTGCACAAGCGACTACGCGCTCACTGACCCGCATCATTCCCTCGCCCACTTGTGGGCGAGGGTGCCCCGTAGGGGCGGGAGAGAGGGCGCTGCGTGTGATCGGAAGAACGTGAACAGGCAGGGGGCGATATTGGCACTTTTGAGGTGTGCCGTGACTGATTTTGGCTGCGGGTTTGG
>JAZKFR010000101.1:0-4895 GCA_040386295.1 Pseudomonadota bacterium | reverse complement strand
ATCGTGGCCGACGATGCGGTGGTGGCCAGCCACGAGCGGCTGAGTGACCGCGGCCAGACCAAGTACGACTGGCAGCACTACATCCCGTTGATCCAGCGGAAGCCCGGCGCCTTGCGCAATGGCGCGCCCTTCAGCGTGACGCAACGCGGTTTCAAACGACTCGGCCAAGCGTTGGCGCAAATCTTCGCGAATTTTCAGCCGGTCTACCACCACATCGATGCTGTGCTTGTGCGTTTTGGCCAGTTTTGGCAAGGCATCGAGTTCGTAAATTTTGCTCGGCGCCTGCCCCGATTTGACGCGCACCCGGGCAAAACCCTGCGCGCGCAGCTCGGCGAAGAGCTCAAGATGCTCGCCTTTACGCTCGCTGACGACCGGCGCGAGGATCATCAGTTTCGTCTCTATCGGCAGCGCCAAAACGTGGTCGACCATTTGCGAGACCGTTTGCGCATCAAGCGCCTGCTGGTGTTCTGGGCAAAACGGCGTGCCTGCGCGGGCGAACAATAAGCGCAAATAATCGTGCACTTCGGTGACGGTGCCGACGGTCGAACGCGGGTTGTGACTGGTGGCTTTTTGTTCAATCGAAATGGCCGGCGATAAGCCCTCGATCAGGTCCACATCGGGCTTCTCCATCATCTGCAAAAATTGCCGTGCGTACGCCGAAAGCGACTCGACGTAACGGCGTTGCCCCTCAGCGTAGAGCGTGTCAAAAGCCAGCGATGATTTGCCCGAACCAGACAGGCCAGTGATCACGATCAAGCGATTACGCGGCAAATCAAGATCGATATTTTTTAGATTGTGCGTCCGCGCACCGCGAATTTTAATGAAGTCCATCATCAGGCTTTCTGCGCTATAACGAACGCGCTGGATTGGCAAACATGGGCAGGCTCAGGGCATTGAGCGTGCTTTTTAACAAGCAACACGGAGCGTATCGGCACGGCAGACGGGGATGAGCGAAAAGTGCCGCTAAAACACCCTTGGGCTAAGACACCTTAGGCTGTAAAAAATTGGCGATACGCACGTAATCGTGTACCGACAACTCTTCAGCGCGCGCACTCGGTGCGATGCCGAGCGTCGCGAAACCCTCTGCGTCGAGGATGTTCTTCAGGTTATTGCGCAGCATTTTGCGCCTTTGCGCAAAAGCCGCCGCGACGAGGGTCGCGAAAGCAGCCTCATCGTTCGCCAAGCATTCGCTCGCCGGCAAGGGGATCAAGCGCACAACGGCAGAATCAACCTTGGGTGGTGGCGCAAACGCCTCGGGCGGTACGTCGAACAGCTGCTCCATAAAAAAGCGGTACTGCAACATCACCGACAAGCGGCCATAGTCCGCACTGCACGGCGTCGCGACCATGCGCTCGACGACTTCTTTCTGCAACATAAAGTGCATATCCAGCCAACCCGGAGGCTGGCTTGGCGCCGCCGCTGCAATCTGTGCGCTAAAACTGGCTAGGTGAAAGAGCAAGGGCGTTGAAATGTTGTACGGCAAATTACCCATGATGTGCAGCCGCTGCCCACGCGCTGCGGCCTGGCTGAGCAGGGTACCAAAGTCAAACTGCAGGGCATCGGCCTGGTGAATGCTGAGTTTTGCCGCACGCGCGCCCGCATAACGTTGCTTCAGCCGCGCCACGATATCGCGGTCGATTTCGACCACGTGCAGATGATCCAAAGACTGCAACAAGGGATCAGTCAAGGCACCCAGCCCAGGGCCAATTTCCAGCACGAAGTCTTCTCTTTGCGCACCAAGACTGGCGACGATCGCAGCGATGATTGCGCTATCAACGAGAAAGTGCTGGCCAAAACGTTTACGTGCGATGTGCTGGCTCACGATGTGCTGGCTCATTTTGGCGCGCCTAAAGAAGTGGGGGCGCAGGGAGCTGCGGCTTGGTGCGCGGCTTGGTGCGCTGCTTGATGCGCTAATTGACTGGCCAAGGCGAGTGCGGCAAACAAGCTGCCAGGGTCGGCAACGTGCACGCCGCCTGCCTTTTCTTGTATGGCCAAATCGAGCGCCGTGCCGTGATCAACCGAGGTGCGGATGATCGGCAGACCCAAGGTCAGATTAACGCCGTGGCCAAAACTGGCGTATTTAAGCGGTGCTAAACCCTGGTCGTGGTACATCGCCAGCACGCAATCGCCTTGCGCCAAAACGCTCGGCGTAAACAAGGTATCGGCGGGCAAGGGACCGATCAGCCGCATGCCTTGGCTACGCAGCTTGTTCAGCACAGGAATGATGACGTCTAATTCTTCGCGTCCTAGGTAGCCGTTCTCACCAGCGTGGGGATTCAGTCCAGCGACCAAAATACGCGGTGCCGCAAGCGCATATTTTTGCTGCATCTCGCGCTGCACAATGCTCAATGTTTCTTCCAAACTCTGTTGTGTAAGCGCAGCGGGTACGTCTTTGAGCGCTAAATGGGTGGTCGCCAAAGCGACCCGTAAACCGCCGCCGACCAACATCATGACGACGCGTCGAGTCGCTGTTTTTTCAGCCAGATATTCGGTATGGCCGCTAAAGGGAATCCCTGCTTGGTTGATCACTCCTTTATGCACAGGCGCGGTCACCATGGCGGCGAATTCGCCTTGTTGGCAGCCCGTCAGAGCGCGCTCAAGCAGTGACAAAACATAGGGTGCGTTACGCGCATCAAGTTGCCCAGCCTGCACGGGAACGGCCAGGGGGCAATGCAGAATGTCGAGATATTGGCTGGGTGCGGACAATTGAGTCGCTGGCGCATCTTGCCCTTGCAACGAATCTGCGTTCGCCACCTCGAGACACCGTGCGCTGTCATACACGCGCAGTTCGCCGCTAAACCCAAGCTTGCTCGCCCAATCCGCCATCAGATCCGCGTCAGCGAGCACGACCATGCGCGCAGCAAAATTTTGCTCGACCAACCGTAAGCAGAGCGCCGGGCCGATTCCGGCGGGCTCACCCGAGGTGACGGCAATACGCGGCAAAGGCAGCAAAGATTCTGGCGGCAAAATGATTTAATCCGTGACGGCTAGAAGCGAGCACTGAGAAATGGGCGCTGAGAAATGGGCGCTGAGAAGCGGGCTCTGAGAAGCGGGCTCTGAGAAGCGGGCACTGAAAAACGAGCGCTAAGGCTAGACCTAGCGCTCTTCCAGACGGTTTTCGACATAAGCGCGGTCGCGCAGTTGGCGTAACCAATCTTGGTAGGCTTCGTCGAGCTTGCGCTCACGTAAACTCTGACGCGCCAGGGCGCGTTGGCGTTCGCTAGAAACGTCTTGCACACGCCGCTCTAGAACCTCGATCAGATGAAAGCCAAAAGGCGACTGGATTGGCTGGCTGACTTCGCCGGGCTGCAAGGCATCCATTGCCCGCTCAAACTCAGGCACCGTATCGCCCGGATAAACCCAACCTAAGTCACCGCCCTTCGCTGCCGACCCATCCTGCGAAAACAATCGGGCTAACTGCGCGAAAGATTCGCCATTGGCCAGGCGTTCGCGCAGCACCAGCAATTTATGCCGCGCTTCCGATTCGGCAACCACCTCGTTGGTTTTGATCAGAATGTGCCTGGCGTGCGTCTGCTGCACCGAAGCCGCGATAGCACCGCCTTGTTTGTCGAGCAATTTGACGATGTGGAAACCGTTCGAGCTACGCAATATCGGCGCGATTTCTCCCGCTTTGAGCACGCTGATCGCAGCGGCAAAAATACTGGGCAAACGCTCTGCCGAACGCCAGCCCAGGCTGCCGCCTTGCAAACCATCGGCAGCATCCGAATAAGCAGCGGCCATTTGCGCAAAGTCTTCGCCACGCTGCAAGCGCGCCATAATGCCCTCTGCCTTGCTCTTCAGTTTTTGGATCTGCTCTGGGCTAGCAGCCTCGGGCGCGCGTAGCAAAATATGCGCCGCCAGGTAGCTCTCGTTCCCTTGCTGCGTTGATTCGCGGCTGAGGTATTGATCGATCTCTCCTTCTGAAATAACGATTTTATTTTCCACTTCGCGTTCGCGCACGCGGGCAATCGTCATTTCGTCACGAATTTCTTGGCGAAACTTGGCAAAAGCAACGCCATCTCGTTCCAAAGCGCTACGGAACACAGCAAGCGACATTTTGTTGCTCGCGGCAATCCGCAGCAAAGTCTGGTCGAGCTGCGCTTCGTCTATGCGCAGCCCGGTTTCTACTGCGTATTGCAGTTGTATTTTGTCGACAATCAAACGTTCGAGCATTTGCTGTTCTAGCACTTCGGGCGCGGGCAAAGGTGTGCCTTGACGCTGTAACTGGCTCACCGCCGATTCAATGCGCGTTTGTAGTTCGTAAGCGGTAATCACCTCGTCATTGACCACCGCCACGATGCGATCGGCCAAGCTTGGTTCATGCTGCGTCACGCTTTGATAAGGCGTGGTGCGTGTTGTTGGTACGGCCAGTGTTTGCGACAAGTGCAAAGACTGCGCACTGGCGACGCTGCTGACCAAAATCAAAAGCAGAGAAATACGCGAAAGAAGACTCATAAAAATTCCTTATTGCCCAAAAACTGAATCGCTATTGGGCTGATTTATTTTGTTATAGCCCTGAATGTTACGTTTGAGCAGATCGAGCGGATTGGCGCCAATTTGCGCAAAATCGTTCAACTCTAACTGCATAAACAGAGCGCTTGCGCTGGTGCCGGTACTGGTGGCTAAGCGTTGTCCAACCAAACGCATGACCCAGCAGCCGCCGTTATATTCAAGGCCGCCAATGTTCTCAACCGCCTGCTTTTCTTGCAGCGAGTAATTGAGTCGACCTACGGCAGACCAGGCGCCATAAATCGGCCATTGCGTTGATAGGTCAATTTGTTTGAGCGTATCGCGATTAAAGCGATACGCCAGATTGAGCGCCCTACCTGGCAGCGGTAAATAACGCGTACCCAGCGACATGCGTTCAAGACTGCCGTCGATTGGGTTGTACTGCG
>JAZKFR010000100.1:8944-11780 GCA_040386295.1 Pseudomonadota bacterium | reverse complement strand
GCAAAATAAATGAAAGCTGACCGCCGCTCCGAAGAAGCTGAATTGACTTCTCTAGAAACATTGAGAACGTTTCCCCGGACTTTATTTTTTGGGAAACAGAACGTTTGGATGCTGCGTTTTTATATGCGCCCCACGGCGGATTTGTAGCTATCGCGTCAATCCCTCCAGCAAGCTTGTTTGTTGCACAGAAAATCTCACCCGTTGCCAGTTCCGCAAGGGAGTCCATACAAAATATATTGGGCGCAAACTCTATGCTTTTATACGCCATCAATAAATTGATTCGAGCAATGTTTGTTGCGACTCTATTGCACTCAAATCCATATATATTTTCTGGCGCTAGTTTGAATCGTTTTGCCGCCCTCAATAAGTACTTGCCAGACCCGCAACAGGGGTCGAGAAATGTCTTTATGGAGGTGTCAATAACAGACAGGGCGTCATCGACTAGCTTCGATGGCGTGTAGTAGGAACCTTGCTCTGATTTGTGACCTTCTAAAGCAATGCTCTGATAGAGCAAGCCCAAAAAATCCTCGTCATCATGAGGATTGATTCGCTCGTATAGCTTGCTGTACGAAAAATTATTTTTGGCGATAGGGAGCGAAGACCGCCATTCATGAATGACTAACTTCACCGATTGCCTTGCCCATGAATGGAATGAATCTAAACTAAACGGGTCACTACAACATGCCTTTTGAACCTCGCCATTTTTTTCCAAAAGGCGCAGAGTAGCCAAGAAAATGACCGCCTCAGTCTCTAGGCGCTCATTTTTGATGAGGGAAACCAGCTCGGTAATATGTGAAATTAAGTGCGGATTGTCCGTATATTCTGCTGGCAAGAAACTACGTCCAGCCCCAGCTTTATTGGCACGTGTTCGTAACCTGCCAAAAGTCCCCAGGCCAATTTGATTTTTAAGACTCAAAACGGACTCTGCAGAGAATAGGAGAGGGCCAGCGGACACTGGCTTAATGTGACCAGCCTTTGCCCAGTTCCTAATTGTTGCAGATGAGACAGCCATGATCTTGGCTGTCTCATCGATTGATACCGTGGTCATTTCCTCAGAGTTCGATAGCTGTAGTAGGGGGAGGTGACCCATCACGCTGTGTTAGAACTTGCTGCCGGGTGGGGCTGGCGGCAAGTTCAGACTGCTGTCGGCTCCGCACTTGCTTGCTTCGCTGGCCGCGCTTTCATTTGTCTCAGAGCTGGCAGGCACGCTGGGATACGAGACTTCGCGGATCAGTGCGGAGAAGGCGTCGATATCCTCAAGATTGCGGTAGACCGAGGCAAAGCGCACATAGGCTACTTTGTCGAGGCGAGCCAGTTCGAGCATCACCATTTCGCCAACTTTTTCGGAGGCGACTTCGCGTTCGCCCAGTGCGAGCAACTGCTCTTCAATACGGTTAATCGCGGCATCGACTGCGGCTGCGCTGATGGGGCGTTTGCGCAGCGCTAACCAGAGGCTAGCGCTGAGTTTTTCGCGTCGATAATCGACCCGCGAGGCGTCTCTTTTAATGACTTGCGGCCAATGAATATCGGCGCGTTCGTAGGTGGTGAAGCGTTTCTCACAAGAGAGGCAGCGCCGCCTGCGGCGAACGGTGTCAGCACCGTCATTCATACGCGTGTCAATGACGGTGGTGTCGTCCGCGTTGCAGAACGGGCACTTCATCTGTGTTTAAGCGCCATAGACTGGAAACTTCTGGCATAAAGCGGCGACAGCTTGACGGGTCTTGTGCAATACCCCGGTGTCTTCCGGTGCGTCGAGCACATCGGCGATGAGATGCGCTAGTTGCTCCGACTCGATTTCAGTAAACCCGCGTGTGGTAATCGCTGGCGAACCTATGCGGATACCCGAAGTGACTAGGGGTTTTTCGGGGTCTTGCGGGATCGAGTTTTTGTTGACCGTGATGTGCGCTGCGCCCAGCGCTGCTTCGGCTGTTTTGCCGGTAATTTTTTTGCTGCGTAAATCGACTAAAAACAGATGCGATTCGGTGTGCCCAGACACAATACGTAAACCGCGTTCAGCCAGTACGCGCGACATGACGCGTGCGTTGAGCAAGACTTGTTCTTGATAACGCACGAACTGTGGGCTGGCTGCTTCTTTGAACGCGACGGCTTTCGCCGCGATAACGTGCATCAGCGGGCCGCCTTGCAAGCCGGGGAAAATCGCCGAGTTAATGGCTTTTTCGTGCTCGGTCTTCATCAAAATCACGCCGCCGCGTGGACCGCGCAGGGTTTTGTGCGTGGTCGAGGTGACGACATCAGCGTGCGGCAGCGGGCTGGGGTAGCAACCGGCTGCGATTAGGCCAGCGTAGTGCGCCATGTCGACCCACAAAATCGCGCCGATTTCTTTCGCTATTTTGGCGAAGCGCGCAAAGTCAATTTGCAGTGAATAAGCTGAGGCGCCGGCGATCAAGATGCGTGGCTTGTGCTCGCGTGCCAGCGCTTCCATTTGTTCGTAATCGATGGTTTCTTGCTGGTTGAGTCCGTAGGCGACAACCTTGAACCATTTGCCCGACATGTTTAAGGGCATGCCGTGCGTCAAATGGCCGCCCTCAGCCAAACTCATGCCCATGATCGTGTCGCCCGGTTTGGCGAAAGCGAGCAGCACAGCTTGGTTGGCTTGTGAGCCAGAGTTGGCTTGAACGTTGGCGACGTAACCATGCTTGTGACCGTTAAACAGATGGATCAGACGATCAATCGCGATGCGTTCGGTTGCGTCTACGTGTTCGCAGCCGCCGTAGTAGCGCTTGCCTGGGTAGCCTTCGGCGTATTTGTTGGTCAGCTGTGAGCCCTGTGCGGCCATGACGGCATGGCTGACGTAATTTTCGGAGGCGATCAGTTC
>JAZKFR010000100.1:0-8934 GCA_040386295.1 Pseudomonadota bacterium | reverse complement strand
TCGATATGCGTTTCCTGACGCTTATGCTCATCGGTAATCGTTTTCCAGAGTTCAGGATCGACTGTCGCCAGGGTGTCTTTAGCAGAAAACATCGGGTGCCTCACAAGCCATTGAAAAGGGTGGGGATTGTAGCATGCAGCACTTGTGCGCCAGCCTAGCGGAACGTATCCTGAGCTCTGTTTACGTGGTTTGTCTGGGCAATTGGTTTGATTTGTTTAGCCAGCACGTTTTTGAAAGCATTTGTCCCCCATGCACAAACAACTTTTATGCCAGCTTGAGACTTTGCTCGGGGTGGAGGCGAACGCTTCGCTGACGCTCTTTGATGAGCTAAAACAGCTGGCCGATCATGCTGCTTTATCGGCTCAGAGCAAGCGTTTTTTGGCGCAATTGCCGCAATTTTTTGAGCAAGTTAGCGCGGTTTACACGCAACATGATTTAGACGCCTCTGTGCGCAGTGCGTCGACACAGTTTGTGTCAGCAAACGATCAAAGCTCGCTGGAAGTAGAGCAGCATGCCAGTATGACCGCGCAAGAACCGGTGATTGCCTCCTTGCGTGCGACGGTCAATGAGCTGATGCAAATGGCTAAGACCGAGTACCCCGTCCTCGCCGAAGATAGCCTCGAATCGCTGTCAACGCTGATGGCGAGCTTGACGCAGCACTGTATGGAAAGTCAGCGCGGCTTACATCAGGCGCTGTTGGATTTGGCTAATCAGAAATTTGCCTTAGATCAGCACGCGATTGTCAGTATTACCGACACGCAAGGCACGATTATTTACGTCAATGATAAATTTTGTCAGATCAGCGGCTACAGCCGTGATGAGCTGCTCGGTTCAACCCACCGCATGATCAATTCTGGGGTGCATCCCAAAGCTTTTTTTGAGGGTCTGTGGGAAACCATTTTTGCCGGGGGTGTTTGGCAATCCGAGGTTTGTAACCGCGCAAAAGATGGGTCTCTTTACTGGGTGAATGCCAGCATCGTCCCCTTTCGTAACGAACGTGGCTTAACCACCCAATACATCGCGATTCGCACGGATATCAGTGAACAAAAGCGGATTGAAGCGCAGTTGATCAACAGCGAGCGACGTTTTCGCGCCGTTATTGAGCAACTCAGTGAGGTGGTGTTCCGTACTGACGCTGCAGGGCGTTGGACTTATCTCAATCCGGCGTGGACCGAACTCACCGGCTTCTCGATCGCGGAAAGCCTGGGGCAAGCTTCGTTGAACATCATTCATCCCGACGTGCGTCCGCAGGCGGTGAAGGATTTTATGTCGATTGCCAACGGCAATACGGCGTTTGTTCGCACCGAAACGACGTATACGACGCGCACTCATGAACGGCGCTGGGCCGAATGTTTTGCGCGTGGCGAATACGATCGTTCTGGCTGTTTTGTGGGCACCCTAGGCACCATCAACGACGTGACAGAACGGCATCAAGCTTTAGATAAGTTAAAAGAACAGCTGCATTTTGTTCAGGAAATGGTTGAATTTCTGCCGATTCCTCTATATCTCAAAGATACAGAGGGTCATTACCAGCAATTCAACAAGGCGTTCGAGGAATTCTTCGACATCCGGCGTGAAGAATGGTTGGGTAAGACGGTGGCTGACCTTTTTCCTAGCGAGATTGCCACCGTACATACCGAGAAAGACCGAGTCTTATTCGATAGCAAGCGGTATGCGCAGAATGCTGTGTTCGAGAAGCAAATTTTTGAATCGAGGGTGCGCTCACGCGATGGCACTTGGCGTGACACGATCTACCGCAAGGCTTTGTTCACCAAAAGAAATGGCCAGGTCGCTGGGTTGATTGGCACGATTACGGATATTACCGAGCGTAAGCTGCAAGAAGCCGCAATCAAAACGGCAGAGGCGCGCTTGCGCCACATCACCAATATGGTTCCCGGCGCGCTATTTCAATGGCAAGTTGGTCACGGTCGAATTCGTTTTACGTTTCTCAGCGAGCGTTTAACTGAGGTGCGCGGACTTGATCCTGAGGCTTTATTGGCAGACGCGTCGATCGCGACGCGGCAGATTCTGGACGAGGATCGCGAACGTGTACGCCAAGGCGTTTTCCTGGCAGCGCAAAGGCGTGAGGCTTGGCGTGACGAATACCGTATCCACATGCCGGATGGCTCGATTCGCTGGATTCGCGGCGAATGCAACCCGGAGCCCGAGTTAGCGGACGATGGTTCAACGGTGTTTACCGGTATTTGGCAGGATGTCAGCGTGTTGAAGAACGCCTCGGCGGCCTTGTTACAGGCAAAAGAGGAAGCAGAAGCGGCAAATCGCTCGAAATCTGACTTTTTGGCCAATATGAGTCATGAGATTCGTACGCCGATGAACGGTGTGATCGGCATGACCGAATTAACTTTAGCTACAGCGCTCTCTACCGAGCAACGTGAATATCTTGAGATCGTCAAATCTTCAGCGCACGCTTTGTTGAAAATGCTTAACGACATCCTCGATTTCTCAAAAATTGATGCCGGAAAAATGTCCTTGGAACAAATCCCATTCAACTTACGCCGTACGCTCAGTGATACTTGCAAAACCATGCGTGCGCTGGCGCAAGCAAAAGGTATAGCGCTAAAAGAAGACTTTGGCAGCGAGTTGCCGACGTATTTGTTGGACGATCCGGGGCGCTTGCGGCAAATACTTAACAACCTGATAGGCAACGCGATTAAGTTCACCGAAGTAGGGGAAGTCCTGGTTCAGGTCAGGGCGTTTGCCGATGAACGCGAGCTGCAAGCCAGCAGTGCAGACGTAAACGAGGGGCAAGGCGTGTCAGCCAGTCAGCGTCGAGTCTTGCTGCATTTTTCAATCATTGACAGCGGTATTGGCATCCCGCAGCAAAAAATCAACACGATTTTTGATGCATTTGCTCAGTGCGACAACTCGACCAGCCGTAAATACGGGGGTACCGGTCTTGGCCTCACCATTTCGGCGCGCTTGGTCTCTATGCTGGGCGGACGTATTTGGGTAGAAAGTGAGCTAGGACACGGCAGCACGTTCTTTTTTACGGTCAACATGGCGCAAGATTCGCGCGCACCCAGATACGCACCCACAGCAAAAAAACCTGTCAATCTCGAAGCCAAGCCGGTTTTGATCGTCGATGGCAATACGCAAGATCGGCAATTCTTAGCGCGCGTCTTGAGTGGGCACGGCGCTTTGGTTGAGACAGCCGAATCAGGCAGTGCCGCCTTGCATAAAATCGCTGCTGAACGATCGTCTGAGATGGCCGCAGGTGGCGCGCTGTCGGCTTCCGGCGAACGCTATGAACTGATCATTTTGGATGTGTGCACTTCCGATATGGACGGCTTTGCTATTGCCGAAAAAATCCAAGGTTTTGCCCATTGCGCGCTGAGCAAAATTCTCATGCTCAGTTCCGGTGCGGTCAAAGGCGACGCGCAACGCTGCCGCAAAATGGGGCTTGCCGCGTATCTACCAAAACCGGTGACGCAAGAAGAGCTGCTCAAGGTGATCAACCGCATTATGCTCACCCCGCCGACAGAAACGCCGCACCTGGTGACGCGACATACCTTGAAGGACGAAGAAAAATCCTTGCGGATTCTTTTGGTTGAAGATCATCCGATCAACCAAAAATTAGCAAGCAAATTGCTTGAACGTTGGGGACACAGCGTATTGCTCGCCACAGACGGGGCACAGGCATTGCAGGTTCTGGCTGAAGAAAGCTGCGATGTAGTGCTGATGGATATGATGATGCCGGTGATGGATGGCCTTGAGGCTACCCGGCGTATTCGCGCTGCCGAGCAGGAGAAAAATAGTCCGCGTATGCCGATTATCGCGATGACGGCGAACGCCATGCAAGGCGATCAAGCGCTGTGTTTACAAGCCGGGATGGACGATTATCTAGCCAAGCCGATCAAGAGCCATGAGTTACAGCAACTGCTGCAATACTATGGCCATGGCATCGTCGTTGCACAGAGCGTCGCCTTAAACAAGAGCGCTGCTGCGCCCCCGGATTTGGTGTTGCCCAGTGCGCGCCACTTTGATTACGCAGCGGCGCTAGCCAGCGCCGACGATCGCGACATGCTCGATATTGCCGCACGCATCTTTCTCGATAACTATCAAGATGACCTCAACAGCATTCGTCGTGCGCTAGCGCGTAACGAAACGCAAAGCATTCTCTTTGTTGCACATGCGCTTAAAGGAACCTTGGCCATGTTCTCAGCGCAACCTGCGAGCGCCTTGGCGCGGCGTATTGAGCAGCAAATTACACGCGGAGAACACCAAGAGTTAGCCGAATGGATCGATGCACTGGCTGTGGAAATAGAGCATTTGGCCTTGGCCTTGGCAGACATCGCAACGCCGTCGAAATGAGCGCAGCGGCAGGCGAACACAGCAGCAGGTGAACGCAGTAGCCAACGAGTTCGCTGCGTAGCGCAGCCTGCGCGTTTGCTTTAAGGGCAGTTCAGTCGATGAGTTGTCGGACGATTGCACAAACCGCGTGCCCTGCCCTCACCATGCCAACGGCTGTCCGTCACGAAAAAACCCGCCACTAGGCCCTTCTTCCGGCAATAACGCAGCCCAAACGATGCCGCTCGCGCCTTGGGCGGCACTCCGTAAAGCATCCGTGCCGCCCATTTCGGTGCGACACCAACCTGGGCAGACCGCGTTGATTTTGATCGATTCGTCCTGTAACTCGCTAGCCAGCAAGCGTGTGAGGGCATTTAAAGCTGTTTTTGACAGACGATAAGCTGGCCAGTTTCCGCCCATAGTCGACAGTTGCCCCATGCCCGACGAGACATTCACGATACGTCCAGCGTCACTTGCCCGCAGCAAGGGCATAAGCGCCTGAATTAGGCGCAAAGGCGCCAGCGTATTGTTGCTAAAACTATCGAGCAGGCAGCTTGCATCAGCGTGCAAAGCGCTACCCAGCTCTGCTTGCGATGGATCTTTTGGGTCAAGAAAAACGCCGGCATTGTTGACCAAAATATCGAGTCGACCGAATTCACTTTGTAGCCTTTGCGCCAAATTGTGCGGTGTCTCTTGGTCGTTCAGGTCAGCGCAATGCGTTACTACATCGTGCCCACGCGAAATCAGTTGCTGCGCCGCTTGCTCAAGACTGGGTGCGTGGCGCGCCAACATCAGCACCTTGCAGTGGGCAGCCGCTAGTTGCTCTGCTACAGCCAGGCCAATGCCCCGAGCGGCGCCGGTGACCACGGCTAGTTTCTTCGACAACATGATGTACGCTCCTTTTGGCACAGGCCATTTGGCTCAAGATGGGTTTAGCTTTGCCAAAGTGGCAAGCAAGCTGTCCGCGCTGTGAAACCCGATCAGTCGCGCCGCCGCAATTTCTTCGCCATTTGCTTGGAAAAATAACAACGCGGGCGGGCCGAATAAATTGAACTTTTTGAGAAAAGCTCGGTCTTCACTTGAGCCTGCGGTGACATCGACCTGTAATACGGTCCATTCCTGCAATTTTTGCTGAACGCGCGCATCGCTAAAAGTAAAGCGCGCCATTTCTTGGCATGAGACGCACCAATCTGCGTAGAAATCGAGCGCTAGCGGCTTGCTGCTGTTCGCTTGCCAAGTTTTTAGCTCGGCCAGCGAGGTGACCCGCACAAAATGCGGTGTTGATGCGCCCAGCGTGGCAGTGTCTGCAGTGTCTGTATTGCGCTTGGCAGAACTGTTGCTCACAAGCAAGGGCTGCAGTGGATCGCGCCCCCCCGCCAAAGCGCCGATGAGCAGCGCCGCGCCGACGATTAACAAAACGACGCCAATGCCTTTCCAAAATCGTAGCCAAGCCTTGCTATTGGCGGGCAAAGGATCAAGCGCATGCAGATAGCTGGCTGATACGATCAACAGCAGCGCCCAAGCCAGCATCAGAAGCAGCGTTGGCATCAGCGGCGCTATCGTCCATAACGCGGTGGCCAATAGCACCACGCCTAGGGCTTTCTTTACCGCTTCCATCCATGGACCAGATTTGGGTAGCCACTGTCCCGCTGAAACACCGATCGCCAGCAAGGGCATCCCCATACCTATAGCCATGCAAAACAGCGCAACACCGCCTAGCCAAGCGTCGCCGGTTTGGCTGATGTAAAGCAGCGCGCCGGCCAGGGGCGCCGCGACGCAAGGCCCAACGATGAGCGCCGATAAAGCGCCCATCAGCGCGACGCCGAACAGCGATTTGCCGGAGATACGGTGTGCCAATTGGTTCGACTCGTCCGCCAGTTTGCTTTGTAAATAGGTCGGCAATTGCAAGTCGTAAAAGCCGAACATGGCCAGCGCGAGCAGTACAAAAACTAGGGAGAAAGCACCTAGTACCCAAACATTTTGTAACGCTACGCTGAGCAAAGTGCCCGATAAGCCGGCGCCCACGCCCGCCAGCGCATAACTGAGCGCCATGCCTATAACGTAAGCCAAAGACAGCGTAAAGCTGCGACGGCGTGCGTGCGTCTTGGCTACGGGCGAATCGAGCTGCGTGCTGGGCTGGCCGACGATAATTCCCGACAAAATCGGAATCATCGGAAAAACGCAGGGTGTGAGCGAGAGCAATAGGCCAAAACCAAAAAAACTGAGCACGACCCACCAAAAGCTTTCTTTTGCCAGCAGGCGCACGATGGGATCCGCTGACACGCTTGGCTGGTTCGAGTCGCTTGCTACTTGTGCACGCTCTTGTTGCGTAGTGGAGGAGGTGGACGAAGTGGACGACGTTGGCGCGGTGTTTGTTGCGCCGTCTTGCGCTGGCAGCACAAGGGCGATGCTTTGTTGCTGCGGCAGATAGCAGATACCGGCTTCGGCGCAACCTTGAAACGTCAGCGTGAGCGTCGCGGCTTGCGGCTTGTTTAATCCCGCTCCTGCTTCACTTTGTTCATCAATGCTTAAGGCTTCAAGCGGTAAATCAATCAACACGTCGGTGTGATAAACCTGGGTTTTGCCAAAACTTTCATCTTGTTTTTCTTCCCCCTGCGGCAGTTTTGGCGTGCCTAGGCGCAGGCTCAAAGGCGTGCGTTCGTCGTCCGCTTTGAGCGTGAAACGGAATTTGTCGCGGTAAAGGTAATAGCCCTTAGCAACGCTGAAGCGTAGCTCAATGTGACGCGCGTCTACGCCGTGTAGTTCGGCTTTAAACGCCTGCTCTGGGCGCAAAAACGAGCTTGTTTGCGCGCCCGTGTTGAATGCTAGAAACAGCAGACAAAGCAAAGCGCAAGCAGCGCGCAGTTTGCGTGCTAGGCGAAGGGAGAAGGGAAGCAGGTAGCGCATGGTCGATTCGTAATCCAAGAAGGTGCGGTGCTCGCGCGGTGAGAAATCAAATTCTTTGGTCAGCAATCACTTTGCCCAAACAAGCAGAGCTGCCTTGGCATGCGTGGCGTGGCCAGAATTATCTGGCCTTAGTTTCAGCGGCAACCCAGGCGAGATAATCGGGCAAACCCTGCGTTATCGGCAAGGCGATGAGTTCTGGCAGCTCATAGGGATGACGCGCCAGAATGGCTGCACTTAAAGCTGGATAGCATTCTTCCGAAGTTTTGATCAGCAGCGGCACCTCGTCGCAAGACTCAAGCGCGCCCTGCCAACGAAACAGAGAACGGCAGGGCGCTAAGATAGAAACGCAAGCCGCCAAGTGATTCTCCACCAAATGCTGCGCCAACGTCTGAGCCGCCTCAGCTGTCGGTAAGTTAGTCAATACCAAGAGCATCGCCATGAGTTTTATCGTCAGAAATAAGCTGCCGCTGGAATGCCGCAGGCATGGAGGGAGCCGATGAAAATACTGCAATTTGACGCAAGGGGGTTTCTGCGGGAAGCCATGACAACACCTCAGAAAAGATAAGTTTGCGCGCCGCCCTGAATCTTTCGGCATAACGCGCTTCACGGGTTTCCCAAGCGGGAGGATCGACGGATGGCTCGTCATGAACCAGATCAACAGAGCGCGGATTGTATCCGATAACGTCAAGCCCCATTTCCCACACGCCATGCTTTAGGTGACCCACTTAAGACGCCATGGCAAGAGCGTCAACGTACCGTTTTCGAATGGCGGTAAGAAGTTCAGGGATGCTCATAGTGGCGGCTAACGTTTAACTTAACGGGCGCCGAAACGTAGCGGAGGGCAGCACAAACTGCGCAGCAGTTTGGTTCCTGTTGCCGAACTGGTTAGGTGCAGCATTTGCCATCGGCGTAATTGAATCGGTAAGGCCTGCCCTCAAAATCCCGCACCTCAATGTATTGCGAGCCAAGGGTGAAGCCTTCGGAAAAGATGTCTGCGCCAGAAGACGAGCAAACATTTGAGCCATCGTGTGTAAAGCGCGCAATCTCAAGCTCGCCGTGCGAGATGAGTGCATCGTGCGTTTCATCGTAGTAGACGCCGAAACAAGTTGCGTCGTCCGTCTGTAGCGCCCACCTGAACTCGAACGGCTCCGGGCGAAGGCAAACCACATGACGCCCCACCGCCAAGAAAAGCTGAGCACGAGAAAGAACCGCAGAACGGGGGTGCACGCCACTGCGGCCGCCGCCGTCGCCAAACACGGCGAGCGGTTTCCCATTGAGTAGTACGCCGTGAACCGATATTGGCCTGTATGCGCCGTCGAGGTGTTTAGCGAAAACATACTGGCGCAGATTGTCGGCCGAGCCGAACGAGTAGCTTGGCTCGTTTATGAGCTCCAGACTTCCCCCGTAGCAGTTAAGTTGCATAGCGTCTAACTGTGCCAGGAAGTGGGGTGAAGTGACGGCTGATAAAGGCCAAACAAGTGTCGGCGCCCTCGCCAAGCGGCTCGACCTTGTCGAGCGAGAGCACAGATGCACGAAAGAACGATCGGATTAGGTTCGGATCTGACCGATCCAGTTGTACGAACGCGATCGTTGGTATGTCGGGTTCGTATACGCTTGAAACGTCCAACAGTTTCCAGTGTTCCGTGGGCGGCAATTGCACACGGAAAGACCTGTGCACAACCGTAGCGCGCCACAAAGACAAGCCTGAAGACCGGCTTG
>JAZKFR010000099.1:14591-22905 GCA_040386295.1 Pseudomonadota bacterium | reverse complement strand
CAGCACCACGCAAACCACAGCGCAAACCGCCCCGATGGCCGATGTTCAAGGCAGTCAAGACACGCGCCACATCGAGATTGATCGCGTGGGCATCAAAGCCATCCGCCACCCGGTCAAAGTGCTAGACAAATCAGGCGGTGTGCAACACACCATCGCACTGTTCAACATGTATGTACGCCTGCCGCACCACTTCAAAGGCACGCATATGTCGCGCTTTGTTGAAATCCTCAACAGCAACAAACAAGAACTATCGGTCGAAAATCTACCGGCGATGCTGCACGACATGGTGAAAAAACTAGAAGCCGAAAGCGGTCACATTGAGATGAACTTCCCATATTTCATCAACAAAGCCGCCCCCGTCTCTGGCGTCGAAAGCCTGCTCGACTACGATGTCACGCTGATCGGCAGCCTATGCAAGGGCAAAATCGAATCGACCATCAAAGTCGTCGTCCCCGTGACCAGTCTCTGCCCCTGCTCCAAAAAAATCTCCGAACGCGGCGCGCACAATCAGCGCTCGCACGTCACCGTCAGCGCCCTACTCAACGAACATTTGTGGATTGAAGACTTAGTTCAACTGGTCGAACGCGAAGCCTCTTGCGAGCTCTACGGATTACTCAAACGACCCGATGAAAAATACGTCACCGAACGCGCCTACGACAATCCGAAATTTGTCGAAGACATGGTGCGCGACGTCGCCGCCCGCCTCAACGAAGAACCGCGCGTCAGCGCCTACATCGTCGAATCAGAAAACTTTGAGTCGATTCACAACCATTCCGCCTACGCACTGATCGAACGCAACAAACTCAGCGTTTAAACACATGAGCTGCGCAAGCACGGAAAGCGTGCTTGCGTTTCCTGCCGCCCCCGCTTAAAGTGCACATGTGCCGAACATGCACATAAGGAGAACATCATGGCAACTGCAACAGAACGCATTCCGGTGCTGGTCAGCGCCCACGAAAAAGGACAAATCGCCAGCATGGCCAAATCGGCTGGCTTATCGATGGGCGAATTTTTACGTCGCGCCGCCGCCTCGTTTCAGCCCAATGAAGACGAGCAGATTCTAGAAGGCATGCTCGATCAGATGAACAAAACAACAGCGCAGGCCAATGCTGCCATCGACAAGGCGCTGGCTTACGTCGAAGCGTCAAATCAACGCATAGCCAAAATGGCAAGAAAAACCGCGTAATGGGCGTCAGCGAAAAACTTTGGGATGCCATCACTACCGTCATCAAAATGAACGACAAAGTCGAGCGAATGGCCGCCTCAATGGTGACGCAGCAGCAAAAAATAGAGAACCTGAGCGAACGCATCGTTCGCCTTGAAACCGCGCTAGAAATCGCGATGTCGCGCAGTGTGCTGGCGACCAAAACACCGCGCCGCATCACGCACAAAGATTGAGCCTGGGGCAAAAAACAAACGCGGGCATGTCGGAAATCACCGGCGGGCTCACTAATTGCCGCACACTCCAGTCGCTGTGGTCGTGCCAAATGCTCGGGTCAAGATCGCCGCTATCGTGGAGTTCTTGTAACTGTTGATCGGCATCCAGCTCACCCGCCATCGACAAACGACCGTTGTCACCCGCTGTGTCGATGTGCTGATCAACCAAGCCCCCATGAGGCACTCGAAAAATCTAACTCCCAACAAACTTAAAGTTTGCTTCCGGGAAACGTTTCAAGAAAAGATCGAGCATATCTTGAATGTCTAAGGACTGCGCCAGGGTCATTGGTGTAGCTATTTTCCTTGTCACTAGTGGCCGGCCAGGAAAAGCGAAAATCGCCGTAGGGCTATTTCCAGATAGTGTGGGCCCAAGCCAAATATTAGCCCCCTTATCCAACAGCCAATTAACCATGCCTTTATCATTAGCTATGACGGCATAATGCAATGCTGTGAAGCCCCTTTCAGGTATCTTGGCATCGACATCGATAAAGGGACAGCGCATAAGCGCGTTAGCGACTGCTACTTCTTTTTTTTCTAGGGCGACAACGAGTGCTTCACCGCCGCGAGCCCCCGCATCGATTAGGGCGTTTACTGTATCTAGATGTCCGCTTCCCGCTGCGACGGTCAACACAGTGCGCAGCGCGGAATTTTTTAACTCCAAAGCGCTTCTTATCTGCGATTGATATTCGGCAATCAATGGCGCCATCAGGTCACTCCGACTTGCAGCATGGTGCAGCCAAGTGTTCCCCTGATTATCGACGATCGTGTTTTGTGTAGCGTTTTTCTCGAGCAGCAATTTGGCTACGTCAACACAGCCGAGCTTCGCTGCGTGATGCAGCGCGGTGAAACCATCTGTATCTTGAGTAGTTAACGCCTTTTTGGGTAAGTGCTCGGCGAGCAAAGACGCTTTTTCTATCTCCTGGGAGAACACGGCATAAATCAACGGTGTTCGACCATAACTGTCTTTCTCATTGGCAGGAAAGCCAGCGTCAAGCGCTTTCGTTAAAAATGTTGCGTCGCCGTGCCTCGCAACAATATGCACCGTGCTCATTTTCTGTCGCTTACATTCGGCAGTCATCTGGAGTTCGCAAAACTTGATGATGAGGGCTTTTTCCCGTTCTTTTTCTGTTAGCCCATATCCGGCGTCACTTGGGGATGGGTGGCTTGTCGACTGGGGCGCGGAGCTTGTTGAATCGTTTTTCTCCAACGCTGTTGCTGATGGCTTTGGTGCCTTGTTTACCGCTGCGCCTGACTGAGCTGATGGACGAACACCCCTTGTGGCCAGATATACAAGCAACACTTGGTTGTTGTTTTGCGCCGCGATATCAGCGAATGTTTGATTGCCTGCTCCTCGCCAAGCCAACGCCGCGTCTGTTGGGTTCAACTCTTCAATGACCTGCAACTGATTTCCGGCTACTAACCCCCATAAAACGGTTTGTTGGTGCGATGTGGAGAGCTTGGGATACAGCGTTTCCCAGCGCCTTTGATCTTGAGGCAACGCCTTATCATCACCCAAGGCAATTGTTGCTTCAGCTTGAGCAGGTTCGCCCGACGCGGACGCGAGCAGTTGATGCAGCTCGTTAAACACACGAGATTTGTCGAAGACTGGGGTTGTAAGTTGTTGCCGATATAACGCAAGCAGCTCTTCGGTCACTGGGTCGCCGCTGCGCTCGCCGTTGCAATTATGAGATTCGTCTATCACGCGACACTGGTCTAGGTGCGCCTTGACTGCGTCGGCCAGCGACGCAAGTTCAGAATCATCCGCTCTGGGCTGTGACACAGCATCGCCAACATTAAGGCGTTGTAGCGCGCTGGCGAGACTGTCGATTTGCTCATCGGTGCCGCTAAACCCCCAGATTTTTAGCAGCTCTGGAACTCTTTGTGCAGGCTCAAGCTGCATGAGTGCAGTGGCGCGGTCTACTGGGTCTACTACTAGGTCTACTGGTTCTTGCGTGAGTGGCAAATCTGAGTTGAATAGGGGCTTACCACAAGCGGAGCCAACTTGACTGAACATAGCAATTCCTTATCTGAATTTGGTTTGTCGTGGGTAGGGAAAAGCGCGTCACAGGGATGTTTCGCGGGTGAAATCGCGAGCGCAATTAAAGCGGGCGGATTGTAATTGCATGTTGCTTTTTTGCAAAATTCCAAGCGGGTGTAGCGCTTTTTTTCGAAAAATGCGCACGCAGAGGTTGTGCACAGCCCAAATAATGCAAGGCGTTTTAAATAAAACCCAATTCAGACTTGAATGGCCGCAGGTAAAAAAGCTTTGCTGCTTTATCAGACTAAACGCACGAAGCACACCACCCCTGACCCGCCAAGCAGCAGTCGCCCATCGCCAACGATCTGCTATTGTCGAGCGCCTTTGAAAGCGCTGGATACAAACGTTTGCCCGGCCAAGCCCGCACAATCTGCTCAATATTGTCCACCCCATGACCTACTCTGTCGTTTGGTTTAAGCGCGACTTGCGGGTGTACGACCATGCACCCTTGCTGGCGGGCGCGCAGCGCAGCGCAGGGCGGTGCTGTGTTTGTATGCGATCGAGCCGAGTCCCTGGACGCAACCCGACTACGCAGGTATCCAGCTTTAGCTTTGCAATCCAAACTACCGTTGTGCAGAGGCCTCTAGTTACATATAGGCGGCTCAACACCCTAAGGCCTACCTACGATGAGTACCGTGCTCTTTTGGTTTCGCCACGATTTACGGCTCGACGATCAGCGCGCCTTGCAAGCGGCGTGTGCGGCGGATACCCGCGCTCTGCTGCCGGTGTATTGCCTCCCAGATAACAACGCCCTAAACCCCTGGGGCTTTAGCCGTATCGGCCCCCATCGGCGCGCGTGGTTAGCGGCTGCCCTGCAGGATCTCGCCGAGCAATTACAGCAGCTGGGCTGCCCGCTACTCATCTGCCCCGGACCAGCGGCGAGCACGCTGCCCCGCTTGGCACACGCGATCGGCGCGAGCCACATCGTCTGCGAAACGATTGCCGCGCCCGAAGAACAAGCCGAAATCAGCGCGCTGCGCGCGGCGGGGCTGGAGGTGCGTACCGTTTGGCACAGCAGTTTGCTAGACCCCGCGCAACTGCCGTGGCCGATAGCGCAGTTGCCGACAAGCTTCACGCCATTTCGCCAGGCGATTGAACGGGCACAAATCACACCGCCCGCCCCGCTCCCAGCACCGCGTCACTTGCCGCCCTGGCCAACTGGCGTGGTGATTCCACCGCAGCTGCGCGGCACCTTAGCCAGCCTAATCGCCACGCCCGATGTCAGACCCTACGTCACCGACCCGCGCAGCTCATTACCGCACAACGGCGCCGCTGTGCCGGGCGGAGCGAGTGCCGGACAACGTCATCTGGCGCAATACCTCGCGCGCCAACTGCCGCATCGCTACAAGCAAACGCGCAATGACCTAATGGGTGTGGACTATTCCAGCAAGTGCTCACCGTGGTTGTCCAGTGGTGCGCTGTCGGCGCGACGCATCATGGCCGAGCTACGGCAATTTGAAGCAACGCACGGCGCGAATGACGGCAGTTATTGGCTATGGTTTGAACTACTCTGGCGCGATTATTTTCGTTGCCTGCATCTGCGTTATACGCACACGGATGGCGCAAGCCGCAGGCTGTATCGCGCCCAAGGTTTAACAACCGCCCCCGTTTCAAACGCCACCTCAGGCACTGACGCCATCGCGCGTTGGTGCCAGGCACGCACCGGTCAGCCGCTGATCGACGCCGGATTACGCGAACTCAACGCCACCGGCTATCTCAGCAACCGCCTGCGGCAAGTCGTCGCGAGTTATTGGGTGTATGACCTCGGCGGTGACTGGCGCACAACATGAGCACCACACATTAAACCAATAGCAACAACGGCGGCTTGGCTGGCTGAAGTGGCTATGATCGTCTGCAATTGAGCGTAATCAATATCTAAGCAACTTGCCATAAATAACCAAATAGGTTACATAAGAACATATGGGAAAATCAAGCCCACACTGCAAGCTGTCCGTGGTCAAAGCTTTGGTAGCCATTGGCAAAGTCCGCACTACCCATTCAGCCCGACTTGGCGCTACAGCCTTGGGGCTTGAGCTCGCCGACATGCTGAGCGTGGTGATGGCACTCACCCCAGCAGATTTTTACAAAAGCATGACCACTCACGCCGATCACAAGATATGGCAGGACGTCTACCGCCCCAGCACAGAGGCGGGTGACGTGTACCTGAAGCTGACGGTGATTGATGACGTACTGATCTTGTCTTTCAAGGAGCTATGAATATGAAATGTCCTGTTTGCGGCGCGGCGAAACTGATCCACGACACGCGCGACCTGCCCTACACCTACAAAGGCGAAAGCACAGTGATTCCTGCCGTGACGGCTGATTTTTGCCCTGCGTGCGATGAATCCATCACCGACATGCCCGAAACCGCGCGCGTCATGCGCGAGATGCAGACGTTCAACAAGCAGGTGAACGCAGCCATTGTTGACCCCGCCTTCATCGTCAATGTGCGCAAGAAGCTCGACCTCGGTCAGCGCGAAGCCGGCGAAATTTTCGGCGGTGGCGTCAATGCCTTCTCGCGCTACGAGAACGGCAAGACCAAGCCACCCTTGGCCTTGGTCAAATTATTCAAACTACTCGATCGCCATCCCGACCTGCTTAACGAGATCAAAACCGTCTAAGCTCACCTGAGCCCTCGATGACCCAGAAGGCAGATATCAACAACGATGGCGCGCGACATAAATCCTGCACACTCAACCCTGCGCCTGGTCTTAGGCGACCAACTCAATCCCAACCATGCGTGGTTACAAACCCTCGATGCACACGTCGTTTATGTGCTGATGGAAACTCGCCAAGAAACCGATTACGTCCTGCACCATGCGCAAAAAATTCTGGCGATTTTTGCGGCGATGCGCACCTTCGCTGAACAGCTGCGCACGGCCGGGCATCGGGTCGACTACCTAACGTTGGATGACCCGCGCAATACCCACAACCTCACCAACAACTTGGCATGGCTAATGAGCGCGCATCACGCCACGCGTTTTGAATGGCAATCACCCGACGAATGGCGGCTGGATAGCCAGCTGCGCACCTGGGCGGCGCAACAAACGTTTGCCACGGCTGAAGTCGATAGCGCGCATTTTCTAAGCACCCGCCACGCCCTCGCCGAGTTATTTGTCGGGCGCAAGCAATGGCTGATGGAACATTTTTATCGCCACATGCGGCGACGTTTTAAGCTGCTGCTCGATGCCCAAGGACAACCCGCAGGCGGCCAGTGGAATTTCGATCACGACAACCGCAAGTCGTGGCCCGGCACGCCAGCGGTGCCGCCGGATACGCGCCCGCTGCACGACCATCGCGCGCTGTGGGCTTTGCTGCAAGACCACGGTGTGGCGAGTTTTGGCGATCCGCAAGCGGCGCAAATGCGTTGGCCGGTCAACCGCGCCGAAGCCCTCGCCTGCCTAGACGCGTTTATTCAAAACAGCTTGCCGCACTTTGGCGCGTTTGAAGACGCCATGAGCAGCCACAGTCCGCGCTTGTTTCACTCGCTGCTGTCGTTTGCGCTCAACGTCAAAATGCTGCACCCGCTCGAGGTCGTGCACCGTGTCGAAGCAGCGTATCGCGACGGACACGCGCCGCTGGCGGCGGTCGAAGGCTTTATTCGGCAAATCATCGGCTGGCGCGAATACGTGCGCGGCATTTACTGGGCACACATGCCGGGCTACGAACAGCGCAACGCCTTGGCACATTGCCTGCCCTTGCCGGCGTGGTTTTGGCACGGCCAAACGCGCATGCGCTGCGTGCAGCAGGCCATCAGCCAGTCGCTACAAACCGCGCACGCGCATCACATTCAACGGTTGATGGTGATCGGCAACTTTGCCCTGCTCGCCGGACTTGATCCACACGCGCTGCATCAGTGGTATTTGGGGGTGTACATCGATGCGTTTGAATGGGTTGAATTGCCCAATACCGTCGGCATGAGCCAATGGGCTGACGGCGGCATCATCGCCACCAAGCCTTATGTCAGCAGCGGCGCCTACATCAACCGCATGAGTGATTATTGCCAAGGCTGTGCGTACGATCCCAAACAAAAATTAGGCGAGCGCGCCTGCCCGTTTAATGCCTTGTACTGGGATTTTTTCGCCCGCCACGCCGCACGTTTACAGAGCAACACGCGCTTGGGTTTGGTGTATCGCCAGCTCGAAAAAATGCCCGAGGCACAGCGCGCCGCTTTGCAAGCGCACGCCAGCGATCTGCGCACGCGTCTAGACACGCTGTGAGGAAAAATCAATGGGGTCAGATTCGATTGATTTTGATCATGACAGCGCATGCTGACTTTTTTCGGTTAGACAAGAAGAGCACATTTTGGGGAGCTTGCTATTCGCCGCTTCAGGGCTTAATTAAAAATCAACCGACTCTGACCCCATTGATTTTTTTGACCCCATTGATTTTTTGTCCAACTGGCGCAGGTGTGCCAGTTTTTCGGCGATTTTGCTTTCTAGGCCTTGGCTGCTGGGGCGATACCAGTCGACGGGGGGCATGGCGTCGGGGAAGTAGTTTTCGCCGGCGGCGTAGGCTTCGGTTTCGTCGTGCGCGTAGCGGTAGCCTTTGCCGTAGCCCAGTTCTTTCATGAGACGGGTTGGGGCGTTGCGTAGTTGGCTCGGCACTGGGCGTGAGGCGTCTTGCGCGACGAAGGCGCGGGCGGCTTTGTAGGCGAGGTAGGCGGCGTTTGATTTGGCCGCGACGGAGAGGTAAATCACGGCTTCGGCAAGCGCTAGCTCGCCTTCGGGCGAACCTAGGCGCTCGAAGGTTTGCGCGGCATCGAGGCTGATTTGCAGGGCGCGCGGGTCGGCTAGGCCGATGTCTTCCCAGGCCATGCGAATGATGCGACGCGCTAGG
>JAZKFR010000099.1:0-14581 GCA_040386295.1 Pseudomonadota bacterium | reverse complement strand
AGCGCGGATCGGCGCCGCCGTCGAGCATGCGGCATAACCAGTAGAGCGCGGCGTCTGGGTTGGAGCCACGCACTGATTTGTGCAGCGCTGAGATTTGTTCGTAGAAGGCGTCGCCGCCTTTGTCGAAGCGGCGTAAGTTTTGCGCCAGGGTGTGCTCGACGAAGTCGCCGGTGATTGCTTGCGTGTGCGTGGTCTGGGCGGCGGTGCGGAGTTGTTCGAGTAGGTTGATCAGGCGGCGCGCATCGCCGTCGGCAAGGCCGATCAGGCGCGTTTGCGCGGATTCGTCGAAAACCAGCTCGGGCAAAGCTTGTTGGCAGGCACGCTTGAGCAGCTGTGCCATTTCTTCTGCGCTGAGCGGGTGTAGTACATAGACTGCAGCGCGCGAAAGCAGGGCCGAATTGACTTCAAACGAGGGGTTTTCGGTCGTCGCGCCGACTAGGGTTAATAGGCCGTTTTCAACGTAGGGCAAGAAGGCGTCTTGCTGCGCTTTGTTAAAACGGTGGATTTCGTCGATGAATAGGATGCTGTTGCGGCCATGGTGGAGGCGGACTTTTTCGGCGCGCGCGACGGCTTCACGAATTTCTTTGACGCCGGAGAAGACGGCGGAAAGTGCGATGAAGTCCGCATCAAAGGCATCGGCCATCAAACGCGCTAGCGTTGTTTTGCCTACCCCAGGCGGCCCCCAGAGAATCAGCGAGTGTAGTTTGCGCGCCGCGAAGGCGAGGCTTAGGGGTTTGCCCGGGCCGAGCAGATGGCTTTGCCCAATCACTTGTTCAAGGCTGGCTGGGCGTAGGATTTCGGCCAGCGGGGCGCTGCTGAGCGCAGGCTGATCGTTTTCTGTGTCGGAGAATAAATCGCCACTCATGTTTTATTCGCTCAGGACGTCGGTGCCGGGCGGAGGCGTGAAGCGGAATAAACTGTCGGCCAAACGGGTGTTGCGTTCAAGCCGTGCGAAGAGCAGATGTGTGGTCTGACCAAAATGATCGAGCAGTTCCATCGCTTTGAGTTGCCCACCCGAGAAGCCTAGACGTATCGATTCAAAGCCGCTGCCTTCGCTTTGCGCCTCAGCTTTGGGAATGGCTTCTACCCAGGCGAAGCCGTCGTGTTCGCCGAGATCACGCAGATCGAAGTTTTTGTCTAGGCGCACCTTGTTGCTGCCTGCGAGCAGGCCAAGTACGGTGCTACCCAGCGCGGCGTCGGCTTTTTTGACCGTGGCTTGCCGCAGCTCGGGGTCGTAAATCCAGATTTGTGCGCCGTCGCCAACCAGCAGCTGGGGATAGGGTTGCTTGATTTCCCAACGAAATTTGCCGGGACGCTCAAACATCATGACGCCCGTTGAGGCTTGTGGCGCGCGCCCGTTTTTGCTGCGGACGATTTGTGCAAAATCAGCGCGGGCGTTGCGCGTTGTGGCGAGAAAAGCTTGTAATTGCTCGACGCTGTCGGCGTGCGCTGGAGCGATAAAAGAGAGCGCCAGCAGCGTACTGACGAGCACGCGCCGCAGGTAAAAGCGCCTTACCAGGTGTTTGAGTTTGTGCATTTTGTGCATTTTGTTCACGCGGTTTATTCCTCGGTTTTTCTAGACAGCACTTCGCGCCCGCCACGGCCATCCATCGCCGAGACCAGCCCCGCTTTTTCCATCGCTTCGATCAGGCGCGCAGAGCGGTTGTAGCCGATGCGCAAGTGGCGCTGCACGAGTGAGATTGAGGCGCGCCGGTTGCTCAGCACGACTTCGACCGCTTGATCATAGAGCGCGTCAGCCTCGCCGTCGTGCGCCGCTGAGGTAGCGGTATTGGATTCTTCCGCGTCATCGTCTAGCCCAGAGCCGCTCAAGATGCCGTCCACATAGTCTGGTTTGGCAATCTTTTTTAAGTAGTCGACGACGCGATGCACTTCTTCGTCGGTGACAAAAGCGCCATGCACACGCACGGGATAACCGGTGCCCGGCGGCAGATAGAGCATATCGCCCTGGCCGAGCAAGGCCTCGGCGCCCATTTGGTCGAGGATGGTGCGCGAGTCGATTTTGGATGAAACCTGAAACGAAATACGCGTTGGGATGTTGGCTTTAATCAAGCCAGTAATCACATCAACAGACGGTCTTTGCGTTGCCAGAATCAGATGAATGCCCGAGGCACGGGCTTTTTGCGCCAGACGGGCAATCAACTGCTCTACTTTTTTGCCGGCCACCATCATCAAATCGGCCAGCTCGTCGATGATGACCACCACGTGCGGCATATTTTCGAGTGGCTCTGGCGTTTCGGGCGTGAGCGAGAGGGGGTTGAGCAGTTTTTCACCGACTTTTTCGGCTTCTTTGATGCGGTTGTTAAGGCCGGCCAGATTACGCACGCCCATCGCCGACATCAGCTTATAACGCCGTTCCATTTCGCCAACACACCAGGATAGGGCGTTGGCGGCTTGCTGCATATCCACCACGACCGGCGCCAGTAGGTGCGGAATATCGTCGTAAATCGACAATTCCAGCATTTTGGGGTCGATCAAAATCAGCCGCACTTTGTCCGGCTCGGATTTGTACAAGAGCGACAGAATCATCGCGTTAATGCCCACCGATTTACCCGAACCGGTGGTGCCAGCGACGAGTAAATGCGGCATTTTGGCCAGATCGGCGACGATGGCTTGGCCGCCTATGTCTTTACCCAGGGTCATGGTCAGCGGCGAAGCCATGTTGTGGTAGGCGTTACTGGCGACAATTTCAGACAGGCACACGGTTTGCCGGGTCGGATTCGGCAGTTCAAGCGCCATGCACGATTTGCCCGGCACGGTCTCAACCACGCGCACCGAGACCAGCGAGAGCGCACGCGCCAAATCTTTAGCTAGGGTGACGATTTGCGCGCCTTTGACGCCAACCGCAGGCTCAATCTCGTAACGCGTGATGACGGGGCCGGGATAGGCCGCCAGGACTTTGACTTGGACGCCAAAATCACTCAGCTTGCGCTCGATCAGACGTGAGGTGAATTCGAGCATTTCAACATTGACTTGATCGGTCTGCACCGCCGCTGGCTCAAGCAAATAGAGCGGTGGCAATAACCCGCCCACCACGGCTTCAGGAAATAGCGGCGCCTGGCGCTCGCGGTCAATGCGTTTTTCCGCCTTGCTCGAAACGCTGATTTCAGGCTCAGGCAAGGCGATAAACAGAGGCTCTTGCAAATCGGCTTTTTGTTTTTCGACGGCGACTACGGCCTCGCGTTTACGCGCCACACCGCGCCCGACACGGCGATCTTGCCAGCGCTCGTGGAGGGCAATCAAGGCGAAATAGGCTGACTCAAGCACAGCACCGCACAGCTCTGCCGCGCGCAGCCAGGACATGCCAGAGAAGATGCTCCAACTGAGCAGAAAAAGCGTGGTCAAGCCTAAAGTGGCGCCGGTGTAGCCAAAATACGCCACCGCCAACGCGCCCAGCTCGCTGCCGATCATGCCGCCAGGCAGTAAGGGCAAAGGCGTTTTAAGCGTGTAAAAGCGCAAGGCTTCGAGCGCGCTGCTGGCCAACAGGAGAAGCAGAAAGCCGCCGAGCGAAACGTAAAACGGACGTCGATCCGGGCGACGCAAGCTGTCCAAACGGCGATAGCCAGACCACACGACAACGAGGCAGAGCACGACCAACCACCACGCCGAAACGCCAAGCAAATAGAGCAAGAGATCGGCCAACCAAGCGCCCGAACGCCCCATTGGATTGTGGATGACGCTGCTATAAACGGCGTGCGACCAACCCGGATCAGCGCGCTGATAACCCCACAACGAGAGCGCCAAAAATCCAGCCAGCGCACCCCAGGCCAACCAACGTGATTCTTGCAGAATGACGGCGATTTTTTCGGGAAGAGGATGCGGCGCTTCGGCCGAATCGGGCAAGGTGGCGTTTAATTTTCGCAACAGGGTCATGACATTAAATCCGGTTTAAGGCGGCAGCAGATTCTGTCGATGCTGTGCCGGTGTGAATCTGCCAGGTGAGCGAGCAGAACACAGAAACTCATCGATCTCGATCCCCAGTTTGGGGCTGTGCACGCTCATGCCCTGCTCTCTCCGACCCAAGCAAGATGCTCTAGCCGCATAAACCCCCTCCACCCAAGGCTTGCCTTCCCCTCGCCCACTCGTGGGAGAGCATACAAGGGTGCCCCGGCAGGGGCGGGAGAGGGAATGAGGTCTGTCTGTGAGCACCTGGTCGCTTGTACAGAGGTCTTTAGCAGTTAAAAACCAAGCGCAAGGGGATCGTGATCCGCTATTTTGCTGTAGCGCCAACGCCCCTCACGCAACTGGGCACGGTGAGTAGAACGCGCCGCGCGAGCTTTAACGCAGCGTGCAAAGGCTTAACGCACCACTTTATCGTTGAGAATGATCATGCCTTTTTTGACCTGAATGTAGCCACGCTCTTCAAGCCCTTTCATCACCCGGCTGACCATCTCGCGCGAGGAGCCAATCATCTTGGCGATGTCTTGTTTGCTCAACTTGCGGCGAATCACCCGTTCCCCCGTTTTTTCGAGCTCGGAAAAATCGAGCAGCAATTTTGCGACACGTCCATAGACATCGAGCAAGGCCAGACTCTCGATTTTTCCATCCGCCTCGCGCAGGCGCTGAACCAGGCCTTTCATGATGTTGAGGCAGAGCTCAAAACTGCCGGTTAAGCAGCGCTCAAACTCTAGCTTCGGAATGATCAGCAGATCGGTCGCCTCAGTGCTGAGGACATCCGCCGAACGCGGGCTGCCGTCGATCAGCGTCATCTCACCGAAAAAATCGCCGCGCCCGAGCAGGGTCAGGATCACCTCGCGGCCTTCTAGGTCGGTGTTGAGAACCTTAACGCTGCCGCTGACGATGACGTAAAGAGAATCGCTATGATCCCCCGCGCGCACGATCACCGTATTGCGCGGCACTTGGCGATAGCGCGCAAAGAGCGCGATTTGGCTGAGCTGGGCGTCGGTCACGCCTGAGAACATCGGTAGGCTATGCAGCAACGGCAAACTTAAACCCTTGGCTTCAGACGCGGCATTCATCAGACACTCCTCAACTCGGTTTGCTTCAGACAAGAAAATAATCGAATCAACACATCAACGCAGGGACTAACGAAAAACGACCGTTTTATTGCCATGGACTAAGACTCGATTTTCTAAGTGATAGCGCAAACCGCGCGCCAAAACTGATTTTTCAATGTCTTTGCCGTAACGCACCAAATCATCGACCGAGTCGGAATGATCAATACGAATCACATCCTGCTCAATGATCGGCCCTTGATCCAGCTCGGCATTGGCGTAATGGCAGGTGGCACCGATCAGTTTAACGCCGCGCTGGTACGCCTGATGATACGGCTTAGCGCCGATAAAACTGGGCAAGAAAGAGTGGTGGATATTGATGATTTGTCCAGAATAACGGGCGCAGAAATCGGCAGGCAAAATCTGCATATAGCGCGCTAACACCATCGTGTCGCCTTGAGCCTGGGCAAAAAGACGTTCGATCTCAGCGTGCGCAGCGGCTTTCTGCTCGGGCAAAACCGGCACGTGGTGAAAAGCAATGCCGTGCCACTCGACGACCCCACGCAGGTCTTCGTGATTTGAGATAACGCAGGGAATTTCGATATCCAGCTCTTGCGACTGCCAGCGCGCCAGCAGGTCGTAGAGGCAATGCTCTTGCTTGCTGACAAGCATCACGACACGACGCTTATTGGCTGAATCGCTGATCGTCCAATCCATATTCAAAGCAGATGCGAGCGGCTGAAAACGGGAACGGAATTCTGCCAAGGTAAAAGGCAAGGAATCCGCGCGTAGTTCAATCCGCATGAAGTAGCGCGCTAGCTCGCTCGCCCCCGCCGCTTCGGCGTGGTAGCTCGATTCAAGAATCCAGCCGTTATGCTCGGCAATAAAACCAGCGACGCGAGCGATGATGCCAACCTGGTCTGGGCAAGAGGCTGAAAGCGTATAAACGCGTTGCTTGTGCATCACGTGCCCATTCAATCGGAGTGAGGTGCAGCAGACTGCACCTCACGCGCGAGGGCAGCATCAAGCTGCTGGCGCAGCGCAACATAATCTTGCGTCACCGGAAACTCAGGGAACTCGAGCGCCATACTCGGCGAGGGACGGAAAAAAACACCGCCGTGCGCCGCTTTCAGCATGGACACATCGTTATACGAATCACCCGCTGCGACGACCTGAAAGTTGAGTTGCCTAAAGCGCTCTACCGCTGCCCGCTTTTGGTCTGGCATACGCAAACGGTAATCGACCAACATGCCTGCACTGTCGACCTCAAGCTGGTGGCAGAACAAGGTCGGCCAGGCCAGCTGACGCATCAGAGGATGGGCAAATTCATAGAAGGTATCGGACAAGATGATGACTTGGTAACGCTCACGCAGGCTAGCGAGGAATGCTTGCGCGCCAGGCAAAGGCGACATTTGCGCAATGACCGCCTGAATATCAGGCAAGCCCAAACCTTGCTCCGCCAGAATGCGCAAGCGGTAACGCATCAGCGTGTCGTAATCGGGTTCTTCACGCGTGGTACGACGTAGCGCGGGCAGACCGCTACGCTCGGCAAACTCGATCCAAATTTCAGGAACCAAAACGCCTTCAAGATCCAAGCAGACAATTTGCACGGGCTTCGCCTTTCATCGGTCTATAAATTAAGCAGGGCGCGATTCTATCAAAACCTAGGCAGCGATAAGCGGGCTTCTCACTGACGGGGTTTTTACGACGAGGTACGGCCAAAAATCATCAAGTAAAGCAGGGCGAAAAAAGGCCAAATACTCGCGACCAAACGGGTCAGACCGTTGAAGTTAAGAAAATGGCCTTGTCGCCAACTGGCCAAAGCCAGCAATGAATAAGGATTCGGCGCACTCAAATTGACCAGCACCGTACCGGCCATCAGCGCCAACCCAGCTACCGCGAGCTGGACGGCAGACGGCAAGAGCAAAAGCAAGCCTAAGAGCACCGCACCCATCAATAAACCATAGCGCGCGCCAGGCGTTAGCCAAGCCAGAGCATCGTGCGTCGCAACCAAGGTCGCAGTCGCCAAGGTACGGATCAACAAAGCCAAGGTGAAGAAAGAGAGCAAAGCTTTGTACGGGTTAATCCACTCGGTCAAAAAGAGACGCAGGATCAAGCCAATCGCCAATGTGTTGCAAACGATAATGCAGGTTTCAATGAGAAAAAAAGAAGACGCCGCATACGATACGGCTGGCGTCAAACCGAGCAGATAGCGTACGTCGCCAGTACTAAACAAGACATTCTCTGGCGACAATTGGGTCAACAACCATAGGGCGAGCAGCACCAAGCCAAACTCGGCGTGGCGCGCAGAACTGAGCAGCAGGTGTTGTACGGCAGCCAGCCGCGAGAAGAAGCGCGCTCCATAAGGCAACATCAGTAAGCTACCCAAGCCAGCGCCAACGATATTGCAAGCGAGATCCAAGTTGGACGGAACACGTGAGGGCAGCCAAGTTTGCAAGGCTTCGAGACAAAAGCTCAAGGCAGCGGCAAGCAGGCTTGAGAGCAGCACGGAGAGGCCGACACCAAGCCAGCGGCGTAGCGTTTGCGCCAGTAAGAAGCCCAGCGGAAAATAGACTAATACGTTGATAAATAAATCGAATTTTGTCCAATAACGCGGCCACCCAGCGTCAAGAAAAGCGAAGGCAGACAAGCCAAGATCACGCCAGCCAGAAAAGGGGTGCAGGCTGGCATAAACGACCAAAATCAGATACGCCAGCAGCGCATACAAAGGGAGTAGCAAGAGGGAGCGACGGACTGGCAGTGGCAAGCGTTTTGGGCGTGGGGGCTGCGCAAAGCCGCTGGGAGACAGAGATTTTTTCATGAAGGCGAGCGAATAATCAGTTTATTCGCCGCAGCAGCTAAATACAGCAGCATGCCCACGGCCTGATTGATCGGGAGTGCGGAAACTACGCGGAGCACTACGCTGGAAACGGCGATGCTCTAGTCAAACGGGCGTACGCCACACAGGAAACAAAGAAGAGCAGAGATAAGACAATCTCGAGCATAGCTAAACGCTGACTCAAACCCAGATCGCCGCTAGCACGCACGACGCCTTCGGTGAAATACAGCAAAATCAACATCGACGCCCACTGATAGGTATAACGCTTGCCGCGCAAAATGCCGAACAAAGGCGCCAGCAATAAAACACATTTCAAGACCAACCACGAACCACCAGGTTGCACCGGCGCCAGCCACAATTCCCAAGCCAGGCAAAGAAAAATCAGAGCGATGAGCGAAATACAAGCGCCTAGGTAGCAGCGACGAATCATCATAGAGGCGTTCAACTAAAGGCTTTTTGCGCTGCAAGCAGCGCCAGGCGTAGGGAAAAATATAAGGAATTCATGGCGCAAACACGGGGACGACAGCAAGGCCACGACACTGGCTGCAGAAGCCCAGCGTCAGCAGCCGTGGCGCTACACCGAGAACGAAGAGCCGCAACCGCAAGTCGACGAAGCATTCGGGTTTTTGATCACAAACTGTGAACCTTCTAAGCCTTCGCTGTAATCAATCTCAGCGCCGACCAAGTATTGGTAACTCATCGGATCAATCAACAGGGTGACGCCGTTTTTCTGCAGTGCCGTGTCGTCGTCATTGACCACTTCGTCGAAGGTAAAGCCGTATTGAAAGCCAGAGCAGCCGCCGCCGGTGACAAAAACGCGCAGCTTCAGCTCAGGATTCCCTTCTTCCTCGATCAAATCTTTCACCTTTTGTGCCGCATTGTCAGTAAAAACAAAGGGTAAGGGCATATCAGTCGGTGCATTCATATTCGCCTCGTCTTATGGTTTTGTGTTGCGCGCGGGTGCGCTGGATAAAAGCATTTGTTAATTTAACTACTGCTCGCCAACTTCAATTCGACCGCTTTGGCAGAGCTGTGCTGAGCCGGTTTATGCAGCAAGCGACCTTGAATGATCGCCCCTTGGTGAATCTCAAGCTGCTGGTACTCAATATCGCCCGTCACTTTAGCATTCGACATCAGCTCTAAGGATTGGCTAGCAAAAATGGGGCCGGTGACCGTGCCGTTAATGACGACGTGCCCCACCGAAATCTCACCCTCCACGCTGGCTTGGGCGCTAACGACTAAGGTGTCTTGCGCCCCCTCAGGCGCGCTTTCAGCGCTGCGGATATTGCCGCGAATCACACCGTCTACGCGCAAACCACCGCTAAAACTCACGTGCCCCTCGATACAGGTGGTCGCCCCAATCAAGGTGTCGATACGGTTTTGCGGTTTATTGCTGCCTTGCTTGTCTTTTTTGCGACTAAACATAAGCTCTCCGTTACAGGGTTGCAGAACGTCGCGCGGAAACAAGGCCATTCTGCAAAACGCGCACCTCAACACGTTTTAGCAATGCACCTTTAGGAAGCGAAAACACCCCTTCGGCACGTTGCAAGCTTTTGATCCTAACAGCGAACGCTTGAGCCTCATGAGACTCATCGGCTGGGAGGGTAATCATAACATCTTTACCGCCCTGCCAAATTTGCACCAGCAGCTGCAGACTGCCAACGAAGTCCTGACTGCCGCGCGCAGCATGGCGCGTGAGCAATAAGCGATAGCGATACTGCCCTTCTTTATTTTCTCGTTCGACGCGCAAACGATGAATTTTGATGCCGTTGCCGCCAGCCTCCACGCCGCTTGCCGGAAGCAAGTCCTCGAACACCGCCAAATCCTCTTTCAGCGCGCTATTTTCCGCCTCGAGCGCAGTGACCTGCTCGAGCAATTTACGCTGAGTCGCCTGCTCGATTTTACGGCTACTTTCTGCCGACTCACCCTGGCTGCGCAGACGCGCCAACTCGTGCTCGAGCCAAGCAATTCTGCCCACCAGCTGCACTGTTTCTTGGCTTGGCGCAGCAGCACCTAGCGCACTCGCCCTACGCTCAGCCTGATAAACAGAAACCGACCAGAACAAAAGGGCCAACACCGGCAGTAACAGGAGATACCAATACCAAGCGACGTGCGGCTTGATCGCCAGCTTCGGCGCACCAATGCCGAAGCGCTGGCGCAAGCGCTTCAGCTTTATGGCAAAACGGGGACTTGCCATAAGCCTTCTGTTTCAGCAAAACCGAACATGATGTTCATATTCTGAATCGCTTGACCGGCGGCGCCTTTGACTAAATTGTCGATGACGGAAAGGACGACCAGAGTCTGCTCACCTTGCGGTCTGTGCACGGCGATTCGACAAAAATTCGCCGCACGCACCGAGCGTGTATCAGGGTGTGAGTTCGTCGGCAAAACATCGACGAAAGGTTCCGCCGCGTAGTACTGCTCGTAGAGCGCCTGAAAATCAAGATCCTGCTCGACGCGCGCATAAAGCGTGGCGTGAATACCGCGAATCAAGGGTGTCAAATGCGGCACAAAGGTTAGGCCAATCGACGGCGCCAAACCCTGCGCTGCCGAACGCTGCGCAATATGCGCCAAACCCTGTTTGATTTCCGGCAAATGACGATGCCCCGCCACGCCGTAGGCACGGAAATTATCCGCTGCTTCGGCGAACAAAGCCGGAATCTCAGCTTTACGCCCTGCCCCCGAAACGCCCGATTTGGCGTCAGCGATCAAACAGCTCAGATCGACCGAAGCAGACGCCAATAAAGGCATAAAGCCGAGCTGTACAGCGGTTGGATAGCAACCGGGATTAGCGATCAAACGCGCAGCGCGAATCTGCTCACGATTCACTTCGGGCAAGCCATAGACCGCTTGCGCCACCCAGTGCGGACAGGCATGCGTCATGCCGTACCATTTTTCCCATTCGGCAATATCTTTGATACGAAAGTCTGCCGCCAGGTCAATCACCCGAACACCCGCCTCAAGCAAATTCGGCGCTTGCTGCATGGCAACACCGTTCGGCGTGGCAAAAAAAACCAAGTCACAGCTCGTGAGATCCAGCTTAGCGGGATCGGCAAATTTCAAGCCGACCCTGCCGCGCAAACTAGGGAACATATCCGCCACCAGAACGCCAGCGTCGGCACGCGAAGTAATCGCCGCAATTTCTACCTGCGGATGCTGTACCAACAAACGCAGCAGCTCAACGCCGGTGTACCCGGTTCCCCCGACAACCCCTACTTTAATCATGAGTTCTCCTTATGGTCAGCGCTAGGCTTCGTCTTCCGTTTCTAAGTCAAATGGCATGACATGTCCAGGCTGACGCAGAAAAAGCCGCTCTTAGGCAAGCGCTTGCATAGATGCGGCACAAAAAACAAAAGCCGCCCAAAGGCGGCTTTTTTGGGCGCAAAAACTTAGCGCTTCGAGAATTGCTTACGCCGACGTGCTTTATGCAGACCGACTTTTTTACGTTCAACTTCACGTGCATCACGGGTAACAAAACCTGCCTTGGATAAGGCGGGTTTTAACTCAACATCGTATTCGATCAGCGCGCGCGTAATACCGTGACGAACGGCACCGGCTTGGCCGGACTCACCACCACCGGCAACATTCACCATGATGTCGAAGCTATCGGTGCGCTCAAGCAATACCAAGGGTTGGCGCACGATCATGCGCCCAGTAACACGCGAGAAAAATTCATCGACCGGCTTGCCATTCACGACGATATTGCCCGTACCGGTTCTCATGAAAACGCGCGCTACAGCGCTTTTACGCCTGCCTGTACCGTAATAAAAATTATCAGCCATAAATATCCTTTTATAGTTCTAGCGTTCTAGGCTGCTGTGCAGCATGCGGATGTGTATCACCCACGTAACACTTCATCTTCTTCAACATTGCATAACCGAGCGGGCCTTTGGGCAACATGCCTTTGACGGCTTTTTCCAGAGCGCGGCCAGGAAAACGCTGCTGCATTTTTAGGAAGTTTGTTTCGTAGATACCACCGGGATAACCCGTATGCCGGAAGTATTTTTTATCTTCGGCTTTATTACCCGTGACACGTAACTTCTCGACGTTGGTCACGATGATGTAGTCACCGGTGTCTACGTGCGGGGTAAACTCAGGCTTGTGCTTTCCGCGCAAGCGGCGAGCGATTTCGGTAGCCAAGCGACCGAGTACTTTGTCAGCGGCATTGACAACAAGCCACTCACGCTTCACTTCGTGCGATTTTGCGGAAAAAGTCTTCATTTTGGGCGCAACGTCCTTTTATGCCTAATTACGAAAAGCTGGCGATTGTATTGCAAGGAAATAGCTTGTGTCAATCATCGGCAACATCGAGGACGCCGACAGCAGTCCAGCGATCGAACAAAAACCGGGTGTAAACGAACACTGACAACGAACGCTAGCAGCACCTGTCCGACGCGCTGGCCAGCAGATCAACTCGACGTAGCTTTACAGCACATCGGCAAACCCTGAGAATGAAGCGTTTCCACCTCATAGCCGCAAAAAATGGCGCAACAAGCCAATCATGCTTTGCCCCCCGGCTATCAGCTCAACGAATACCTGATTGAGCGCCAGCTATCTTTGGGCGGCTTTTCAATCGTCTATCTGGCGCACGATGCCCAGGGCGTCCCCGTCGCGATCAAAGAATACCTACCCAATAGCCTAGCGCTACGCGGCGAGGGCGCGATCGTGCCGACCGTTCTGCCAGAAAATCTGGCTTCTTTTCGCTACGGACTACGCTGCTTCTTTGAAGAAGGTCGCGCCCTAGCCCAGCTATCGCACCCCAACGTCATCCGCGTGCTCAATTTTTTTCGCGCCAACGAAACAGTCTACTTAGTCATGGCCTACGAGCGCGGCTACACTCTGCAAGAAATGATTCAAAAGCAAAAAGCACGCATCAGCGAATCTTTTATTCGCGAGGTTTTCACCAGGCTACTCAACGGCTTGCGCGAGGTGCATGCACACAAACTCCTGCACCTAGACCTCAAACCGTCGAACATCTACATGCGTAAAGGTCGTATGCCGCTGCTGATCGACTTTGGCGCAGCACGACAGACCCTGCTCAGCGATATACCCATGCTCAAACCGATGTACACACCCGGGTTCGCGTCTTTGGAGCACCACACAAAGCGCGAATTACTCGGCCCCTGGAGCGACATCTACAGCATTGGCGCGGCGATGTACGCCTGCCTCGCCAGCGCTGCGCCGCAACCAGCCGATAGCCGCGTTGAGAAAGATTACCTAGTGCCCGCCAGCGTGCGTTGGCTTGGCGAATACTCCGAGCAATTGCTCAACACCATAGATTGGTGCTTAAAACTAGACCATCTGGCACGCCCACAAAGTGTTTTTGCCTTACAAAAAGCGCTCGCCGAAACAAAACCTAGCGCCGAAACGCCGACGCTAAGCGCAGCAGAAGCCCCCAGCAGCACACTCGAACTACCCAAAGAGCCTTGGCTAAATCAACTCATCAGCAAATTTAAAAAAAGTGAGCGCCAATGAAATTCGCCATTTACCAAGAGAGTCGCGTCGGCAAACGCAGCAACAACGAAGACCGGATGGCGCACTGTTACTCGCGCGACGCCCTGATGATGGTTGTGGCCGACGGCATGGGCGGCCACTACTACGGCGAAATTGCAGCGCAGATTGCCGTACAAACCTTCAGCCAAATTTTTCGCCAGCGCGCACAGCCCAAAATAGACGACCCCTACTTGTTCCTGCAAGAAGCGATGCTCAACGCGCACCATGCCATTTTGGCTTTTTCAGAGAAAAACAAACTCAACGACTCGCCACGGACAACCTGCGTCGCCTGCCTAATACAAGACAACATTGCCTACTGGGCGCATGTTGGTGACTCGCGCCTATACCTTATTCGCGAGGGAGAAATCCATTTCCACACACGCGACCACACACGCGTACAACTCCTGCTCGAACAAGGCCTACTCAGCCACGAAGAGGCGGCAAAGCACCCTGACCGCAACAAAATTTATAGCTGCTTAGGCGGCTCGCAACAACCGAATATCGATTTTTCGCGCAAAACCCCGCTCGAAGCAGGCGACGTGATCAGCCTATGCAGCGATGGCTTCTGGGGCGTTCTGCCGCCCAAGGCGATGATCGCCGGCCTCACCTCCACCGACCTAGCTAGCGCGATTCCCGCCTTGCTCGACCAAGCAGAGCAACGCGCTGGCAACTATGCAGACAATCTCTCGGTGATTGTCGTGCACTGGTCAAACCCTTATTTAGACGCCGAAAGCAGCGTTTTGAACATCTCCACGCAAAGCATGTCAGCGCACTCATTCACTGGAAAATTAAGCGAATTTGGCCGTGCCTCAACGCGCAAAAACGAGCTCAGCGAAGAAGAAATAGAACGCGCCATCGAAGAAATTCGTATGGCAATTCAGAAGCACACAAAATAAAGCGCAACCAACGGCCATAACCGAATACCTGGCAAGCCAAACACAAACCCCACACCCACCTTAGGACTCCCATGCGCCCCAGTCATCGCACCGCATCACAACTACGCCCGCTCACCCTCCAGCGCAGCTTTACCCGGCACGCCGAAGGCTCAGTTCTAATCAGCATGGGCGGCACCCAGGTACTGTGCACCGCCAGCGTTATCGAATCGGTTCCGCCTTTTCTGCGCGGCAAAGGCGCAGGCTGGGTCTTACCACCTGGTCATACCGGCGCCCGAAGCGGCCGAGCCGGAGCCGGAAAATATCCCCCTGACCGTCCTGTTCGAGGACGCGCACCTGATCGTCATCAACAAGGCCGCCGGTATGGCCGCACACCCGGCGCC
>JAZKFR010000098.1:0-8136 GCA_040386295.1 Pseudomonadota bacterium | reverse complement strand
AGTACTCATTTCTGCGCTGAGTTTAGGCCTTCAGCTTTCATTGCAGCCAATACGGCGGGACGAGCGCTGATCCGAGCGCGCAAGGCGAGCAGATGGGAGAAGCTCGATAAATCGAGGCCGACATGTTGCGACCAATTGCTAACCGTAAATAAATATGCGTCAGCCACGCTAAAAACATCGCCCATTAGGTAGTTTTTATTCGCTAGCTCGCCGTCAAGCCACTTAAAGCGCGACATCAGCTGTGCCAATGCGGCAGTTTTGCTTTCATCCGGGGTGTTTGGCCTAAATAGCGGCGAGAAATTTTTATGCAATTCCGTGCTAATAAAACTGAGCCATTCTTGCAACTTGTAACGGGCAAAAGTCCCATTTTTAGGCGCTAAATTTTTGTCAGGGGCTTGGTCTGCAATGTATTGCAAAATAGCCGCGCCTTCGCGCAAACGTTGGCCATCGTCTAGCTCCAGCAGGGGAACATAGCCGAGTGGGTTGATTGTGTAGTAGTCCGTTCCGTCCGCTAGGGTGTGCGTTTTGGTCGGTGCGGCAATTGCCGAAAATTTAAGTTCTGCTTCGTGCAAAACGATATGTGAGGCAAGAGAGCAAGCGCCGGGCGAGTAGTAAAGTTTCATCAGGACTCCTCATAGATGGTTGATGGATCGATGGGTGAAGGGTCAGCTTGTAATCGATTTTTGATAAAACGCAGACGTTTTTGGCCGACCAGGATTGAGCCGATTAAGTTTGGGTCTATGCAACAAAAACCTCAGTTGAGAATGCAACTCAAACGACTTTGCGATGGTAACGTGTTTGCGGTTACTCGACCATTCATAGATGATTGCGCTATCTAAGTTGATAACTTAGTCGCTACCTTTGTGCTGTTTTGTATGCTGTGTTTCGTCGCGTTCGTTGCGATTTATAGCGACTCAACTTTCTCTGTTAGCGCGCTAGCGTAATGTGTATAAGATAGAAACGGCGGCAGTCACCTTGACCTCAGGGGGTCGTGTGGCGTTGTTTGAAGCGAGCCATCCTGCTCAGGTTGCGTGCTGAGCGTATTTTGTCGAGGCTAACGGTATGCGCAGGCAAAAAAATGAGTAAGAAAATCGGACGTTTTGAAATCCTGAGAGAATTGGGTCGAGGGGCGCAAAGTATTGTTTATTTGGCGCTTGATCCCCATTTGCAGCGCGAGGTTGCGATCAAAACCTTGCACTTTGCTCGTTCTGATACCCAGCGCAATCAACAACTGCTGGCGGAAGCGCGGATGGTGAGTCAGTTGAGCCACCGTAATATCGTGCCTATTTTTGAGGCGGGTGAAGAGGGGGGAGATCCCTACCTGGTTTTTGAATATGTGCCTGGGCAGAATCTTGGCGAGTATTTAAAGAGCAAAGGTGCTGTCTCGCCAACAACAGCGTTTAAATTGATGGTTCCTGTTCTACAAGCGATTGCGCATGCCCATGCAGCGGGAATTATTCATCGTGATCTCAAACCGCATAATATTTTGCTAGATGAGCTAGGCGTCCCGCGTGTCATGGACTTTGGTATCGCGGCTCAGGTGGAGCAGAAAGCGAAATCGACAGAAGCAAGCGCGAGTGGAATTTTTGTCGGAACGCCAGCGTACATGGCACCGGAATACATTGGTGGCCAGGAAAGTAGCGAACGAACAGACGTTTTTTCCGCTGGTTTGGTGCTTTACGAGCTACTTACGGCAGAGCCGGCGATCCGTGGTGATGATCCTTTCCATCTGATGAATCAGATTGCAAACGAGGATATCGTTCTACCCAAAAACCCTGATTTAAAGCTTGATGACGAGGTGGCCAGTATTTTATTGACGGCCTTGGCACGAGATCCGCAGCGTCGTTACGCTTCTGCTGATGCGATGCGTCAGGCGATTGAGTCTTATCTCGATTTGGCAGCAGTTAGTTCGCTGCCCCAGCTCGAGGGGCAAGATAGTCAACGCAGTACGATTGATTTTCTGCTGCGGCGTATGCGCCACACCAACGATTTCCCTGCGCTTTCGGATTCGGTTAATGCGATCAATAAATTGACGAGTTCTGATCGCGATAATATTTCCAAGCTTTCTGACGCAATTCTTAAAGATTTTGCCTTAACCAATAAAATTCTCCGTTTGGTCAATTCGGCAGCATTTAACTTTAATACGCGTTCTCAGTCAGGCAAGATCAGCACGATTTCACGCGCCCTACATGTGCTTGGTTTTGATGCAGTGCGCAGTATTACGATTACCACTTTATTGTTTGAGCATTTGCAAAACCAGGGGAACGCAACTTACCTTAGAGAAGAGTTTTTGCGTGCAAATTTGGCGGGGATGTTGGCAAAAAATATCGCGATTCAGGTCGCTGTGCGCGATGTTGAACAGATATTCATTTGCGCTATGTTTCACAATCTGGGTCGTTTATTAAGCCAGTATTATTTCCCCGAAGAAAACGAGAAAATTCGTCGCCTGGTGCAGCAAAAACCGGGTTCAGAAGAAGCTTCTGCCTTACAGGTTTTGGGCGCATCTTTTGAGGATCTGGGGATTGGTGTTGCTGAGAGCTGGGGTTTTCCTAAACTTATCGTTAATAGTATGCGCAAGCTAGAGTCTGGAATTGTGCATAAACCTGGCAGTCTAGAAGATCGTTTGCGCCATTTGTCTGCGTTCTCAAACGAGTTGTGCGGCATGATTATCGATGATGTCTCTCCTGAAAATCGACATAAGGAATTACCTAGAATACTGACGCGTTTTGCTGAAAGCATCAGTATCGGCGATAAAGAATTACGCACAACAATCGAAAAAACGCTGGAAGAGGTGGTTCAATTTTCCGATCTTATTCATGTTAATTTGCAAAAGACGGCTTTTGGAAAACAAATTAAGGCGTGGGGATCGGGTAAAGCAGACCTAATTTTTTCTAGGAAATCTGCTGTTTCTGATGCGGATCAGGCGCAATTGAGCGCGCGCGCAGAGACTGAACTTGTGAAGACCCAAGCGTCTGATTCACCGCTTGTCTCGGATGCGGCATCCAGATTAGCTGAAACGATTCTGATGAGTGGTATTCAAGACATTAGTAATACTTTAGTCGAAGATTTTAAGCTGAACGATGTTTTGCGCATTATTCTTGAAACGATGTATAGAGCAAAGGGGTTCCGTCATGTTCTTCTTTGCATCCGCGATGCGCGAAATAATTTAATGACAGGACGATTTGGTTTTGGTCCGAATATCCAAGACCTGGCTAAACACTTTGTTTTTTCTCTTGCGCCTAATCTTGATGTTTTTCATGCTGCACTTTCAAAAGGCGTAGATATCCTCATCAGTGATACGCAAGAAGAAAAAATTGCTGAGCGTATTCCAGCCTGGTTCCGTAAAGTTTCTGCTGCGCAAACTTTTATTGTTTTTCCGCTGTGTATGAAGGGTATTCCGGTAGCAATGATTTATGCCGAGCGTGAATATGCAGGGGAAATTGTTGTTTCTGAAAAAGAATTGTCCTTATTACGTACTTTGCGCAATCAGGCTGTATTAGCCATTAAGCAGGCAACTTAATTATTTTTTAGTCATTGGAACTTCATGCTTAATCAACAGATTTCAGATTTCCGACTGCCCGCTACAGGTGAACAAATCTTTTCTCTAGCAAGCGCTCAAGGGCGTTTTCTCGTTATCTATTTTTATCCGAAAGACAGTACTCCGGGCTGTACTACTGAGGCACAACAGTTTCGTGATTTATATGAAGAATTTGCCCAATTGAATACCTTGATTGTTGGGGTTTCAAGAGACAGCATTAGATCGCATGAAAATTTTAAGGCGAAACAAAATTTACCTTTTGAGCTTATCTCAGATAGCGATGAAATTCTTTGCACTCAGTTTGACGTGATTAAGTCTAAGTCTATGTACGGAAAGCAAGTTCGAGGTATTGAGCGTAGCACTTTCGTGCTCAACCCTCAGGCCGTGCTGATTAAAGAATGGCGGGCAATCAAGGTGCCTGGCCATGCGCAGGGGGTGCTCGATTTTATTAAGAGCTTTAAGTAATTTTTGTTCTTAGAAAGTTATCTTTTATGGCGCGCAAAACAGTCGTTAAAGCAGCTTTGAAAATTGAGAAAAATAAAGACATTGGGGCAAAAAAGTTATTTGTTCTCGATACGAACGTTCTAATGCACGATCCGACGAGTGTTTACCGTTTTGAGGAGCATGATGTTTTTTTGCCGATCATGACTTTAGAAGAATTGGATAACAACAAGAAGGGGCTTTCAGAAATCGCTAGAAATGCTCGTCAGGTAACACGTGCTCTGGACGATATTGTGCGTGGTTTGTCGGAAAGTATTGAGCACGGAATTCCTTTGTACGAGCCTTCGCATAAGTTAGCGAGTGGGCATCTTTTTTTGCAAACAGAAGCGATTCCCGCTGATTTGCCAGACGCTTTGCCGACGGCGAAAGCGGATAACCAAATCCTGGCAGTCGTTATCCATTTGCAGCGACGTTACCCGGAACGTCCGGTCATATTGGTCTCCAAAGATATCAATATGCGGATTAAAGCCTGCGCGCTTGGTTTGCAGGCGCAAGATTATTTCAACGACAAGGTGTTAGAGGACACCGACTTGTTGTACACCGGGGTGCGTGAATTACCGAGTGATTTCTGGGATAAGCACGGCGAAGAAATGCGTTCTTGGGTAAAAGAGGGACGTGTTTTTTATCGCTTAAAAGGCGCTCTTTGCGCGCAATTCTTGGTTAATGAGTTCGTTTATCAGGAAAGCACTCAGCCTTTTTATGCTTTGGTGCAAGAAGTCGTCGGCAACGTCGCGCAGCTGGAAACTTTGATTGATTTTACGCACAGTAAAAATACGGTTTGGGGAATTAACGCGCGCAATCGTGAGCAGAACTTCGCACTTAATTTGTTGATGAACCCGGAGATTGACTTTGTTAGCTTGCTCGGTCAGGCGGGTACCGGTAAGACCTTGCTGACCTTGGCTGCTGGTCTGGCGCAGGTTTTTGAGAGTAAGCGTTATAGCGAAATCATCATGACGCGGGTGACTGTTCCCGTCGGTGAGGATATTGGTTTTTTGCCAGGGACCGAAGAAGAGAAAATGGGACCTTGGATGGGCGCGCTGGAAGATAACTTGGAGGTGCTCAATAAAACAGACGACGAAGCAGGGGATTGGGGGCGGGGTGCAACGCGTGATTTGGTGCGTAATCGGATCAAAATTAAATCGCTCAATTTCATGCGGGGGCGAACTTTTTTAAATAAATTTTTGATTATCGATGAGGCGCAAAATTTAACGCCGAAGCAGATGAAAACGCTGATTACCCGTGCCGGCCCTGGTACCAAGGTGATTTGTCTGGGTAACATCGCGCAGATTGATACGCCTTATTTGACAGAGGGCAGCTCTGGCCTGACTTATGTGGTTGATCGTTTTAAAGGCTGGCCACATTCCGGGCATGTCACTTTGCAACGTGGAGAGCGTTCGCGTTTGGCCGATCATGCTGCCGAGGTGCTGTAGATTTGGCTTGCTGTGTGGGGGTTTTGCGCTGATTGTTGACTGCGTGCGCGCTTTTTCTATTTTGTCTGGATGAACATTAGGAGTAAAAGCAATGGCAATACCGAGCATCGACTTGCGCAAAATTTATTTGTTTCAAGCTGTCGAGCCAGCGCCTGATCCGGCCAATTTGCCTGTGGGCGGCGATTTGTATTACGAGTGTCTTGAGTGTACGACGGTCGTTAGCTCGGCGCCCTATATTCAATCTGCTTGCGCTTGCGGCAATTTGCGCGGCGGTGCCGGCGAACTTAAAGTCGAGAAGCCTGAGCGCGTGCGTGTGGTACGTGGCAAGCTGAAGTAGATGGCTCGATTTATTCGGCGAGCCAGTCGCGCGGGATGAGCGCTGCGTAGAGTTCCGCTTCGGCTGTGTTTGCCTCTGGTTGCCAGTCGTAGCGCCATTTTGCTGTGGGCGGCAGGGACATGAGGATTGACTCGGTACGCCCACCTGTTTGCAGCCCGAACAGGGTGCCGCGATCCCAAACTAAGTTGAATTCGACGTAGCGTCCGCGTCGGTACGCCTGAAAATCGCGTTCGCGCTCGCCATACGTGATGTTGTGGCGGCGCTCGATTATGGGGAAATAGGCGCCGATAAAGGCGTCGCCGACGGAGCGTGTTAGGGCAAAACAGCGCTCAAATTGATTTTTCTCCCCCTTATCTTCGCTGCTGTTTTTTGTTTCTGCCGTTTCTGGTGATTTATTCAGGTCGTCGAAAAAAATGCCGCCGACGCCACGAGCTTCTCGACGATGCTTTAAATAGAAATAATCGTCACACCATTTTTTGTAGCGCGCATGGGTTTGCGTGCCGAAGCTTTGCAATGCGTTTCGACAGCTGCGGTGGAAGTGTTTCGTGTCTTCTGCAAATGGGTAATACGGCGTTAGGTCCATGCCGCCGCCGAACCACCAAATTGCTTCGCCTGGCTGCTCTGCTGAGGGTTGTGCGACAAGCGCGCGGACATTCATGTGCACCGTCGGGCAGTAGGGGTTTTTCGGGTGCAGTACCACGGATACGCCCATCGCTTCAAAACTACAGCCGGCCAGTTCTGGCCTTTTGCTGCTGGCAGAAGCAGGAAGTTGGGCGCCTCCGACGTGCGAGAAAGCGACGCCACCACGTTCGAAAACTTCACCTTCTTCAATGATGCAGCTGAGGCCTTTTCCACTTAACTTGAATGCGTCTGCGTCAGCCGCAGTGCTAGTGGGCTCGGCTCCTGCGAGCTCGGCCCCTGTTTTCGTCCAAGCATCGCGCTTAAAGCGCCCTCCTGTTACGCCTTCTAGCGCTTCGGCGCGCGCGACAATTTTGGTTTGTAGACTAGTGAAATAATCGCTGAGGGCGAGTTTGTCGATCATCTTCTTGCTTTGTCTTGTTATTTATTTTGTGATGCCACGATGGCCAATATCTCGACGGTATTGCATGCCGTCAAAATGAATGCCGATGAGTCTGTCGTAGGCGCGTTGTTGCGCTTGCTTTACGTTTTCTCCTAAGGCGGTTACGCAGAGCACGCGACCGCCGGCGGTGACAACCTGCGCGTTTTGTTGCGCAGTCCCAGCGTGGAAGACATGCAGCTCGTCTTGGCTTGCCTCGCTCGTGTCGGTGAGTCCGCTGATGACATCGCCTTGGCGCGGTTTGCTGGGGTAATGCGCAGCGGCAAGAACGACGCCGAGGGCGACTCGGCGATCCCATTCGGCTTCGATTTGGTCGAGCTTTCCGGCGACAGCGTGTTCGAGCAGGGTGAGGAAGTTTGATTTGAGCCGCATCATGATCGGCTGTGTTTCGGGGTCGCCCATGCGGCAATTGAACTCTAGGGTTTTGACTGTGCCGTTAGGGCTAATCATTAGACCTGCGTAGAGAAAGCCGGTGTAAGGAATGCCATCGGCAGCCATGCCACGCACGGTGGGCATGATGATTTCACGCATGACCTTGGCGTGTATCGCTGGGGTGACGATGGGGGCAGGTGAATAGGCACCCATGCCACCGGTATTTGGGCCTGTATCGCCATCGCCGATGCGTTTGTGGTCTTGGCTGGAGGCGAGGGCGAGGACGTTTTTGCCGTCAACCATGACGATGAAACTGGCTTCTTCGCCGGCGAGAAACTCTTCGATGACGACCCTGGCGCCAGGCTCAGTCAGCATCTGGTCGATTGCGTGGTGTGCTTCTTCGCGTGAGAGTGCCACGACGACGCCTTTGCCTGCGGCAAGCCCGTCTGCTTTGACGACAATCGGGATTGCTTGAGCGTCAATGTGGGCATGCGCTTGTTGCGCGTCGGTAAAACTGGCGAAGCTTGCGGTCGGAATGTGGTGCCGCTGCATGAAGCGTTTGGCAAAATCTTTGGAACTTTCGAGCTGAGCTGCCTCTTTTGTCGGGCCGAAAATCTTCAGTCCGCGTGCCCGGAAAATGTTGACTATGCCGGCTGCTAAAGGAGCTTCTGGGCCGACGAGTGTGAGGTGTATTTGTTCACGCTCGGCAAAATCAGCGAGCGCGCTGGGGTCGCTGAGCGGGATGTTTTCTAATTCAGGTTCTTGGGCGGTGCCGGCGTTGCCTGGCGCAACATAGATTTTTTGTAGTCCGGGTGCTCGTGAGAGACGCCAAGCGAGTGCGTGTTCGCGGCCACCAGATCCGATAACAAGAAGTTTCATG
>JAZKFR010000097.1:0-5453 GCA_040386295.1 Pseudomonadota bacterium | reverse complement strand
GCGCATTAAAACGCGCATTAAAACGCGCATTAAAACGCACACTCAAACGCACACTCAAACGCACACTCAAACGTGCACTCAAACGCACACGCAAAGCGATGCCGTGTCGGCTGCGCCTAGCCTGGCTACAACAAGGCTCACCCCCGGTTTGAATTTCTCTTCAGGCGGGCGCAGGGGAATACAGAAACATCTTTTCCGCTGCTGGATCCTTTGCCTTAGCAGCTTGAGTTTTGCGTCATTGAGCCTAGCCGCGCCTACCGATTTGTCGGATATGCCGCTGGCCAACATCAACGCGGCCATCACGGTAAAACCGAACATCATGTTTATCCTCGATGATTCTGGCTCGACCGACTGGGAGTTCAGCCCCGATTTTGTGCAAGACGAGGCGCATTGCAAGCTCGCCGCCGATGGTTCTGGACGCAGCAGCGCGACGAATCGGCAAAGCTGCTTGCTCGGCGATCCGCCGTTCATGAGCGCCGACTTCAATAAGCAGTACTACAACCCCGCAGTGCGTTACGCGCCCCCCGTTGATTACGACGGCAGCAATCGGGCTAACCAGTTCAAATCGAATACGGCCGCCAATACCAGCGGCTGGACTGTGGTGCGTACTGACGGCTTCAATGTGCAAAACAAAAACCAGCTCGACATTAACGCGACCAGCATCAACCTGACCACGCAGTATCCAGAACGCGTTTTTTGCGATGCACAGAGCGCCGCAACGAACGATAGCGATCACTGCAAAACAAACGCCAACGGCTATGTCTACCCGTCCAGCACCTTTGCCTACGGCAGCGTTAACGGCAACACACGCTACCGTTACGGTGCGCCTTATTACTTCAAGCTCGAGGCGGGTGAATACTGCACGGCAGACGATTTGAAGGTGTGCATCAAAGTCAATCCAGGCGATGTGCCGCCGGCGGGGAGTGCGCTGAGCTATCCGTACCCCGCCAAACTACGCTGGTGCGATAGCGCTGCGCATGCCGATCTGAGCACTGCCCTGGCGGGAACCTGCCAGGGCAAAAAAACCGCACTCTATCGCTACGTGCGTTTTCCGACTAAAGCGGCGTCGGCGGTGACCTACGCCAGCGTCAAAATCGGCGACTCCGCTTCAGACGACGCGGTGAGCATCGCCCAGCTGAGCGTGGTCGATCCCACTAGCGGCAGCGAGACACCCTTGATCATCAATGGCAATGGGGTGAGCAGCGTGGGCACGGCGTCTATGGCCTACCTCAATGCCCAATGGCGCCTAGTCGTCAGCGCCGGGACAAACAGCGCGAGTGAACGCATGAATACGGCAACGCTGCTAGCGCGTGTCATCAACAACAGCTGGAACTGGCCGGCCAGGCCGTACAAAGCGTGCAGCAAAAACACCACACCGAGCTGCCTCTCGTTTGCTTTAAATCTGCCTAACCTCGACGACACCGTGGTGCTGTACACCACGGATCAAACGGGGCAGCCCGTGAATGCCGAAAACAAGCTCGGCTTCTCGCTTGCCGTCAACGCCCCGAGCACCTACCTCAGCAGCGCGAGCGGCACGCTGACGATCAATAATTCGGGCACGGGTAGCAGCGGCCTCAGCTTAATCTCCAGCATCACGGTCGGCCCTGCCGGTGGTCCCTTCGTTGAAGTTCTGAACGGCGGCTTATCCACCTTTGGCAGCAATAAAACCGCTGCTCGTAGCAGCGCCGCGAGTGCCGTCAGTCAGCGTATTAACGCCTACCTCAATACCAGCCCTTGGGAATACAGCGCCAGAGTCAACACCGCGTGTGGCGGACAAAGTGCAGCGGCGAACCGCGTCTGTATCGATGCGCCGCTGAATAACGGCAGCGCGCCGAACAACTACGTGATCAACGTCACCGCTGGCGGCGGCGTTGCTGTTTCGACCACCACCTTGAGCGGTGGCGTATCGCGTTATATCCCGGTCAGCACAAGCGCGTTCAGCGGCAGCGTGCTGACCCAGCTGCTGTTCTCTCGGGTGAACCTGAGCAGCGCACAAACCTACCCTTACTACCCAGGGCGTGGCGATTGCGTGATGACGGCGGGGGTGTGCACGGGGGACGAAGAAATGACCAATTTCGCCAACTGGTACAGCTACTATCGCAGCCGTATGCAGGCGATGAAAGCGGGCGTCAGCCAGGCGTTTACCAGCTTAACGAGCGACTATCGCCTCGGCTTCACGACGATTCACAACACCAGCTTTGCGGCGACGAGCAGCGCGGATTACGTACCTATCCAAGACCTCAGCAATAGCCAAAAACAAACTTGGTACAACACCTTGTTTAGCCAAAACCCCTCGGGCGGAACGCCTTTGCGCATCGCCTTATCGGCGGTGGGCGAAATGTTCTCAGGCAAAGCAAGCTATGACCCGGTGCAATACTCCTGCCAACAAAACTATTCGATCATGACCACCGATGGTTATTGGAACGACAGCGCCAACAGCCTATTGCTCAGCATTGGTAACCAAGACAACGTCAGCGCCAGCGAGGCGAATGGCGGTAATTACTGTACGCGCAGCAACGGCTGCTTCGACGGCAATTTAAGCGGCGGCACGGCGGCACCTTCGCTGGCGGACGTCGCGCTTTACTACTACGCGCGTGATTTACGTCCGGCGACGAGCAGCCAAATCAGCGGTGCTCCTGACAACCCGTGGACAGCGAACGTGCCGACCAGCAGCAAAGACCCCAATCCAGAACAGCACATGACGACGTTTACGATTGGCTTGGGCGTTGATGGACAAATGAACTATCGAGCAGATTATGAAACGGCCGTCTGCGGCGGCAGCTTGGGTGCGAACGGCGAAAGCAGCTGCGATTTCGCCAAAATCAAACAGGCGGCGACGAATTGCGAGTGGACGAATGGTGCTAATGGTACGAATGGCAACGCAGTATGCAATTGGCCGCTGCCGGTCGCCGATAGCGACAGCACGGTAGACGATCTATGGCACGCCGCCGTCAATGGACACGGCAAATACTTCAGTGTTGGCGCGCCCGATGCCTTGGCGGCGGGACTCAAAGAAGTGCTCAACACCATGCAGGTACGCACCGGGTCGGCGTCGGCGTCGGCGACCAGTAACGCCATCGTCGCGCCTGGGGATAACGATATTTTTCAAGCCACTTTCACCTCGGGTTATTGGGACGGCGAAGTCATTGCCAAAAAAATCGACCCCGCCAGCGGCGAAGTGCTGAGCGCCGTTTCTTGGCTAGCGACCAACCAGCTCGATAATCGCGTAGACGATGCGCAAGACAGTCGAACGATTTACACCCTGGACGTACAGAGCGACCAAATGGCGCTAAAACCTTTGCGCTGGAGCGCGCTGACGGCGGATGAACAAGCCTGGTTAGCCAATAAATGTCGTGCTAACAGCGTTTTGTCGCAATGCGCCAGCCTCAGCGCAGCGCAAAAAGAGCACGCAGAGAATGGTGAAAACATGCTCAATTATCTGCGCGGCCAGCAACTCATGGAAACGCCTTACGACGCGCTGGGTAACAGCGTGTATCGGCCGCGTCGCCATGTTTTAGGCGATATTGCCAACGCCAAACCAATGTACTTACGCGCCCCGCGTTGGTATTACCAGGACAGCGGATACGCCGAGTTCAAAGCGGCCAACGCCACACGCACCGCGATGCTCTACGTCGCCGCGAACGACGGCATGCTGCACGCCTTTAAAGCCAATAGCGAAGAAGACGCTGGCGCCGAGTTATGGGCTTATGCGCCGCGTCAGGTACTGCCTAACCTATGGAAACTCGCCGATAACGCCTACGCCAATCACCATCAGTACTTTGTCGATGGCTCACCTGAACTGGGTGATGTGCAAATCAATGGCGTCTGGAGAACCATTTTGGTCGGCGGCTTAAACAAGGGCGGACGAGGCTTCTACGCACTCGATGTGAGCAATCCAGAACAGCCCCAGGCCTTATGGGAAATTTGCGCGGATAGCGCGCTGTGTCCGGTCGCGGATAGCGATCTTGGCTACACCTACGGCAATCCAGTGATCACCAAACGCCCGTCTGATGGCAAGTGGGTCGTGCTCGTCAGCTCCGGCTATAACAACGTCAACCCTGGCGACGGCAAAGGCTATCTCTACGTTCTAGACGCGGCAAACGGGCAAGTGCTCGACAAAATCGGCACCGCCGCCGGCAGCACGAGCACGCCCAGCGGCTTGGGCAAAATCACCGCCTGGGCAGAAGACGGACAAGTCGACAACCGCGCACTGCGCGTTTATGCGGGGGACTATTTGGGCAATCTCTGGCGCATTGATCTGGCCAGCAAAAACATCCTCAAACTGGCTGAGCTGACTGACCGTAACGGCCTGGCGCAAGCCATTACCGCAGCACCCGAACTGGGTCGTTGCGCCGGCATGCACGATATGGTCTTCGTGGGCACGGGCAGCTATTTGGGGCTAAGCGATCTGAGCAGCAAACAAACGCAAAGCCTCTACGCCATCAAAGACAGCGCTACCCCTCTCGCGCAAGTGCGCAATAACAAAGTGCTGCAACGCACGCTAGCGCCTGTAACAGGCTCAACCGTCCAAGGCCAGGGCGTGACGAGCATCAGCAATGCAGCGCTCACACTCGATCTGACAGGGCAAAACGGATGGTTTATCGACTTCGATCAACACCTAGGCGAACGCGTCAATATGAGCCCGCAACTGATCCGCGACACCCTGCTCGCGTTCACCAACCAACCGACCAATATCTCGGCCTGCACGACCGGCGGCGTCAGCTACAAATACCAAATCTCAGCCTGTACCGGCAGCTATCTGCCGCAAGGCTTGGCGGCCAATAACCGCATCGGCGAAAAATTCTCGGACACCATCATCGTCGGCTTTGTCGTCGTCAAACTGCCGAGCAACATCCTAAAAGTCATCGGCACCCTGGCCAACGGAGTACAAACCAGCAGCGACGTGCTCACGGCAGGCATCAGCTCCGCGCGCCGCATCTCGTGGCGAGAGTTACAGTGAAACAAGCCTGGAGATCGGCTTTCGCCCATCAACGCCCACTGGATAATGCCCTCCTAGCGTCGATCCAAGCAAAAAAGAATAAACAAATCAGTGAGCCCCACGTGAAGCAAAAGGTGCACGAGCCCCTAACCTAAACGCCTTCCCCCAACGCTAGCTTTCCCCTCGCCCACTTGTGGGAGAGGGTGCCCTGGCAAGGGCGGGAGAGGGAAAAACGCAACAGAGAAGCAACAACAAAGCCCGCCAAACTTCTCTTAACCTTACCCGCTCGCCCGAGTACAACATGCCTACTTAGCCGCGCTATCGCCTGTACTGTTTAACGGCAACCAAAAATTAGCCCCACAACAGTTAAAACCCAGCTTCGTCATCATGCGATTAAAGCGCTCGATGTGAATCGCCACGCTCATATTGATACTGAGCTCGTGCGCCTGGCGCTGTTCGGCCCAACGCCGAAAGGCCGCGAGCAACTTCAAGCCTGCTGAACTTCCGCGTGCAC
>JAZKFR010000096.1:21520-31598 GCA_040386295.1 Pseudomonadota bacterium | reverse complement strand
AGCGTCGGTCTCCAAAACCGAAGGTTGGGGGTTCGATTCCCTCTGCCCCTGCCATTCATGACTAAAGCTGACGAAATGGCCGATAAAATTAAGTTCGCTTTAGCGCTGGTTTTTCTTATTTCCGGCGTTGTCTGTTTCTACCTGCTTGCAGAGCAGGCGATGATTCTGCGTGTGCTCGTCGTCTTCGCTGGGCTTATTCTCTGTGCCGCTATTGCTTGGAAAACCAGTCCAGGAGGGCGCTTCTTTGAGTTTTCAAAAGAAGCTATTAACGAGACGAAAAAAGTAGTCTGGCCTTCCCGCAAGGAGACTATGCAAATGACCTTGGCTGTCTTTGCTTTTGTCGTGGTTATGGCGCTCTTCTTGTGGCTGACCGACAAAAGCCTTGAGTGGCTACTGTATGACTTGATTCTTGGATGGAAAAAATCATGAGTATGCGTTGGTATGTCGTGCACGCCTATTCCGGTTTTGAAAAAAGCGTTCAGCGTGCGCTAGTCGAACGGATTGAGCGGCAAAAAATGGAAAGCGCTTTTGGCCGCATTTTGGTTCCCGTCGAAGAAGTCGTTGAACTGAAAATGGGGCAAAAAAGCATATCTGAGCGTAAATTCTTTCCGGGTTACGTTTTGGTCGAAATGGAGATGAACGACGACTCCTGGCATTTAGTTAAAAGCACGCCGAAAGTGACGGGCTTTGTCGGGGGAACAGGGAACCAGCCAACGCCGATATCCGAAAAAGAAGTCGCCAAAATCATGCAGCAAATGCAGGATGGTGTTGAGAAACCACGCCCCAAAGTCTTGTTTGAACCGGGTGAAGTAGTGCGCATTAAAGAAGGTCCTTTCACCGATTTTCACGGTGCTGTTGAACACGTGAATTATGAAAAGAACCGCCTGCGCGTTTCTGTCACCATTTTCGGTCGTGCTACGCCGGTAGAGTTGGAATTTGCGCAGGTTGAAAAAGTCTAATTTGTGCTTCTTGTTTGAATCCCGCGCTTATCGCTAAGGGATACTGTGGTGCAGCCTTGTGGCTCGCGTTTGTTGTCGGGGAGCGTATCTAAGTTTCGGCGCGTTTGAACCCATTTAAAGGAGTTGACTCACTGTGGCAAAAAAAATCATTGGTTTTATCAAGTTGCAAGTGCCGGCTGGCAAAGCAAATCCATCGCCGCCGATTGGTCCTGCGCTAGGTCAGCGGGGACTCAATATCATGGAGTTTTGCAAAGCGTTTAACGCGCAAACCCAAGGTCTCGAGCCTGGATTGCCGATTCCGGTAGTGATTACTGCGTTTGCCGATAAAAGCTTTACTTTTATTATGAAAACGCCGCCTGCGACTATTTTGATCAAAAAAGCAGCGGGTGTGCAAAAAGGCAGTCCTAAGCCGCATACAGACAAAGTAGGTAAGTTGACTCGTGCTCAATGTGAGGCGATTGCAACGACAAAAATGCCCGACCTGACTGCTGCTGATATGGACGCAGCGGTTCGAACGATTGCAGGCAGCGCTCGTTCCATGGGCATTACGGTAGAGGGGCTCTAAGATGACGATGTTAAGCAAACGCCAAAAAGCCTTACAAGGCAAAGTCGATCGCAACAAAGCATATTCTGTTGCCGACGCACTCAAGTTAGCAAAAGAAGGCGCAACTGCTAAATTCGATGAATCGATTGATGTTGCGGTCAACTTAGGTATCGATGCTCGTAAATCTGATCAATTGGTTCGTGGTTCGGTAGTTTTGCCAGCAGGCACGGGTAAAACCGTGCGCGTTGCTGTCTTCGCGCAAGGCGAAAAGGCAGAAATAGCGCAGGCTGCAGGTGCTGATATCGTCGGCTTTGATGATCTTGCGGCGCAAATTAAAGCAGGTAATTTGAATTTTGACGTGGTGATTGCAACGCCTGATGCGATGCGTGTTGTCGGTCAGCTCGGTCAGATCCTCGGTCCGCGTGGTTTGATGCCAAATCCAAAGGTTGGAACCGTGACTATGGATGTCGCCACAGCGGTGAAAAATGCTAAGGCTGGTCAGGTTCAGTATCGGACTGACAAAGGCGGCATTGTGCACAGCACAATTGGTCGAGCTTCTTTCAGTGTCGAACAGTTGCAGGACAACCTCAAAGCACTGGTAGAAGCTTTGGTCAAAGCAAAACCGGCCAGCTCTAAAGGGCAGTATTTAAAGAAAGTTGCGCTCTCAAGCACCATGGGCTTGGGAGTACGTGTGGATGCGTCCACGCTTTAAGAAATAAAGAAGCGGATTCTCGATTCTCGCTTCGCAAAGTGCTTTGGGCTATCGGCGTGTGAATTTCGCAACGCCGTAGATCGTCAAAGACCGTAGGTGTGTGAGTCGTTCTTCTTCACACTTAATGGCGTGAGCTGCCTGCGTAGATGGTGCACCCGAACAGGATTTGCAGTTGCTTATTAGTCGCTGTAATACCCCTGCACAGGTCGCCGTAGGTGCGGCGCATCCAACCGGACGTGCCGTGTGTTGACTTGATAGGAGGCAAGACCAGTGGGTCTCAATCTTGATGAAAAAAAGGCAGTTGTTGCTGCTGTATCTGCTGAAGTGGCCAGTGCCCAGACGCTCGTGATGGCAGAGTATAACGGTGTCGGCGTTGTTGACTTGACCCGTCTTCGTGCCCAAGCGCGTAAATCTGGAGTGTATCTGCGTGTGCTTAAAAACACCCTGGTACGCCGTGCCGTAGCAGGTAGTAGTTTTGCTGGCTTAACAGAGCAAATGACCGGGCCTTTGATTTATGCCATGTCGTCTGATCCCGTTGCCGCAGCAAAAGTGCTGAATGACTTTGCCAAGACCAATGATAAGTTGGTATTGAAAGCCGGTTGTTATGCCGGCAACGTGCTCGACAAAGCAGGGGTGCAAGCGCTTGCGTCCATTCCGGGTCGTGAAGAGTTACTTGCTCGATTGCTGGGCATTATGCAGGCGCCGGTGACTGGTTTTGCTTGTGCCCTCGCGGCCTTGGCGAAACAGCGTGAAGCCTCTGCCGTATAAACTTGTTTCTTAGGCATGGCAAAAATTTAGCAAAAAAAGCTGTCTCACATCTTTTACCAGTATTCAGATTTAGGGGTTGATTAAAAATGGCAATAAGCAGAGAAGACATTCTTGACGCAGTCGGTGCGATGACGGTGATGGATCTCAACGATCTCGTTAAGGCGTTTGAGGAAAAATTTGGCGTTTCCGCAGCCTCCATGGCAGTTGCAGCGCCTGGTGCGGCGGTTGCTGCGGTGGAAGAGCAAACTGAATTCACCGTCACCTTAATCGCTTGCGGCGAGAAGAAAGTTGAAGTGATTAAAGTTGTACGTGCGGCAACGGGTCTTGGCTTGAAAGAAGCTAAGGATCTCGTCGATGGCGCGCCCAAACCAGTTAAAGAAGCAATTCCTAAAGCCGACGCAGAAGCACTCAAGAAGCAGCTTGAGGATGCGGGCGCCAAGGTTGAAGTCAAGTAATTTTTTGTAGCTTGATCGGGCTGCCGGTTTTTGCCGTCAGCCCTTTTGTGTTTTTTCAGAGAATGTTGTCACCGCATTTTCTATGACGCTAACGCAGCGTGCAAACGCAAGTGTGGCTTGTGTTTATCGGACAAACTGTTTCCTTCATTTGTGCGTCTAAGCATTTCATTTGCTTTTGTTCGTTGCATGCCGACCAGAGTTTTTTACTTTCGCCGGTTGTGCATTTTTGTATTTGAAGATTTTGCTTTCTGAGCTCGGAGCGCGACCATGACCTATTCTTACACCGAGAAAAAACGTATCCGCAAAAGTTTCGCCAAGCGCGCCAGCGTGCTTGACGTACCTTTTTTGTTGGCGACGCAACTCGATTCTTTCACTGCTTTTCTGCAAGCGGAGGCCTTGCCCTCAAAGCGGAAAAGTCAAGGCTTGCAGGCTGCGTTTTCTTCAATCTTTCCGATTGTCAGCCACAGCGGTAATGCGCGCTTAGAGTTTGTTAGTTACGCCTTAGCTGAGCCGGCCTTCGATGTCAAAGAGTGTCAGCAGCGAGGTTTGACCTTCGCATCAGCTTTGCGCGCCAAAGTGCGATTGATCATCATGGATCGAGAAGCGCCCGAGACGATTAAAGAAGTCAAAGAGCAAGAAGTGTACATGGGCGAAATTCCGCTGATGACGACGACTGGCTCCTTCGTTGTGAATGGCACAGAACGGGTGATCGTTTCTCAGTTGCATCGTTCACCAGGCGTCTTTTTTGAGCACGATCGTGGTAGAACGCATAGCTCCGGGAAGCTTTTGTTCTCCGCACGCGTTATTCCTTATCGCGGCTCTTGGCTGGACTTTGAGTTTGATCCCAAAGACACACTTTTCTTCCGTGTCGATCGTCGTCGTAAAATGCCTGTGACTACTCTGCTCAAAGCAGTGGGTTTAACACCAGAGCAAATCCTCCGCGAATTTTTTGAATTCGACACTTTCCGTTTGGGTAAAAAAGGGATTGAGTTTGAATTAGTTCCAGAACGCCTACGCGGCGAAATGGCGCGTTTTGATTTTAACGATAAAGCGGGCAAAACAATTGTCGCGAAAAACAAACGCATTACCGCCAAACATATTCGTGATCTTGACGCAGCAGGCATCAAGCGTCTCGTCGTTCCCGAGGACTTCCTGGTTGGCCGAGTAGTTGCCCAAAACGTCATTGACAAAGAGACTGGAGAAGTCCTGGCCAATGCTAACGATGAAATTACCGAAGCTTTGCTGGCCAAGTTAGCTGAGCTGGGCATCGACTCTTTACAGACTTTGTATATTAACGATCTAGATCGTGGCGGCTTTATTTCACAAACTTTGCGTGCTGATGATACGGCGTCAAGACAAGCGGCGCGGGTCGCTATTTATCGCATGATGCGTCCGGGCGAGCCGCCCACTGAGGAATCTGTCGAGATATTGTTCAACGGCCTTTTCTATGCCGATGAACGCTACGATCTCTCGAGCGTTGGCCGTATGAAATTCAACCGCCGCGTTTTGCGTCAGGAGGTAGTTGAGTTCAAGGTGATGGTGAAACAGGTTCCCTCGAAACATGAAAGTATTGTCAAAGCGATTAACGCTGCTGCGGGGGGTTCTGCTGTTACGGTCGAGCAGCTCCTCTCCGAGCTGTCTTACGGCTGGCGTCCTGTCGCTGAAAACCTGAGCGAGGCTGAGGCACAGGCTCTAGCCGCTCAATTAAAAACGCTTAATGCACAGTGCGAAGTGCGCCCGCAATTAACGCTTAGCCCGCGCGATATCGTTGAAGTCATCAAAATTCTGGTTGATTTGCGCAATGGGCGCGGAGAGATTGACGACATCGATCACTTGGGTAATCGCCGTGTGCGCTCTGTGGGTGAATTGGCTGAGAACCAGTTCAGGGCAGGTTTGGTGCGTGTCGAGCGTGCGGTTAAAGAACGCCTCTCGCAAGCTGAATCCGATAATCTAATGCCGCATGATTTGATCAATGCGAAGCCGATTAGCGCAGCAATTAAAGAGTTTTTCGGTTCCAGTCAGTTGTCGCAGTTTATGGATCAGACCAACCCCTTGTCTGAAATTACGCACAAACGCCGTGTTTCTGCCTTAGGTCCAGGCGGCTTGACGCGTGAGCGCGCTGGCTTCGAAGTGCGCGATGTGCATCCAACACACTACGGACGAGTTTGCCCGATCGAAACGCCTGAAGGGCCGAATATCGGTTTGATCAATTCATTGGCTTTGTTTGCGCGAACCAACGATTACGGCTTTCTAGAAACACCTTATCGCAAGGTTGTTTCCGGCAAAGTAACGGATCAAATTGAGTATTTGTCAGCGATTGAAGAAGGTAATTACATCATCGCCCAGGCTAACTCGACGCTTAATCGGGGTGCCTTGTCCGATGACTTGGTGACCTGTAGAGAAAAAGGCGAAACGATTCTGGCCGAGCCTGCGCGTGTTCAATACATGGACGTTGCACCGGGACAAATTGTTTCCGTTGCGGCTTCTTTGATCCCCTTCCTTGAGCACGATGATGCAAACCGTGCCTTGATGGGTGCCAACATGCAGCGCCAAGCAGTGCCTTGTCTGCGTCCAGAAAAACCCGTTGTCGGTACCGGCATTGAGCGTACCGTTGCGGTGGACTCTGGGACTGCTGTGCAAGCATTGCGTGGCGGTATCGTTGACTACGTTGATGCTTCACGCGTCGTGGTGCGCGTGAATGACGCGGAAACCGTGTCCGGTGAAGTGGGTGTCGACATCTATAACTTGGTCAAGTACACACGTTCTAACCAAAATACCAACATTAATCAGCGTCCTATGGTTCGCGTGGGCGATTGGATCGCTAAAGGTGATGTGGTGGCTGACGGGGCGTCGACCGATAAGGGTGAGTTGGCGCTAGGCCAGAACATGCTCGTCGCTTTTATGCCATGGAACGGCTACAACTTTGAGGATTCCATCCTTATTTCTGAACGTGTCGTTGCGGAAGATCGCTTCACCTCAATTCATATCGAAGAGCTGTCGATTGTGGCGCGCGATACCAAGTTGGGCTCTGAAGAAATTACGCGTGACATAGCCTCCTTAGGCGAATCGCAGTTATCTCGGCTTGATGAATCAGGAATCGTTTATATCGGCGCCGAAGTTGACGCTGGTGATGTGTTGGTCGGCAAGGTGACGCCTAAAGGCGAAACCCAACTGACCCCAGAAGAAAAACTATTGCGCGCCATTTTTGGCGAAAAAGCTTCTGACGTAAAAGACACCTCGTTGCGCGTTCCTTCCGGTATCTCAGGTACGGTGATTGATGTGCAAGTCTTTACGCGCGAAGGGATTGAGCGCGATAAACGGGCGCAATCGATTATCGATGACCATCTGCGCGGGTATAAGTTGGATCTTGCCGATCAAATGCGTATCGTTGAGCGCGATGCTTTTGCCCGAGTCGAGCGGCTGATTGTCGGCAAAGCAGCCAACGGGGGTCCGAAGAAACTAGCAAAAGGCAGTCCAGTGCTACAAAGCTACCTTGATGGCTTGGATCCGCATCATTGGTTTGATATTCGCATGGCAGACGATGAAGTTGCGCAGCAACTTGAGTCCCTACGTGATGGCTTAGAGCAAACGCGCAAAGATTTTGATATTGCGTTTGAAGAAAAACGCAAAAAATTGACCCAGGGCGATGAGTTGCCGCCTGGTGTGCAAAAAATGGTCAAGGTTTATGTCGCGGTCAAACGTCGTTTGCAATCAGGCGACAAAATGGCCGGCCGTCACGGTAACAAAGGGGTTGTCTCGCGTATTGTGCCGATTCAAGACATGCCGTACATGGCCGATGGACAGCCTGTCGACATCGTTCTAAACCCGTTGGGCGTGCCGTCACGGATGAACGTCGGTCAAATCCTTGAAGTGCACCTTGGTTTGGCGGCAAAAGGCCTAGGTTTCAAAATTGCTGCGATGTTGCGGCGCGAAGCCAATGTTAAAGAGGTGCGTGGCTTCCTTGACCAAATCTATAACAGCAGCGGTAAGCCCGAAGATTTAGACGAGCTTAACGACAAAGAAATTATGGAGATGGCGGGCAATTTGCAAAATGGTGTGCCGTTTGCTACGCCGGTTTTCGATGGCGCCAAAGAAGAAGAAATTAAAGCGATGTTGGCGCTGGCTGGCATGCCTGAATCAGGTCAGATGATGCTGTTCGATGGTCGTACCGGTGAGCAGTTTGAACGCCCTGTCACGGTTGGCTACATGCACGTGCTTAAACTGCACCATTTGGTCGACGACAAAATGCATGCTCGATCAACCGGCCCTTATTCGCTGGTCACACAACAGCCTCTAGGCGGTAAGGCTCAGTTTGGCGGACAACGCTTCGGCGAAATGGAAGTCTGGGCGCTTGAAGCGTACGGTGCGGCCTATGTTCTGCAAGAAATGCTGACAGTGAAGTCGGATGATGTGAACGGTCGTACCAAAGTCTATGAAAGCATCGTCAAAGGAGATCACAAAATCGATGCTGGCATGCCCGAGTCCTTCAATGTGCTGGTTAAGGAAATTCGTTCTTTAGCGATCGATATTGACCTTGAGCGATTTTAAGTCTGTGGGATTCAAGCTTGAGATGGCAGGCGCTGTCGCGAATGCTGCCGCTTGAGCTTGACCAACTAGATATCAAAATACTGTTGATAAACGATTGCCGCGTTTGCGGCAATCACCTAAGAGTTTTAATGCTCACGCCCGAATGGAGTGAAAAATGAAAGCACTGCTTGATTTGTTCAGACAGGTAACACAGGAAGAACAGTTCGACGCGATCAATATCGGTCTCGCCTCACCAGATAAAATTCGTTCGTGGTCTTACGGTGAAGTTAAAAAACCCGAAACCATCAACTATCGTACTTTTAAGCCAGAGCGTGATGGCTTGTTCTGTGCCAAGATTTTTGGCCCGACTAAAGATTACGAATGTTTATGCGGTAAATACAAACGTCTCAAGCACCGTGGTGTGATTTGTGAGAAATGTGGCGTCGAAGTGACCTTGGCTAAGGTTCGTCGTGAGCGCATGGCGCACATTGAGCTCGCCAGTCCTGTCGCCCATATATGGTTCTTAAAGAGCTTGCCGAGTCGGCTTGGTATGGTTCTGGATATGACCTTGCGCGACATTGAGCGCGTACTCTACTTTGAAGCCTTTGTCGTTTGTGAGCCAGGAATGACGCCCTTGGTTCGAGGTCAGTTGCTGACAGAAGACGATTATCTGGCCAAGGTTGAAGAGTACGGCGACGATTTCTACGCAGCGATGGGTGCCGAAGGCGTTCGCGAATTGTTGCGCTCAATTGACCTGGTTTCTGAAGTTGATCGTCTGCGTGGCGAACTGGAAACAACAGGCTCTGAAACCAAAAGCAAGAAACTCTCAAAACGCCTAAAAATCCTGGAAGGTTTCCAAAAATCTGGGATCAAGCCGGAATGGATGGTGCTGGAAGTTCTGCCAGTTCTGCCGCCCGACTTGCGTCCTTTGGTTCCCTTGGATGGCGGGCGTTTTGCCACCTCCGATTTGAACGATCTGTATCGTCGCGTGATCAATCGTAACAACCGTCTAAAACGCCTGCTCGAATTAAAAGCGCCAGAAATCATCGTGCGTAACGAGAAGCGCATGCTTCAAGAAGCAGTTGACTCCTTGCTCGATAACGGGCGCCGTGGCAAAGCAATGACCGGGGCTAATAAACGCCCGTTGAAGTCCTTGGCGGACATGATCAAAGGCAAGGGCGGACGTTTCCGTCAGAATTTGCTTGGTAAGCGCGTGGACTACTCTGGTCGTTCGGTCATTGTGGTCGGTCCGCAACTCAAACTACACCAATGCGGCTTGCCCAAATTGATGGCCTTAGAGTTGTTCAAGCCGTTCATTTTCAATCGCCTCGAAGTCATGGGTCTGTCGACGACGATCAAGCAGGCGAAAAAAATGGTTGAGGCGGAAGAGCCTGTCGTCTGGGATATTCTCGAAGAAGTCATTCGCGAGCACCCGATCATGCTTAACCGTGCGCCCACTTTGCACAGGCTAGGCATTCAGGCTTTTGAGCCGACGTTGATCGAAGGCAAAGCAATTCAGTTGCACCCTTTAGTTTGTGCTGCCTTCAATGCCGACTTCGATGGCGATCAGATGGCCGTGCACGTGCCTCTTTCTTTAGAAGCGCAAATGGAAGCGCGTACCCTGATGCTCGCTTCCAACAACGTGTTATCGCCCGCTAATGGCGAGCCGATTATCGTTCCCTCACAAGATATCGTGCTTGGCCTGTACTACGCGACGCGTGAACGCATTAACGCCAAAGGCGAGGGAATGATTTTTCTCGATCTGGGCGAAGTATCGCGTGCGATGCAGGCCGGCGAACTTGAGCTGCACGCCAAGATTACTGTGCGTATTCGCGAATACGAAAAAAATGAAGAGCATAACTGGGTCGAGAAAATTACGCGTTATGACACTACTGCGGGGCGTGCTTTGCTCTCAGAAATACTGCCTAAGGGCTTGCCGTTCAGTGTGTTGGACAAGGCGTTAAAGAAAAAAGAAATCTCAAAGCTTATCAACACGGCCTTCCGTCGCTGCGGCTTAAAAGACACTGTTATTTTCGCGGATCAGTTGATGCAGCATGGCTACCGACTCGCGACGCGTGCTGGGATCTCTATTTGTTCCGATGACATGCTGGTT
>JAZKFR010000096.1:0-21510 GCA_040386295.1 Pseudomonadota bacterium | reverse complement strand
GATCATTGCGGCGGCTGAAGAAGAGGTCAAAGAGATAGAGAGCCAATATACAAATGGGCTAGTTACTTTCGGCGAACGCTATAACAAAGTAGTCGACATATGGGGTCGTACCGGCGATCAAGTGGCCAAGGTGATGATGGATCAATTGGGCCATGAAGAGGTTGTTGATCGTTACGGTAAAACAGTCAAGCAAGAATCGTTTAATTCCATTTACATGATGGCTGACTCGGGTGCTCGGGGTTCTGCGGCGCAAATACGTCAGTTAGCAGGGATGCGCGGTTTGATGGCGAAGCCGGATGGGTCGATTATTGAAACACCGATTACGACTAATTTCCGTGAAGGTCTTAACGTTCTTCAGTACTTCATTTCGACACACGGTGCACGTAAGGGCTTGGCTGATACTGCTTTAAAAACGGCTAATTCGGGTTATTTGACCCGTCGTCTCGTCGACGTGACACAAGACTTGGTTGTTGTCGAAAATGATTGTGGTACCGAAAATGGCGTCACCATGAAGGCCTTGATCGAAGGCGGTGAAGTCATTGAAGCGCTGCGTGAGCGGATATTAGGCCGTGTCACCATTGCCGATGTGATTGATCCAGAAACGGACGAGACGGTGATCGATCTGGGTACGCTGATTGACGAAGATTTATGCGACCTGATTGATCAACTGGGTGTAGATGAAGTGAAGGTGCGTACGCCTTTGACCTGTGATACCCGCTATGGTCTGTGCGCCAAGTGTTACGGGCGTGATCTCGGTCGTGGTACGCCAGTTAATGTGGGTGAAGCTGTCGGTGTGATCGCAGCGCAGTCGATCGGTGAGCCGGGTACTCAGCTCACCATGCGTACTTTCCACGTCGGCGGTGCCGCCTCACGTGCTGCTGTCGCGAGTCAGGTTGAGACTAAAAGCGCGGGTGTGGTTCGCTTTACCTCGACCATGCGTTATGTCACGAGTGGAAAAAACGAAAAGATCGTTATTACCCGCTCTGGCGAAGTTTTAGTCACCGATGACAACGGTCGTGAGCGCGAACGTCACAAGGTTCCTTATGGGGCAACCTTGCTGGTTGCCGATGGCCAGTCGGCCAAAGCTGGAACCCGGCTCGCTTCTTGGGATCCGCATACTCGCCCGATTGTCGCTGAGTACTCTGGTCTAGTGAAATTTGAAAACGTCGAAGAAGGGGTGACCGTTGCCAAGCAAATAGACGAGGTAACTGGTTTATCTACGCTTGTGGTCATCGATCCTAAGCGTGGTGGTAAAGGTCAGGCTAAAGGCTTGCGTCCTCAGGTCAAACTGTTCGACAGCGCAGGGGGCGAAGTCAAGATGCACGGCAGTGATCACGCAGTTACGATCACTTTCCAAGTCGGCGCGATTATTACCGTGCTGGATGGCCAAGAAATATCGGTTGGTGATGTGCTTGCGCGCTTACCGCAGGAGTCTGCTAAGACGCGTGATATTACCGGCGGCTTGCCCCGCGTAGCGGAGCTTTTTGAAGCGCGCACACCAAAAGATGCGGGTATGTTGGCCGAGTTTACCGGGACAATTTCTTTCGGAAAAGACACCAAAGGCAAGCAACGCTTAGTGATCACCGACCTTGATGGTGAAGCACATGAGTACTTGATCCCTAAAGACAAACATGTGTTAGTTCATGATGGCCAGGTGGTTAATAAAGGTGAATCAATCGTCGATGGCGCGCCTGATCCGCATGACATCCTGCGCTTGCAAGGTGTGGAGGCGCTCGCAATCTACATTACTGACGAAGTGCAAGACGTTTATCGCTTGCAAGGGGTCAAAATTAACGATAAGCACATAGAGGTTATCGTTCGTCAAATGCTCCGTCGCGTCAGGATTGTCGAACCAGGTGACACCAAATTCATCAAAAATGAACAGGTAGAGCGAGCCCACGTGCTAGATGAAAATGATCGAATGGCAGCGGCTGGTAAACTTCCCGCTAGCTACGATTTCGTATTGTTGGGTATCACAAAAGCTTCGTTGTCCACAGACTCGTTTATCTCAGCGGCCTCTTTCCAAGAAACAACACGTGTTCTAACAGAGGCTGCCATCATGGGCAAAAGGGACGAGCTGCGTGGTTTGAAAGAGAACGTAATTGTGGGGCGCTTGATTCCGGCGGGTACTGGTTTGGCCTACCACACAGCGCGAAAGAAACGTGCTGTCGAAGCGGGTCGAGCCGTGGCGAGAGACGTGCCCAGTGCTGCCGAAGCAGTAGTTGTTGTTGCAGATGTTTAAATGAGATGAGCGCTTGACTTGCCTGTTTATAAACCATAGAATGCCCGGTCTTAAATGGCAGGCTGCCGTTCAGAAAGTCTTTTTCATTCAGTGAAAATCGCCAAGGCGGATTTCCCCGCCTTGTTTTTTTTGCCTAATTGCCGTTTTCTGGTTGCTGTTGTAGTGAATTTTGGATAATAAATATGCCCACCATTAATCAACTTGTGCGCAAGCCGCGCGTTGCAGTGATTGCTAAGAGTAAGGTTCCGGCTTTGGAGAACTGCCCGCAAAAACGGGGTGTTTGCACGCGTGTCTACACGACAACGCCGAAAAAGCCAAACTCCGCTTTACGTAAAGTTTGTAAGGTTCGTCTCACCAATGGTTTTGAAGTGATTTCTTATATTGGTGGAGAAGGGCACAACTTGCAGGAGCACTCTGTTGTGCTAATTCGTGGCGGTCGGGTTAAAGATCTGCCCGGTGTGCGTTACCACACGGTGCGCGGATCGCTTGATACGCAAGGCGTTAAAGATCGTAAGCAGAGCCGTTCTAAGTACGGGGCAAAGCGTCCCAAGGCTGCTTAGTTGGTTTTTTCTAGTAAGTGACCAGCCTATGCTGGTTAATAGGGTTTAAACCCTGACTGAATTTTGATTAAGAGAGGTTTGTATGCCACGTCGTCGCGAAGTTCCCAAGCGAGTCATTTTGCCCGATCCGAAATTCGGTAGCGTTGAAGTGTCTAAATTCGTAAACACAATCATGATGAGTGGGAAAAAATCTGTCGCTGAGCGGATTGTGTACGGTGCTTTTGACCTAGTCTCAGCCAAAGGGGGTAAAGACCCGGTTGAAGTTTTTGGTTTGGCTATAGGCAATATTAAGCCGTTGGTAGAAGTTAAAAGTCGTCGTGTTGGCGGCGCTAACTACCAAGTCCCTGTTGAAGTTCGGCCAAACCGTCGTATGGCTCTGGCGATGCGCTGGCTGCGTGAAGCTGCGCGTAAGCGTTCGGAAAAATCAATGGGGCAACGTCTCGCGGCTGAAATGTTGGAAGCGGCTGAAAACCGTGGTGGCGCAGTCAAGAAGCGAGATGAAGTGCATCGTATGGCAGATGCCAATAAGGCTTTTGCCCACTACCGTTTTTAGATATTGCCATTCTGGCATTCGTCTTGTGGCGTGAGCTGATTTCCTGCTCTTGCCTGTAATTTTTCACTGAAAGTTCATAACGTGGCACGTAAAACTCCCATAGAGCGTTACCGTAATATTGGCATTAGTGCGCATATTGATGCTGGTAAAACAACGACAACTGAGCGTGTGCTCTTTTATACCGGCGTTAATCACAAAATTGGTGAAGTGCATGATGGCGCCGCGACCATGGACTGGATGGCGCAAGAGCAAGAGCGTGGCATCACCATTACTTCTGCTGCAACGACCTGCTTCTGGAAGGGGATGGAGCTAGACCGTCCTGAGCATCGCATCAACATCATCGACACCCCGGGTCACGTTGACTTCACGATTGAGGTTGAACGCTCGATGCGCGTTCTTGATGGTGCGTGCATGGTCTACTGCGCGGTCGGTGGTGTTCAGCCGCAATCTGAAACGGTTTGGCGTCAAGCGAACAAATACAAGGTTCCGCGTCTTTCGTTCGTGAACAAAATGGATCGCCAAGGGGCTGATTTCTTCAAAGTGGTTGAACAAATGCAGCTTCGGCTCAAAGCCAATCCTGTGCCAATTGTCATACCTATTGGCCGAGAAGAAGGTTTTGAAGGCGTCGTCGATCTGGTTAAGATGAAAGCGATCTACTGGGATGAAGCTTCTCAGGGGATGCGTTTCGATTACCGCGAAATTCCTGAATCTTTGCTGGCGGTGGCCAAAGAATGGCATGAAAAAATGCTCGAGGCTGCGGCAGAGTCGTCTGAAGAGATGATGAATAAGTACATAGAAACAGGCACTTTGAGCGAAGCAGAGATCATTCAGGGTATACGTATTCGCACTATTAACTGTGAAATTCAGCCAATGCTATGCGGTAGCGCCTTCAAGAACAAAGGTGTGCAGCGGATGTTGGATGCGGTGATAGATTTCCTGCCATCGCCGGTAGATATTCCTCCCGTGTCGGGCGAAGATGAGCGCGGTAATGTGGTGACACGCGAAGCTTCCGACGATGCTAAATTCTCGGCGCTCGCATTCAAATTGATGACAGACCCTTATGTCGGGCAAATTACCTTTGTTCGCGTGTATTCCGGTGTGTTGCGATCTGGAGATACGATTTACAACCCAGTTAAAGGCAGGAAAGAGCGAATTGGTCGAGTCTTGCAGATGCACGCAAATAATCGGCTAGAAATTAAAGAAGTATGTGCCGGCGATATTGCTGCTTGCGTTGGTCTAAAAGAAGTGACGACTGGCGAAACCTTGTGCGATCCGCTAGCCATTATTACCTTAGAGCGCATGATCTTTCCGGAGCCGGTTATCCACGTTGCTGTCGAGCCAAAAACAAAGCAAGACCAGGAAAAAATGGGAATTGCTCTGAATCGACTTGCACAGGAGGATCCCTCCTTTAGAGTGCGTACGGATGAAGAAAGTGGGCAAACCATCATTTCAGGTATGGGTGAGTTGCATCTTGAAATTATTGTTGATCGAATGAAGCGCGAGTTTGGCGTTGAAGCGAACGTTGGTGCTCCGCAAGTAGCGTACCGAGAATGCATTAAGAAGTCGGTAGAGCAAGAAGGTAAATTTGTTAAGCAATCCGGTGGGCGTGGGCAGTTCGGCCACGTTTGGTTGAAGATTGAGCCGAACGAGACGGGTAAAGGTTATCTTTTCGTCGATGCGGTTAAGGGCGGTTCTGTGCCGCGTGAGTACATTCCTGCCGTCGACAAGGGCTTGCAAGACTGCGTGTCAAGTGGTGTGTTAGCAGGTTTCCCTGTTGTTGACGTCAAATTCACCTTGTTCGACGGTTCGTATCATGATGTTGACTCGAACGAAAATGCTTTCCGTATGGCTGCTTCCATGGCCTTTAGGGAGGGTATGCGTAAAGCAGCGCCGACACTTCTTGAGCCCATGATGGCTGTTGAAGTCGAGACGCCCGAAGAGTACATGGGCAATGTGATGGGTGATTTGTCCGGTCGTCGTGGGATTGTTTTGGGTATGGAAGACCTGCCTGGTGGTATTAAAGCAATTAAAGCAGAAGTGCCTCTGGCTGACATGTTTGGTTACTCGACGCAGCTAAGGTCGCTTTCGCAAGGTCGTGCGACTTACTCTATGGAATTCAAACACTATGTTGAGGCGCCGAAAAATGTCGCTGAAGCAGTCATCAATAAAAAGGGAGGGTAATAAATGGCTAAGGAAAAATTTGAGCGTAAGAAGCCGCACGTTAACGTTGGCACGATTGGTCACGTAGATCACGGCAAGACGACCTTGACGGCGGCGATCACCACGATTTTATCGGCTAAGTTTGGTGGCGAAGCGAAAGCCTATGACCAAATTGACGCGGCGCCGGAAGAAAAAGCGCGGGGCATCACGATCAACACAGCGCACGTAGAATACGAAACGGCGAACCGGCACTACGCCCACGTAGACTGTCCTGGTCACGCTGACTACGTCAAAAACATGATTACGGGCGCGGCGCAAATGGACGGCGCGATACTCGTCTGCTCAGCGGCAGACGGCCCGATGCCGCAAACGCGCGAACACATCCTGCTCGCAAGACAAGTTGGCGTCCCCTACATCATCGTCTTCCTAAACAAATGCGACATGGTCGACGACGCAGAACTACTCGAACTCGTTGAAATGGAAGTGCGCGAACTTCTCTGCAAATACGACTTTCCTGGCGACGACGTCCCGATCGTCAAAGGCTCGGCACTCAAAGCGCTAGAAGGCGACAAAAGCGAACTGGGCGAAGGCGCCATACTCGCGCTAGCCGAAGCCCTAGACACCTACATCCCGACCCCGGAACGTGCGATCGACAAACCCTTCCTACTCCCGATCGAAGACGTCTTCTCGATCTCAGGACGCGGCACCGTCGTCACCGGACGAGTCGAGCGCGGCATCGTCAAAGTCGGCGAAGAAATTGAAATTATCGGCATCCGTCCGACGGTTAAGACCATCTGTACCGGCGTCGAAATGTTTCGCAAACTGCTCGACCAAGGTCAAGCAGGCGACAACGTAGGCGTCCTCCTGCGGGGCACCAAACGAGAAGACGTAGAGCGCGGCCAAGTTCTAGCCAAGCCTGGCTCGATCAATCCGCACACCCACTTCACGGGCGAAGTGTACGTACTCTCCAAAGACGAAGGCGGGCGACACACCCCCTTCTTCAACAACTACCGTCCCCAGTTCTACTTCCGCACCACCGACGTGACAGGCGCAATCAGCCTGCCTGAAGGAACGGAAATGGTCATGCCCGGAGACAACATCAGCATGACCGTCAAGCTGATCGCCCCCATCGCCATGGAAGAAGGACTGCGCTTCGCCATTCGCGAAGGCGGTCGTACCGTCGGTGCCGGGGTCGTCGCCAAAATTATCGACTAAGTGCTTGTCTAAAAAGACTTCAAATGCCTGTGCATTTGAAGTCTCCTGTTTTGTAAACTCTAACGCGGTGTTTTAACTGCCGCGCTGCTCTTTTGGAAAAAGTATGGCAAATCAAAAAATCCGCATTCGTTTAAAAGCCTACGATTATCGTTTGATAGATCAATCGGCTCAGGAAATTGTTGAAACTGCAAAACGTACTGGCGCTGTGGTGCGCGGTCCTGTTCCGCTCCCTACCAGAATACAACGTCATGATTTATTGCGCTCACCGCACGTTAACAAAACCTCGCGAGATCAGATTGAAATTCGTACGCACTTGCGCTTGATGGATATCATTGACCCGACAGATAAAACAGTCGATGCCTTAATGAAACTTGATCTGCCTGCTGGCGTTGATGTCGAAATTAAATTGCATTGATTTTTGTTTTTAGCTATAATCTTTGGCTTTCGCCGTTTTGTAGACGGCGGTATTGATTTTTTGAATTGTGTTCTGGTTAGCCAATCGTAGCTAGCTAGAGGAGAATAAATATGAGTAGTCGTTTAGGCCTTGTAGGGCGCAAGGTTGGCATGACTCGTATATTTACTGATGACGGCCTTAGCGTTCCAGTAACTGTGCTTGATGTGTCAAACAATCGTGTTGCACAAATTAAAACTCCTGAAATCGACGGCTATTCTGCCATTCAGGTTGTTTTCGGTGTTCGTCGCGCTTCGCGACTCGGTCGCCCCTTATCTGGGCACCTTGCTAAAGCTGGAATAGAGAGTGGTTCTATACTTCGTGAATTTCCAGTCTCTGTCGGTGATTTGTTAGGTTTAGTGCCTGGTGAGCAGGTTTCCGCAAGTATTTTCTCTCTCGGTCAGAAAATTGACGTCACCGGCCAGACTATAGGTAAAGGTTTTTCTGGCTCAATTAAGCGTCATCACTTCAAATCCCAGCGCGCTTCGCATGGTAACTCCTTGTCGCACAATGCGCCTGGCTCCATTGGTATGGCTCAAGACCCAGGCCGTGTTTTTCCTGGAAAACGTATGGCGGGGCACCTTGGTGATGTGCAGCGAACTCAGCAAAATCTTGAGGTGATTCGGATTGATGTTGAACGTCAATTGTTACTAGTCAAAGGTGCGGTTCCTGGGAGTAAGGGTTCGTATGTTCTGGTGCGCCCAGCGGTTAAGGTAGGTGCGTAATGGATCTTAAAATAATCAGTGATCAGGGTCTTGAGATTGGTCGTTTGCAAGCATTAGATACTCTCTTTGCACGTGAGTACAATGAGTCGCTAATTCATCAAGTGGTTGTTGCGTATCAAGCTAATGCTCGTGGTGGCAACCGAGCGCAAAAAGACAGGGAGTCTGTTAATCACTCGACCAAAAAGCCGTGGCGCCAAAAAGGTACTGGGCGCGCGCGTGCTGGTATGTCTTCATCCCCTCTGTGGCGTGGTGGCGGTAGAGCCTTCCCTAATTCGCCAGAAGAAAACTTCGGGCAAAAATTAAACAAAAAGATGTATCGAGCTGGTATGGCGTCAATTCTCTCGCAAATTGCAAGGGAGGATCGCTTGGCAGTTGTTGAAAATATCTTGCTAGATTTGCCAAAAACAAAAGTTTTTGAGCAAAAGATAAAACAAATGGGGTATTCGTCTGTCTTGGTCGTCGTTAATGGCCTGGATGATAATATTTTTCTTGCTTCGCGTAATCTGCACAACGTTTTGGTGGTTGATGTTAATGATGCCGATCCGGTTTCGTTGATCCGATTCCCTAGTGTTCTTATGACTAAAGCTGCTGTTGCTAGGCTTGAGGAGGTTTTTGGATGAATCCGCAACGTTTGATGCAAGTCTTGCTTGCGCCACAAATCTCTGAAAAAGCTACTTTTTTAGCAGATAAGCATAAACAGATTGTTTTTTGTGTTGCGCCCGACGCAACTAAGCCTGAGGTCAAGGCTGCTGTTGAGCTGCTGTTTAAAGTTAATGTTGTTTCAGTTCAGGTTAGTAACGTCAAGGGAAAGCAGAAAAAATTCGGACGTTTTTTGGGGCGACGTAAAAGCTGGAAAAAAGCTTATGTTTGCTTGAGTCCTGGTCAGGAAATTGATTTTGTAGATGGGGGGGGCGTTTAGATGGCGCTAATAAAAGTAAAGCCGACGTCTCCTGGTCGCCGTGCTGTCGTTAAAGTCGTCAATAATGATTTGCACAAAGGGAAGCCTTTTTCTTCCTTGCTTGAGTCGCAATCAAAAAACGCTGGTCGTAATAACAACGGCCACATTACTACTCGTCACCAAGGTGGTGGGCATAAGCAGCATTATCGATTGATTGACTTCAAGCGTAGTAAAGATGGGGTTGTCGGGAAAGTTGAGCGTCTTGAATATGATCCGAATCGTAGTGCCAACATAGCACTAGTTTGCTACGCCGATGGTGAGCGGCGATACATCATTGCTGCCAAAGGTATGGTCGTTGGTCAGCAGATTCTTAGTGGTTCTGAGGCGCCTATCAAGTCTGGGAATGCATTGCCAATTCGTAATATCCCTGTCGGAACAACTATTCACTGTGTCGAAATGATACCGGGCAAAGGTGCTCAGTTAGCTCGTTCTGCCGGTACTTCTGTCCAGTTGCTAGCTCGTGAGGGCGTTTATGCCCAGTTACGCTTGCGCTCTGGTGAGATCCGCCGTGTCCACGTTGAATGTAGGGCGACAATCGGCGAAGTCGGTAATGAAGAGCATAGTCTACGTTCAATCGGTAAAGCTGGTGCAAATCGCTGGCGCGGTATTCGTCCGACTGTGCGTGGTGTTGCAATGAATCCTGTTGATCATCCGCATGGTGGTGGTGAAGGAAAAACTGCTGCAGGTATGCATCCAGTAAGTCCTTGGGGAGTCAAGACTAAGGGGTATCGTACACGCCGTAATAAGCGCACTACCTCTATGATTGTGCAACGACGTAATAAACGCTAAGGGATAAAAAAGTTATGGGACGTTCCGTTAAGAAGGGTCCGTTTGTTGATGCTCATTTGGTTAAGAAAATTTCAGTAGTGCGATCGACAAATGATAAACGCCCTATTAAAACCTGGTCGCGTCGTTCAACCGTTTTGCCTGATTTTGTCGGTTTAACTATCGCAGTCCATAATGGAAAGCAGCATATTCCTGTGTACGTTACCGAAAATATGGTTGGCCATAAATTAGGAGAGTTTTCATTGACTCGTACTTTTAAAGGTCATACCGCAGGCAAAAAAGCAAAAAAATAAAGGAATGTATATGGAAACTCGTGCGGTTCTGCGCGGTGTTCGTCTCTCGGATCAAAAGGGGCGTTTGGTGGTGGATCAAATTCGTGGTTTGCGTGTTGATCAAGCGCTTAATTTGCTTGCTTTTAGCCCAAAAAAAGGCGCTGCAATTGTGAAAAAGGTTCTTGAGTCAGCAATTGCTAATGCTGAGCACAATGATGGAGTAGATATAGACGAGCTGAAAGTTAAGGCCGTTTATGTTGAAAAAGGTCCTGTGCTAAAGCGGTTTACAGCAAGAGCAAAGGGGCGTGGTAATCGGATTGTCAAGCCAACATGCCATATCTTCCTGACAGTCGGTAATTAAGGGTTAAAAAATGGGACAGAAAATTCATCCGACTGGTTTTCGTTTGGCCGTTACACGTGACTGGTCTTCGCGTTGGTATGCTAATAGCCAAAAATTTCCAGGCATGCTTGCTGAGGATATCAAAGTCCGTGATTACTTAAAAGCTAAGCTAAAGCACGCTTCTGTAAGCCGAATTTTAATCGAGCGGCCTGCTAAAAATGCTCGCGTCACTATTTTTTCCGCACGCCCTGGTGTCGTGATCGGTAAAAAAGGCGAAGACATCGACCATCTTAAGCAAGCGCTGCAAAAAATTATGGGCGTTCCTGTTCATGTCAGCATAGAAGAGATTCGCAAACCCGAGCTTGATGCTCAGCTGATTGCAGACTCGATTGCGCAACAGCTTGAGAAGAGAATCATGTTCCGCCGCGCAATGAAAAGAGCAATGCAGAACGCTATGCGTCTGGGTGCGCAAGGTATAAAGATAATGAGCTCTGGGCGCCTTAACGGAGCTGAAATTGCTCGTCGTGAATGGTATAGAGAGGGGCGTGTTCCTTTGCATACCCTGCGCGCCAACATTGACTATGCCACTTCCAGTGCTGCTACAACTTACGGCATCATAGGGATTAAGGTTTGGGTTTTTAAGGGTGACGTCGTAAACCGAGTTGCTCAGCCTGAAGCTGAGCCGCAGGTAGATGACCAATCTAGAAAACAGCGCCGTCCCGCTAAAGCAAACTCCTCTGAAACGGAAGTTGCAGCTGAAAATAAGCCTAAGGGACGTGTTTTAAAAGCAAATCAGCCTAATTTAGCAACTGCGCCTGCTGGGGCAACAGTCAGCGAAAATGAAACCAAGACGCCGGTAAAGCGAGTAAGAAAGGTAGGGACTCCAGATGCTTCAGCCAGCTAGAAGGAAATATCGTAAAGAGCAAAAAGGCCGTAACACAGGATTGGCGACTCGCGGCGTTAAAGTTAGCTTCGGTGAGTATGGGCTAAAAGCTATTGGTCGAGGTCGGCTGACGGCGCGTCAAATTGAGGCTGCTCGTCGCGCAATGACTCGTCATATTAAACGTGGCGGACGTATTTGGATTCGCATATTCCCTGATAAGCCTATTTCAAAGAAGCCTGCTGAAGTTCGTATGGGTAATGGTAAAGGCAATCCTGAGTACTATGTGGCTGAGATTCAGCCGGGAAAAATGTTGTACGAGATGGATGGTGTTAATGAAGTGGTTGCCCGTGAAGCATTCAAACTTGCTGCGGCTAAACTGCCAATTTCTACGACTTTTGTTGTGCGTATGGTGGGCTCGTAATGAAAACTAATGAACTTAAATCCAAGGGCTTAGAAGAGTTAAATGGCGAGCTTTTGAGTTTGTTAAAACTCCAGTTTGGTCTGCGTATGCAAATGGCAACTCACCAGCTGTCTAACCATAGCCAAATTATGAAAGTCCGTCGCGACATTGCTCGTGTTCGTACTTTTCTTCGCGAAAAACAGGTGAAAAATGTCTGAAACTGTGAATAAGCGCGCTCTAGTTGGGCGTGTTGTAAGTGACAAAATGGAGAAAACAGTCACTGTTTTGGTGGAGCGCAGGGTTAAGCATTCTGTGTACGGAAAGATCATAGTGCGTTCTACGAAATATCATGCGCACAACGAAAATAATGAGGCCAAATCAGGTGATTTGGTTCAAATCGAAGAATGTAGGCCTTTATCTAAAACAAAGTCCTGGGTTGTTAGCAAGCTTCTCGAAAAAACAAGTCAAGTTTAATCTTGCCTTTCCTTTTTTGTTCGGCTATACTAGTCGGCTTTTCGCTCAGTCCGTTTTGTTGAGCGTTTCTTTGTTGCGGCTTCCAAGACTGTCCGCTAATGCGAGCTAAGTTGGGGTAATTAATGATTCAAATGCAAACGGTTTTGGATGTGGCGGATAACACCGGTGCCCGTTCAATTATCTGTATAAAAGTTTTGGGCGGTTCTAAGCGTCGCTACGCCAACATAGGTGATGTGATCAAGGTCGCAATTAGAGATGCTGCACCCCGTAGCCGTGTAAAAAAAGGTGACGTCTACAGCGCAGTGGTTGTTCGCACTGCGAAAGGTGTCAGACGCTCTGATGGTTCGCTCGTAAAGTTCGACAAAAATTCAGCTGTACTGTTGAATAACAAGCTTGAGCCGATTGGTACGCGTATTTTTGGTCCAGTTACCCGTGAGCTTCGTGGTGAGAGATTCATGAAGATCGTCTCGCTGGCTCCTGAAGTTTTGTGAGAGGCGTATATGAGCAAAATTCGTAAAGGTGACGAAGTCATCGTTATAGCAGGAAAAGATAAGGGAAAGCGTGGTTTGGTCTTGCTTTGTCTCGACTCTGGTTATGTTGTCGTTGGCGGTGTTAATAGAGTAAAAAAACACGTTAAGCCAAATCCTGGGAAAAACGTTGCGGGTGGTATCGTAGAGAAAGATATGCCTATTCATCTATCAAACGTATCCATTTTTAATTCAAAAACACAACGAGCCGGTCGCGTTGGCTTTACGTTCCTCGAAAACGGAACCAAGGTTCGCGTTTTTAAATCAAGCGGTGAAGTGGTGGGGGCGTAAGAAAAATTATGGCGCGTTTTTTAGATTATTACAAAGCGACGGTAGTTAAAGAATTGACTGCTAAATTCGGCTACAAGTCCGTTATGGAAGTGCCGCGAATCACCAAGATTACGCTCAATATGGGCGTTGGTGAGGCTGTTTCAGACAAAAAGATTCTTGATCATGCAGTTAGTGACATGTTGAAAATTGCCGCACAAAAGCCTGTCGTCACTAAATCTCGCAAATCAATTGCTGGTTTCAAGATTCGCGACGGCTACCCTATTGGCTGTATGGTGACCCTTCGCGGAAAGCGCATGTTTGAGTTTTTGGATCGCTTGGTAACAATTGCCTTGCCAAGGGTTCGTGACTTTCGTGGGGTCTCTGGGAAAGGCTTTGATGGCCGAGGGAACTACAATATGGGTGTGAAAGAACAGATCATATTCCCCGAGATTGAATATGACAAAATTGACGAATTGCGTGGCATGAATATTAGTGTGACAACGTCCGCCAAGACTGACGAGGAGGCTCGTGCTCTTCTGGGTTCCTTTAAATTCCCGTTCAAGGTTTGAGAAAAAATGGCTAAACGTTCAGTGATCAATCGTAACGAAAAACGGCGGAAAATGATCGAAAAATATGCCGTTAAGCGCTCAGCTTTGTTGTCAGCCATCGCTGATTCGGGTCGTTCTGATGACGATAGGTTTGAAGCTCGTTTAAAGCTTCAGGCTCTGCCCCGCGACTCTAGTCCTGTCCGTTTGCGAAATCGCTGCTCTCTTACTGGTAGAGGGCGTGGCGTGTACCGTAAATTTGGCTTAGGGCGTAGTAAGTTACGGGATTTTGTTATGCGTGGCGAAGTGCCTGGTGTAACTAAGGCTAGCTGGTAAGGGGAATATATGAGTATGAGCGATCCAGTCAGCGATATGCTGACTCGCATTCGTAATGCGCAGATGGTGGGTAAGTTGTCAGTTTCTATGCCGTCGTCAAAGTTGAAAGTGGCGATTGTCGAGGTTCTTAAGGAAGAAGGATATGTAGCAGACTTCCTGGTTGCCGAGTCTGAAGGTAAGAAAACACTTGAAATTGTGCTTAAGTATTACGCAGGCAGTCCTGTTATTGAGCGTATTGACCGTGTTTCTAGGCCCGGTCTGCGTATCTACAAGGGTGCTTCTAGTATTCCCAGGGTAATGAATGGATTAGGTGTTGCCATTGTCTCTACCCCTAAAGGGGTTATGACTGATCGCAAAGCTCGTGCCAGTAATACTGGTGGTGAAGTGCTCTGCATCGTCGCTTAAGGGGTAATTATGTCTCGCGTTGCAAAAAATCGAATCGTTTTACCTCAGGGTGTTGAGGTAAAAATTTCTTTAGATCAGATTCTGATTAAAGGGCCTTTGGGGGTAATGCAATTTACGCCTAACTCGGCCGTTGCCGTTACTTGTTTAGATGGTGCTTTGTCTTGTTCAGCTGTGCTCGGTGTGCCGAATTCAAATGCGCTGTCCGGTACGGTTCGTGCTGTCTTGGCGAATATGGTTCTCGGTGTTAGTAAAGGCTTCGAGAAGAAGCTGCTCTTAGTTGGCGTTGGTTATCGTGCTCAAACGCAGGGCGCGTCCCTTAATTTGACCTTGGGTTTTTCTCACCCTGTCGTCTATCAGATTCCTGAAGGAATTAAGATCGAGACGCCAATTCAAACCGAGATTTTAATTAAGGGTGTCGATAAGCAAAAAGTTGGTCAGGTTGCAGCTGATATTCGAGCCTATCGAAAGCCTGAGCCGTACAAAGGAAAGGGCGTCCGTTATTCGGATGAGTCCATTGTCCTCAAAGAAACCAAGAAGAAGTAAGAAGGGCAAAATGATTGATAAAAATCAAGCGCGTTTGCGTAGAGCACGTAGAACCAGGGCTAAAATTTTAGAATTAAAATCTATACGCTTGGCCGTTCATCGCACAAACAGTCACATATATGCACAAGTTATTTCTTCTTGCGGCGGCCTAGTTCTCGCATCTGCATCCTCTCTCGAAGCGGATGTTCGAAAGACCCTACCAAACGGCGGGAATCTCGGTGCTGCCTTGGTTATAGGCAAGTTAATCGCTGAGCGCGCTAAAAAAATCGGTATTGATCAGGTTGCTTTTGACCGCGGCGGCTTTAGATACCATGGACGAGTGAAAGCTTTGGCTGAGGCTGCTAGAGAAGCTGGTCTTAAATTCTGATTGAGTTGGAGTATTGGAGTGAATAATGGCTAAACCACAAGGTAAAAAATCGCAGCAGCCAGATAAACCTGATGATGGCATGCGCGAGAAAATGATTTCTATCAACCGAGTTACAAAGGTAGTTAAGGGTGGTAGAATTCTGGGTTTTGCTGCGCTCACCGTCGTTGGAGACGGTGATGGTCGTATCGGCATGGGTAAGGGAAAGTCTCGTGAAGTTCCTGTGGCTGTTCAAAAGGCTATGGAAGAGGCGAGAAAGAAGCTGGTAAAAATCAATCTCAAGAGTGGCACTCTGCACCATACCGTTGTTGGTCGCCACGGCGCCTCAGTTGTGATGATTCAGCCTGCGCCAGATGGAACGGGTGTCATAGCCGGCGGTGCTATGCGCGCTGTTTTTGATGTTATGGGCATGACAAATGTCGTTGCTAAAGCGCACGGGTCTACCAATCCTTACAACATCGTTCGCGCAACAATCAATGGGCTTCAAGCGATGAACACCCCAATGGAAATTGCTGCTAAACGCGGCAAATCTGTCGCTGATATATTAGGCTAAGATATGACCTGCTCAAAATTAAAAGTAACGCTCGTTAAGAGCCTAATAGGAACCAAAGCGTCTCACCGTGCTACTGTTCGCGGGTTAGGTCTGCGTCGTTTAAATAGCACATCTACCCTTGAGGACACTTTGGCAGTTAGAGGAATGATCAACAAAGTTTTTTATCTTGTGAAGTGTGAGTCTTTAAGTGAAGCTTAATACTATCGCTCCTGCTGATGGAGCCAAGCACGCTCGGCGTCGCGTTGGTCGTGGAATCGGTTCTGGTTTGGGAAAAACTGCTGGCCGCGGTCATAAAGGTCAAAAATCCCGCGCTGGTGGATTCCACAAGGTTGGTTTTGAAGGCGGTCAGATGCCTTTGCAACGTCGTTTGCCAAAACGAGGCTTTGTTTCTTTGACTAATGCGCGGAATGTTGAAGTTAATTTGTCTGATTTGAATAGGCTTTCAGCAGATGAAGTAACGCTTTTGGTGTTGCTCGAAGCTAATTTGATTCCACGTCACGCACTTTCTGCAAAAGTTATTCTGTCCGGTGAGCTTAGTCGAAAGTTGGTATTAAAAGGTGTGGGCGCGACTAAAGGTGCAAAAGCAGCGATTGAGTTGCTCGGTGGCACTGTTCTCGAATAGGTACGGCTACCCTTGGCTAATCATTCAACTAGGTTGACCCAAGTTTCTAGGTCTTCTGATCTTAAAGCTAGGCTTCTGTTTCTGCTGGGAGCTTTGCTTGTGTACCGGATTGGTGCGCATGTGCCTGTGCCTGGTATTGATGCGCAAGTTCTTTCTGACTTGTTTAGCCGCCAGCAAGGTGGAATATTAGGTATGTTCAACATGTTTTCTGGGGGAGCGCTTTCGCGTTTTACTATTTTCGCCCTTGGAATTATGCCTTACATATCCGCTTCTATTATCATGCAGCTGATGACAATAGCTAGTCCTGCACTTGAAGCGCTTAAGAAAGATGGTGAGTCTGGACGTAAAAAAATCGCGCAATACACGCGTTACGCTACTGTTTTTCTGGCTGTTTTCCAAGGTTTTGGAATCGCAATTGCGCTTGAATCTCAAGCTGGCCTGGTTGTGGAGCCTGGTTTGCTATTCCGTTTTTTGACTGTCCTCACTTTACTAACCGGCACTATTTTTCTTATGTGGCTTGGTGAGCAAATTACCGAGCGTGGCTTGGGTAACGGCATCTCAATTATCATTTTTTCAGGAATTGCTGCTGGTTTGCCTAATTCGGTAGGAGGACTGTTAGATTTAGTTAGAACAGGTTCGATGCATCCATTTTCCGCTATTTTCATAAGTTTACTTGTTTTTCTGGTGACTGCATTTGTTGTTTTTGTCGAGCGTGGGCAGAGAAAAATTTTGGTGAATTATGCTAAACGTCAAGTGGGTAACAAGATTTACTCTGGACAAAGCTCGCATCTGCCTCTGAAATTAAATATGGCTGGTGTTATACCGCCTATATTTGCGTCTTCAATCATTCTTTTTCCTGCGACGATAGCGGGGTGGTTTGGTTCTGGTGGTTCTGTTGATTGGCTTAAGGATATTGCCGGGATGTTGTCACCTGGTCAGCCTTTGTACGTTATGTTATATGCGTTAGCTATTGTGTTTTTTTGTTTCTTCTATACGGCTTTAGTCTTTAATTCAAAAGATACTGCTGATAATTTAAAAAAGAGTGGCGCTTTTGTGCCTGGAATTCGTCCAGGCGAACAAACATCACGCTATATCGATAAGATTTTGGTGAGACTGACCTTGGTTGGTTCATTTTATATAACCACTGTTTGTTTATTGCCTGAATTTTTGATTTTAAAATGGAATGTTCCATTTTATTTTGGTGGTACTTCCTTGCTTATTATTGTTGTCGTGACGATGGATTTCATGTCACAAGTTCAAGCTTATCTTATGTCGCATCAGTACGAGGGGCTTTTGAAAAAGGCCAATTTTAAAGGATCCGGGTTTCCGGCAAAATAGGAATGCCTAAAGAAGATTTGATCGAAATGCAGGGCGAGGTAATAGAAAATTTACCTAACGCTACTTTCAGAGTTAAGCTTGAGAATGGCCACGTTGTTTTAGGCTTTATTTCAGGCAAGATGCGTATGCATTACATCCGGATTCTACCTGGCGACAAAGTAACGGTTCAATTAACGCCGTACGATTTGAGCCGTGCCCGAATTGTATTTCGGGCAAAATAAATTTTTATTATAAAAACGCAGCAAAAACTATTTTGTTGCCGTAGTGCAAAAAGGAGTTGATATGAAAGTGCTAGCCTCGGTTAAGAAGATTTGCCGTAACTGTAAAGTAATTCGACGTCACGGTGTGGTGCGTGTTATTTGCACTGATCTACGTCATAAACAGCGTCAGGGTTAATCGTCTGCATCTCTGATTCTTGAGTTGTTGTTCGGTTTTATATACAATCATTTGTTTAACTTATTCGAGGTAGATCAATGGCCCGCATCGCAGGGGTAAATATTCCTAATCATCAGCATGCTGAAATTGCACTTACTGCTATTTATGGTATAGGTCGAGTTCGAGCTCAAAAGATTTGTGATGCCGCTGGTGTTCTTCGCTCTGCGAAGATGAAAGACCTGACAGAGTCAGAGATGGAGCGCCTGCGTGAATACGTTGGGAAGTTCACGGTTGAAGGTGACCTGCGCCGTGAAGTTACAATGAGTATCAAGCGCTTAATGGATTTGGGTTGCTATCGTGGGCTTCGTCATCGCAAGGGTTTGCCTTGCCGTGGTCAGCGTACGCGTACTAACGCTCGTACCCGCAAGGGGCCGCGCAAGTCTATCGCCGGCAAAAAATAACTAGGAATTGATGATGGCTAAAACGCTTGCGAAAGTTCGCAAAAAAATCAAGAAGAATGTTGCTGAAGGCATTGCTCATATTCACGCCTCATTCAACAATACGATTATTACGATTACTGATCGTCAGGGAAATGCCCTTTCCTGGGCTACCTCTGGTGGTGCTGGTTTTAAAGGCTCAAGAAAAAGCACGCCTTTTGCCGCTCAGGTGGCAGCTGAAGCTGCTGGAAAAGTAGCTCAAGAGTGTGGTGTGAAAAATATTGAGGTTCGTATCAAGGGCCCGGGTCCGGGGCGTGAATCATCTGTTCGTGCGTTGAATGCGTTGGGTATAAAAATTACTGCGATTACCGATGTGACTCCGATTCCGCATAACGGTTGCCGTCCACCTAAAAAGCGTCGAATTTAAGGAGAAGTAAATGGCTCGTAATTTGGATCCAAAATGTAGGCAATGCCGACGTGAGGGAGAGAAGTTATTTCTAAAAGGTGAGAAGTGCTTTACTGACAAGTGTGCTATTGAACGCCGTTCTTATGCGCCTGGTCAGCATGGTCAGAAATCTGGTCAGCGCCTTTCGGATTATGGTGTTCATCTTCGTGAGAAGCAAAAGATTCGTCGGATTTACGGTGTTCTTGAAGGGCAATTTCGTAAGGTTTATTACGAAGCGGATCGTAGAAAAGGTGTAACTGGTGAGAACCTTTTGCAGCTTCTCGAGTCGCGCCTTGATAACGTTGTTTATCGTATGGGCTTTGCCTCTTCTCGGTCTGAGTCTCGCCAGGTTGTTCGTCACAACGGCGTTTTGGTGAACGGACGTCGCGTAAATATACCTTCTTTTCAGGTTCGTCCAGGCGACGTGGTTGAGGTTAGCGAAAAAGCTAAAACGCACTTGCGTGTCAAAGGAGCTCTTGCTGCCGCTGAGGCACGAGGTTTTCCTGAATGGCTTGAGGTTGATGCGAAGGCGGCTAAGGGTGTGTATAAGGCTCGTCCGCAGCGTAGTGAACTTCCGTCCACGATCAATGAAAGTTTAGTAATTGAACTTTATTCTAAGTAGTCACGGCGTTTTTTGACTAGATAAGGCAAAGGATAGTGCATGCCTAGTAACATTTTAGAACCCAGTATTATCGACGTTGAAAGTCTTTCCCCCGTACATGCGCGTATTACGATGGAACCCTTTGATCCGGGTTTTGCGCATACCTTGGGCAATGCTTTGCGGCGTACCTTGCTGTCGTCAATGGCAGGCTATGCCATCACTGAAGTGAGTATTGATGGTGTTCTTCATGAATACTCCACGATTGATGGTGTTCAGGAAGATGTTGTTGACATTCTTCTGAATTTGAAAGGCATTGTTTTTAAATTGCATGACCGCAATGAGGTTCTTCTTCGTCTCAGTAAGGAAGGCGAAGGCGTCCTCTTGGCAAGTCATATCGAACTTTCTCACGGTGTTGAAATCATCAACCCTGACCATGTGATTGCACATCTTTCCACTGGCGGCAAGGTCGCTATGGAAATCAAAGTTGAAAAATCACGCGGTTATGTTCCCGGTAATTTACGCCAATTGGGTGGTCACGCGAAGAGTATCGGTACCCTGGTACTTGATGCTTCTTTCAGCCCGGTGCGTCGCGTTAGTTATTCTGTTGAAAGCGCGCGTGTTGAGCAGCGTACTGATTTGGATAAGTTGATCATCGACATTGAGACTAATGGCGTGATAGAACCAGAGGAAGCGGTGCGTGCTGCTGCGCGTATTCTTGTTTCTCAGTTAGCTGTTTTTGCTGATTTGGAGGGGACTACTTCTCCTATTGAATATCAAAAAACAGCTCAGGTTGATCCTGTGCTTTTGAGGCCGGTTGATGATTTAGAGTTGACTGTTCGTTCTGCTAACTGCTTGAAGGCTGAAAATATTTATTATATTGGTGATTTGATTCAGCGTAGCGAAAACGAGCTTCTTAAAACGCCGAATCTTGGCCGTAAATCATTGAATGAGATAAAAGAAGTACTGGCCGCACGTGGCCTAACATTAGGCACTAAGCTGGAAAATTGGCCTCCTGCTGAGCTCGCTGTTGCGCGTGCTGCCTAGCGCTACTTAGGTGGTTTCTCGTTTTACTGGAATTGAAAAGGAATTGATATGCGTCACCGTTTAGGGCTGCGAAAGCTTAATCGTACTAGTGCCCATCGTTTGGCGATGCTACGTAACATGACCGTTTCGCTTTTGAAGCATGAAACGATCAAAACTACCTTGCCGAAAGCTAAGGAGTTGCGCCGTGTTGCTGAACGGATTATTACTTTAGGCAAGAAGCCTAGTTTAGCTAATCGTCGTCTGGCTTTTGATCGCTTACGTGATCGTGATATCGTGGGCAAATTGTTCAACGAGATTGGCCCTCGTTACCTTGCTCGTAATGGTGGTTATTTGCGCATTTTGAAATGTGGTTTCCGTCAAGGGGATAATGCGCCGATGGCCTTGGTCGAAATGTTAGATCAAGACCTTGCTGCTGTTGTTGCCTCTGCCTCGAGTCAATCGAGTGTTGTAGAAAGCTGATTTTTTCTACCGAAAAAATGCCGCTAATGTGATTTTTCACTTAGCGGCATTTTTTTTCTCGATTGGTCTTCCGAATGAAGCTTCTTAACTTGTTTCGCTGCCAAGCCTGACGTGATTAAGCTTCTATCTAAGCAAGTTCAAAAATAAGTTCAATTAACTAAATTAACTAAAATTTTTAGGGCTTTACGCTCTGCTCTTGCCGAGCAATTTTACTGTGGTGTTAAGTCCAAAAATTCTCCAACTATGCTTTTTGTCTGTGCTGTTAATTCGGGAGCAAGGCAGTCTAACTTAATGGATTCTAAACTGTTGTTAAGCCAGGTTAGTTGTCGTTTTGCTAGTTGACGCGTGGCGTATATGCCGCGTTCTCGGTGTTCTGAGCGCGCAATTAAGCCTTCTTGCATGGCCCAGATTTGCCGGTAGCCAACGCAGCGCATTGCGCTGTGCTGTGCTGTTAGCGTTGGGTATTGCTGACGCAGGCTGCTGACTTCGTTTTCTAGGCCTTGATTCAGCATTTGCTCGTAACGCGAGGCAATTCGCGTGTGTAGTACGCTGCGTTGGGAGGGCACTAAGCCAATCGCTAAATAGGGGTCTTTGAGCTTGTTTTCTTTTCCGCGAGCCAATCTTTCT
>JAZKFR010000095.1:0-3620 GCA_040386295.1 Pseudomonadota bacterium | reverse complement strand
ACAACCCGACCACCCACACCCTCGGCGACAACCCCAGCAACGGCAGCAACGGCCAAGCGCTAGCCAACCAACAAAACCAAGTCCTACTCGATTTCCTAGCCATTTACTCAGCAACACAAAAAGACGGAACGTGGGGCTTTAACCACATCAGCGGCGACCCCCTTAACACGAACACCATCCGCACCGCCCTCTTCGGCGACGGCACGCAAACCGGCGGACTGATCGACGCCCAAAGACTTCTCCTCGGCGGCAGCGCCACCCCGCTTGGCGCAGGGCTCGACGCTAAGTCCCTAGGCGACCTCATGGGCAACGTTGCGGGCGTGAACTACGCCGATTGGGTCGCCCCCCTACAGCAAGCGATGGCCGAATTTGACATCAGCACCCCGCAACGGATTGCCGCGTTTCTAGCTGAAACTGGTCACGAAACGGGTGGACTGGGAAAAATGACCGAAGACATTGGTCCCTACAGCGTAAAAGTATTCCTTGGTGACTTTAAGCCTGCCTACACGACCAGCGACAACGCAGTCGACACACAAAAAAATCCGAACAAAGCCGGTGAGCGCTGGACTGACCCGAAAACCGGCGTGCAAACCATCCTCAGCGCCCGGCAAGCGCGCTTCCTCAACCTACAAGGCTTCGTTAAAAACGAACTCGGCCTGAACGATCTAGACGGCTACACGATCAACGACATCGGCAGAGATGGAGTAGACCCAGCAAGCGCGGTAGAAAAAATCGTGATTGGACAGGGTAGTTGGACCGAGGTACGTCAAAAAATGACGGCCAATCGTCACTACTCAAGCGACGTTGGCAACGGCGGGACTGGTAATGGCACCGAAGCGAGCAATGACGGTTGGAATTTTATTGGCCGCGGTTTATTCCACCTCACTGGTCGAGCTAACTACACCCCCTTTGCGAACTACATCCAAACAAACCATCCCGAACTGGTGCAAGCCAGCGCAGGTAAAACGGTCGCGCAGACCTTGCTGAGCCAACCAACACTGATCGGAGAAAACACCCCGAATGGCCGCATTTTATCGGCACTAGCCGGTGCCTGGTATTGGGTCAATCACCCGAACCAAAGGACGGTAGACCGTAAGCGTCCAACCGCCCCACCTATCATTCTGAATTAGCGCGGTGCACAGTGACCCTTTTTCAAAAGGGCAACTGAGATGACCGTCAAAGAGAAGCTTAATTTCTGGGCCACCCACCTCGCAGGCTGGCATCAAAGCGGGCTCACGCAGCGCGCGTACTGCACGCGGCAAGGGCTTAAACTCAAATCTTTTGTTCACTGGCGCAGCAAGGAGCGCGCAGGGAAATTAAGCGCGACAACGCCGGTGCTACCAGCGCTGACGCTCGTCCCGGCACAGCGGATCACGCACCCAGTGACCCACAGCACCCAGCGTGCAAGCCCGGCGATTCGCCTGCACAGCCCAGGCGGCTGGCTGATCGAATGGCCCTCCGAACAAGCGCCCTGCCTGGCAGCCCATCTGGCGCAACTGCCATGAGCCCACTTGCCGCCCTACCAGAGCACATTTGGCTTGTCGTCGAAGCCGTCGATATGCGTGCCGGCATCGACGGCCTGTCGCAACGCATTCAAAACACCCTTGGCCGCTCACCTTGCGACGGCACTGCTTACGCCTTCTGTAACCGGCAGAAGAATCGGCTCAAACTGCTCGTCTGGGATGGCACGGGCGTCTGGCTTTGTCAGCGCCGTTTGCATCGTGGCTACTTCACCTGGCCAACGGCCAATAGTGTGGTCTGCACACTGAGCGCAGCGCAGTGGGATTGGTTGATCACCGGCGTCGATTGGCCGCGTTTAGCGGCGACGCCAAAGGCGCATTGGTACGGTTAAACCCGCCGTAAAAAAGCAGCCAAAAAAGGGGCTGGGATGAGCGCCTTTTTACTTCTTTAAAAACCGCTAAAAGCCTTGCTAATACTGGCTGATAAGCCATGTCATGTGATATCATTCCGGCATGAATTTAGCCGCCCAATTTGCCCAGTTCAAACCCGAGCTTGAACCCAAACCAGAGCTCGCCAAATGGGTCGGCGGCTTGGTCAAAAGCCATGCCGACCTGATCAACCAAGCCCGTCTCGACGCCGCTAAAATCGAAGCGCTCACCTTCGAGCTTGCGCGCTACAAACGCCTCCAGTTCGCTGCTAAAAGCGAACAATATCCCCCCGTACAACTCGAACTCTTCGCCGAAACCTGCACCACCGACATCAGCGAAATCCTCGCCGAAGTCGAACAGGTCGGTGCCAGCCAAACCAGTGACGCCACCGAGCCAGCCGCCACCCAACGCCCACGCGCCGGCCGTCAGCCTTTGCCTGATCACCTGCCGCGCATCGAACACCGGCATGAACCCGAGTCCTGCACCTGTGGTCAATGCGGTCAAGACCTCGTCAAGATTCGTGAAGACATCAGCGAACAGCTTGACGTTGAACCAGCACGCTTCTTCGTGCATCGCCATATCCGTCCGCAGTACGCCTGCCGTGCGTGCGAGACAATCAGTGCGGCGCCGATTCCGCCTGCCGTGATCGACGGTGGTATGGCCGCCGTTGGTTTGTACGCTTGGGTGATCATCGGCAAATACGTTGATCATCTGCCGCTCTACCGCCTCGAACAGATCGCTGCCCGCAGCGGCGTGACGCTGTCGCGGTCAACGCTGGCTGAGTGGGTGGGTCGCATTGGCTGCGCGCTCCAACCTTTGGCTGAGCGCCTGGCCGTGTTACTGCGCGAACGTCCTGCGCTACACGCGGATGAGACACCCGTTCAGCAACTCGATCCCGGATCGGGCAAAACCAAACGCGCCTACCTCTGGGCATACCGCAGCAACAGCCTAGCGCCCGACCCACCAATCGTCGTCTTCGACTACCAGACTAGTCGTGCTGGCACGCACGCATGCAATTTCCTTAGCCATTGGAAAGGCTATCTCATGGTCGATGGCTATGCCGGCTATCAAGCGCTCTTCAAAGACGGGGTCACCGAGCTGGCCTGTCTGGCGCACGCGCGGCGCAAGTTCTTCGACCTGCATGCCGCTAACGGCAATGCCCTCGCGCAAGAGGCGCTCAGACGCATCGGCGTGTTGTACGCGATTGAGCAGGAAGGCAAGGCGTTGGATGTCGCCGTACGCACGCAGTTGCGGCAAAGTAAGGCGATCCCAGAGTTGCAGGCACTGCACGATTGGCTATATCAGACGCGAGCGACGGTGGCCGACGGCGGTGCCTTGGCCAAAGCCATTGACTACAGCTTAAAGCGCTGGTCAGCGCTCAGCCGTTACGCCAGCAACGGGCGTTTGCCCATCGACAATAACGCCGTCGAGAACGCCATCCGGCCGATTGCACTCGGCCGTAAGAATTGGCTCTTCGCCGGTTCAGAACGTGCCGGCAAACGCGCTGCGGCCATTCAGAGTTTGTTGGCGACCGCTAAACTCAATGGCATTGAGCCAGCAGCCTGGTTACGCGAGACCCTGGAAAACTTGCCAACTTGCCGTCAGAGCCAGATCGATTCGTTGTTGCCGCTGCACAGCGCTGAGTTGAAGTAAAGGTGGCGCGGTTGGACGCTTACTTTCCACCAACTCGGTGTAGGTATGCGGCGTGTTTTTCCATTGCTCGGCTTGTCC
>JAZKFR010000094.1:8573-11615 GCA_040386295.1 Pseudomonadota bacterium | reverse complement strand
TGTTGGTTTAGGCAAGAGTGAGGCCTTGGCTAAAGCTTGTTCTGAGTAAGGTTCTTTGCCTACTTTGGGTTCGCGTTTCAGGGTGTCGCTGTTGTTTTCTAAAGTGGATTGTTCGGCAATCGGCGTTGCTGTTGCAACTGGTTTCACAACGACCGTAGTGCTAATCGCGTTAGCACTGATGGCGGGGCTTCCCTCTGCGCGCACACGTAATGTTTGACCAATGCGGATTAGGTTAGGATTTTCGATTGCATTCCAAGACAATAAGTCTTTGTAATCAAGCCCGTGATCAAGGGCGATGCCGTATAAGGTGTCGCCCTTCTTGACCGTGTAAAGATCGTTATTGCTGACGGTTGGGGCGCTGGGTGTGACGGGGGCAGCGTTTGTACTGACGTTGCTCTGAATCTCCCGATTGATCACCGGCGCGGGTGATTTTGTCGCACAAGCGCTTAAAAGAAGCATCGCGCTCAGTGCGCAGCAAGAACCTAACTTGGCGAGAATATGTGTCGTTTTCATGCGACGCCTTGTAGTAAAGGGACAAAACGAACCGCGTCTAAATGTGATTCGCTATACCCCCCAGCCTGGCGCTCAATCAGGCACAAGTGCTGATCGTTGCCGCCTAAGGGCAGAATCATTCTGCCGCCGACGGCGAGTTGTTGTAGTAGCGCAGAGGGTACAGACAGCGCTGCAGCGGCAACAATGATCGTATCGAATGGCGCTATCTTAGGCAAACCGAAATGTCCGTCAGCGTGGCTTAAATGAACATTCGTTTGTTTGATGGCAGCGATGTTTTGTTGGGCACGGATCAACAAGGGTTCTATTCGTTCAACAGCGTACACCTCATCGCTTAGCTGCGCCAAGACCGCTGCCTGATAGCCGCAACCGGCTCCGATTTCTAGTGTTTTGCCCAGTTTACGTCCCGCGCACAAAATTTCGATCATCTTGGCGACGATGAAAGGCTGTGAAATGGTTTGAGCAAACCCAAGCGGTAGCGCCGTGTCTTCGTAGGCGCGCGAAGCTAAAGCTTCTTCAACAAAAACGTGGCGTGGAACCGCCGCAAGCGCAGCGAGCACACGTTCGTCTGCGATGCCCCGTTCGCGTAAACGCTCGATCATGCGCGCACGGGTTCTTTGTGAGGTCATGCCAATGCCTGCCGTCATAGCCATTACGCTAGCCAACTATTGAGCAAGGGAAGTTGTGCTGTATGCGTCAAATCAACTTGTAATGGGGTGATCGATACCTTTTGTTCGGCGATCGCATAAAAATCGGTGCCTTCTCCTGCATCCTGTGCCGCACCTGCTGCGCCTACCCAAAATACCGTTTCGTTTCTTGGTGTTAAAGCGCGTACAACGGGTTCGGCTTTGTGCCGTTTGCCCAGGCGGGTCACTACCGTACCGCGCAGGTCTGCATAGGGCAGGTCTGGTACGTTCACATTCAGCAATACAGGGACGGACATCGCTTTGTTTTGTAATAGCAGCACTAGTTCTCGTACAACGCGGGCAGCGCTGTGAAAGTGTTCGCCAGGTTTGCTGCATAAAGAGACGGCAATTGAGGGGATGCCGAGCAGGTACCCCTCGGTCGCTGCGGCGACCGTGCCTGAGTAGATCGTGTCATCACCCATGTTGGCACCGTGGTTGATGCCAGAAATGACCATATCAGGCAATGTGTCGAACATGCCGGTGACCGCTAGGTGGACGCAGTCCGTTGGCGTGCCGTTAACGTAATAAAAACCGTTTTCTGCCTTTTTGAGCGACAAAGGTCGATCCAGAGTCAAGGAATTGCTCGCACCGCTGCGATCCCGTTCGGGTGCTACGACGGTGATTTCAGCGATTTCTGCCAAGGTGCGCGCTAAGCAAGCGATGCCTGATGAAAGATAGCCATCGTCGTTACTAATCAAGATTCGCATATAAAAAACCTGGAATTGCTGTGAGCTAGAGAGAGGATTGAAGCAAAGACGTAAAAAAACCGGCATAACGCCGGTTGTTTTTAATGGTCGGGGCGGCGGGATTCGAACTCGCGACCCCTTGCACCCCATGCAAGTGCGCTACCAGGCTGCGCTACGCCCCGACGTTCGAGAATTATACGCTAATTCTACTTTTACGCCAATCTTGCTTCTTGCAGGCAATTGTTTGGATTTTAAGCGCACAGTTATTTTTTTGATTGCCTTGCGTTTGTGTACGTTCAGTTGAGTTTGGTGGGGTTTGACAGAGTTTGGCGAAAATAGATTTGCTCAGTTAATTTTTGAGAATTTCTATTATTTCGAGCAATTGTTGATTTAATGTCTTTGGCGAGCTTGCTGTTGTGTGCGCCACATCAGTACTTGTCTGGTTTTCTGTTTGGGGGGGCCTGCCGTCTTCAAGGCGGTTGCGTGCGCCACTGATTGTGAAGCCTTGGTTGTAAAGAAGCTCTCTGATTCGTCTAACCAATAACACTTCGTGGTGCTGATAGTAGCGACGATTACCACGCCGCTTGACTGGTTTTAGTTGGGCGAACTCTTGCTCCCAATAACGTAGTACGTGCGGCTTGACTGCGCATAGGTCGCTTACCTCACCGATCGTAAAGTACCGCTTAGCCGGAATCGACGGTAAGGGCGGCAAAGGTTCTTTGCCGCCGTCTTTATGGTTGGATTCCATGGTATGAAAGCTCGACGTCTGCCTTCAGTTTTTGGCTCGCATGGAAGGTGACGACACGGCGTGCAGTAATCGGTATTTCTTCCCCTGTTTTGGGGTTGCGTCCGGGACGCTCGGATTTGTCGCGTAGCTGAAAATTGCCAAAGCCTGAAAGTTTCACGCCGTGGCCTTGTTCCAAGACACTGCGCACTTCATCGAAAAACGCCTCGACCATGTCTTTGGCTTCGCGTTTGTTGATGCCGACCTGTTGAAATAGCAGGTCGGCTAGTTCTGCTTTGGTTAATGTCATCATTTTCTCGTTCTCACATGCGTCGTTGCGCAGCAAACACCTGCTGCAAATAGGTGACTAACTGCTGCATTGCAGCATCGACTTCAGCGTCGTGCAAAGTTTTTTCAGTATCTTGCATAACTATAC
>JAZKFR010000094.1:0-8563 GCA_040386295.1 Pseudomonadota bacterium | reverse complement strand
GAGGCCGGATACCCCAAGGGCTTCAAGGCTAAGGCCTGGCTCTATCCCTTTGCCAACATAAACATCGAATAAAGTGATGTCTTGAATCAGCGGCGATCGGTTTTGCAGCATGCTGCTGAGTAAGCTTTGTAATTCAATTTTTTGATCCACAATCAAGGCTAGATCGCGTATTACCGGTGGTTGGCTAGAGATAGCTTGATAGCAGGGCAGCTGTGCTTGCGTCAAAACATGTAAATCAAGCTCAAAAACAATGGGTGCGAGAGGGAATTCATATTTTTGCACCCATTTTGGATGTAATTCACCGATAAAACCTATGCTTTTTCCCTGTAAGAAGACTTCGGCGCTACGTCCTGGATGCAGGGCGGGATGAGTTGTTTTATTGAAGAAAGGATGTTGTGGCGCCAATAAGTTCTCTAAATCGCCTTTTAAATCAAAGAAATCTACTGTCCGCGTTGCTTGGCCCCACTGCTCAGGAGCCGCGCCGCCATAAGCCAGAGCGGCGACGCGCCAGGGTTGATGAAAGCGCTCGCTGAGATCTTCTGCCCTCGGATGCGCGCTTTCTGTTTTACGCAGAAAACAGCGGCCACTTTCAAAAATTCTGATTCGCCCTAATTTTCGCTTAAGGTTAGTCGCTAGATTGTCGAGTAGGCCGCCCAATAAATTGCTACGCATCACGTTGAGCTGGCTGGCGATCGGATTGGCTAAGCGAATCATTCCTGAGCTGTCGCTGTTTGCTGCGAAGTCTTTTTCCCAGGCCTCAGCGACAAAAGAAAAGTTAATGACTTCTTGAAAACCTAGGCTAACTAGGTTCTGCCGAATCTCAGATAAAGTTCGCTTTTGTTCGCTTACCGGGCTCATCGACAGGCGTGCCTGTGCTTGCGCTACAGGGATGTTGTCGTAACCGTGCAAACGAATGAGTTCTTCAATTAAGTCTTCTTCAATCGCAATATCAAAACGATAATTCGGCACGGTCACGATGAAGTCATCTGCGTCTCGAACGAACTGAAAAGCGAGGCGCGAGAGCAGTGCCTCAATGTCGTGTTGGCTTAGGTGGATGCCGAGTACCCTGGCTAGGCGAGCCGGGCGTAAGCGCACTGCTGCGCGTGTTGGTAAGGCATTGAGCGCTTCGCTAACGGGGCCTGCTGCACCCCCGCACAGTTCTAGAATGAGTTGCGTAGTACGCTCAAGAGCGTGGCGAGTGGCTGAAAAATCTACCCCACGTTCAAATCGATGGGCAGCGTCTGAAGTGAACCCATGGCGCCGAGCGCGACCGGCAATTGCCGTTGGCGTGAAAAAAGCCGCTTCGAGAAATAAATCTGTTGTTTCTAAACTCACTGCGCTGTCTTTTCCCCCCATTATCCCGGCCATGGCCAGGGGGCGTTGATCGTCAGCGATCAGTAAAACGTCTTGACCGAGTTTTAAATTTTGCTCGTTAAGCAGGAGCAGCTCTTCACAGCTTCCGTTCGCGCTGTTAGAAGCAGAGTCTTGCGCTAGGCGAACATGAATTGAGCCTGTGATTTTACTGTTATCGAAAACGTGTAAGGGTTGCCCAAGCTCAAGCATGACGTAGTTGCTGATGTCGACGAGTGCCGAAATCGAACGCAAGCCGCTACGCAGTAAGCGACGCTTCATCCATGCTGGCGTGGCGGCTTTGGCATTGACGCCCAGAATGACGCGACCGGTGTAGCGCGGACAGGCGTCGGGCGTGTGCACCAAGATAGTACGCACTTGCGTGTGCGTGATTGGCGCCTCGGCGAATTGGGGCGCTTGCGCTAGGCTGTTGGTCAGCGCTGCCACTTCGCGGGCGATTCCCCATAGTGACAAACAATCGGCACGATTAGGCGTTAATTTGAGCGTAAGCATTCGATCATCTAGATCGAGGTGATGTCGGATGTTCTCGCCCACGGGTGCATCATTTGCCAACAGCAGCAGCCCGGCTGTTTCGCCGTCAATGCCTAGCTCGGCAGCGGAGCAGAGCATGCCGGCGGATTTGACGCCCCGTATTTCTGTTGCCTTGATGTGCATGTTTTGCGGTAACAGAGCGCCGGGCAATGCGCACGGTACTTTAATGCCCGGGGTGACGTTCGGTGCGCCGCAAACAATTTGTTCAAGAGCTCCTCGCCCTGTGTCTACCTGGCAGATGTTGAGGCGGTCGGCGCTCGGGTGCTTATTGACCGCGATGACCTGCGCAACAACAACCTGTTGAAAATCGGGTGCGACGCTCAGGCACTCTTCGACTTCGAGACCTGCCATGGTGAGGCGATGAGCCAGTTCGTCCGTTGTGCAAGCTGGATTAACCAAGCTGCGCAGCCAGGATTCGGAAAATTTCATGGGCGACTTTGGTTAGGAAAATTGGCGGAGAAAGCGCAAGTCGCCGTCGAAAAATAAACGCAGGTCATTGATTCCATAACGCAACATGGTCAGTCTGTCCGGGCCAATCCCAAAGGCGAAACCGATGTATTTTTCCGGGTCAATGCCGACATGACGTAAAACATTGGGATGTACCATGCCGCAGCCGGCTATTTCCAGCCAACGTCCCTCGAGCTCGCCACTCATGAACGCCAAATCAATTTCTGCGGAAGGTTCGGTGAACGGAAAAAATGATGGTCTGAAACGCAGTTGCAGGTCGTCACGCTCAAAAAAGCGCTGGAGAAAGTCGGCGATGACGCCTTTTAGGTCGGCAAAGCTGACTTGTTCGCCAATCCACAGCCCTTCAACCTGGTGGAACATCGGCGAGTGAGTTGCATCTGAATCGACGCGATAGACCCGGCCAGGTGCAATGACCCGAATTTCAGGCATTGTGTCGCACTGAGCGTAACGCGCGACGTGCGCTTGCATATAGCGTACTTGGATGGGGCTAGTGTGTGTGCGTAATAGCACGCCCTCGGCTACTTTTTGCGGATCGTGCTCGTCTTGCAGGTAAAAGGTGTCGTGCATTGAACGCGCTGGGTGGTCTTCAGGCGTATTGAGTGCAGTGAAGTTGTGGAAGTCGGTTTCAATTTCAGGGCCGTCGGCAACGGCAAAACCAATCGAGCGAAATAGGGATTCTATGCGTTCAAGGCTGCGCGTTACCGGGTGTATTCCTCCACGTTGCTGATTCAAGCGGCCTGGCAGCGTAATGTCGAGGGCTTCTTCTGCTAGGCGAGCGTCCAAAGCTGCGTTGCGTAGTGCTTCTCGACGAGCAGATAGGGCGTTTTCGATCGCGTTTTTGGCGAGATTGATCACTGCGCCCATTGCTTTGCGTTGATCTGGCGCTAGCTGAGCGAGGCTTTTAAGCTGTTCAGTAATTTGACCACTTTTGCCTAGATAGCGTGCCTTGATTTGCTCAAGCACATCGGGATTATCTGTCGTGGCAAAGGCCTGCGTGGCTTCGTTAACAATTTGGTCGAGGTTTTGCATGATTCACCGAAAAAAAGGGAGGCCTGCGCCTCCCTTTTTGCGTGGATGGCCGATTTAGACCGTCAGCTGCGCTTTTGCTTGAAGTGCTAGGGCGGCAAAGGCTGGTTTATCGAACACAGCCAAATCAGCCAGCACTTTCCGATCAACTTCAATCTGAGCTTTTTTCAGCCCGTTCATGAAGGTGCTGTATTTCAGACCGAGCTCTCTTGCCGCTGCGTTAATCCGTGCAATCCACAGGGAGCGGAACTGGCGTTTGCGTTGGCGACGGTCACGGTAGGCGTATTGACCTGCCTTCATTACCGCTTGTTTTGCAATGCGGTAGACGTTTTTACGACGACCACGGTATCCCTTGGCTAGGGCTAGAACTTTTTTATGGCGCGCGCGCGCTGTTACACCACGTTTAACTCGGGGCATTTTTTATCTCCTTAAGCGTAAGGCAACATGGCACGAACCATGGCCTTGTCGGAGTCATGCACTCCGGTCATGCCACGTAACTGGCGTTTAGATTTGGTCGTTTTTTTGGTCAGGATATGGCGTTTAAACGCTTGGCTGCGCTTAATGCTTCCACCTGCGCGGATTTTGAACCGCTTGGCGGCACCGCTTTTAGTCTTCATTTTGGGCATCGAATGCTCCCTTATTAAAATATGGCGCAGGTGTCTCCCGGCGGGAGCGCTTTGAACCTGGAACCAAACATGAAAACAACTGCTCAACTGCTGCAAAATAATCCGCAAAAATCTCAGATTTATTTTTTCTTGTGCGGCGTCAGAATCATCACCATCTGACGGCCTTCCATTTTGGGCATCTGCTCAACCAAAGCATGGTCTTGCAGATCCACTCTAATTCGTTCGATTTGGCGCATGCCGATTTCTTGGTGCGCCATTTCTCGGCCACGGAAGCGCAAAGTGACTTTAACTTTGTCTTCTTCGTGTAAGAAACGAATCATGTTGCGTAGCTTGATTTGATAGTCGTTTTCGTCGGTGCCCGGACGAAATTTGACTTCTTTAACCTGAACCTGTTTTTGCTTGAGTTTTTGCTCATGCTGCCGCTTTTGTTCTTGGTATTTGAATTTTCCAAAGTCCATCAGTCGGCAGACTGGCGGTTGCGCCATCGGCGCAATTTCGACTAGATCAACCCCGGCTTCTTCCGCTAACTGGAGTGCTGACCGGACATTGGTGATGCCAAGTGGCTCGCCTTCGACACCCACTAAACGAATTTCAGGCGCGTTAATTTCTTCGTTGATGCGTTGCGACTTTTGCAGTGCGATGGTGCTGCTCCTTGTTCTAGTAAAAAATAAGCCGTGCTATCGACGCGCCGCGACCTCTGAGAGAAGTCGCTCAATCAATGATTCGGGCGTCATTTGCCCGAGATCATGACCTCCGCGTGTACGCACGGCAACCTGATTTTCAGCCACTTCTTTATCGCCAACGACGATTTGGTAGGGCAATTTGTTCAAGCTATGTTCTCGTATTTTATAGGTAATTTTCTCGTTGCGCAAATCGACATCGGCACGCAGACCGGCTTTACGTAGTAAGGCGGCAACAGATTGGGCGTAATCAGCTTGTTTTTCCGAGATATTGAGGACGATGACTTGAACTGGCGCTAGCCAGGTGGGCATTGCCCCTGCGTAATTTTCGATCAAAATACCGATGAAGCGTTCGAGTGAGCCGAGAATGGCGCGGTGCAACATGACGGGAACGTGTCGTTCGTTGTCTTCGCCTACGTATTCCGCGTTCAGGCGCTGCGGTAGCTCAAAATCTAGCTGTAGTGTGCCGCATTGCCACACGCGATTGAGGCAGTCTTGCAGCGCAAATTCGATTTTTGGGCCGTAAAAAGCGCCTTCCCCTGCTTGAATTTCGTATTTCAAAGCTTTTTCATCAAGCGCTTGCGCTAAAGCGGCTTCTGCTTTGTCCCATACTTCGTCAGCGCCTATGCGTTTGCTTGGGCGGGTTGATAGTTTGATGATGAGATCGGTGAAGCCGAAGTCTGCATAAACCTGTGTTAACAAATCTATGAACGCCGATGTTTCTGGCAGAACTTGCGCTTCGGTGCAGAAAATATGCGCATCGTCTTGCACAAAGCCTCTTACGCGCATGATGCCGTGCAGCGCGCCAGATGGTTCGTTGCGATGGCAGGCGCCGAATTCGGCTAAACGCAGGGGAAGGTCGCGATAGCTGCGCAAGCCTTGATTGAAAATTTGAATATGTCCCGGGCAGTTCATCGGCTTGACTGCGTAATCGCGATTTTCTGAGGCGGTGGTGAACATGTGTTCGGCGTAGTTTTGCCAATGTCCAGAGCGTTCCCAAAGCGTGCGATCCATGACCATCGGCGTTTTAACTTCGTTATAACCGTGCTCGTTCAAGATGCGCCGCATGTATTGCTCTATTTCTTGCCAAATCACCCAGCCTTTGGGGTGCCAGAACACCATTCCTGGCGCTTCTTCCTGCAGGTGAAAGAGGTCTAATTGCCGTCCCAGTTTGCGATGGTCGCGTTTTTCGGCTTCTTCAAGTCGCATCAGGTAAGCGTCTTGCTCTTCTTTTTTTGCCCAGGCGGTACCGTAGATACGTTGTAACTGCGCGTTGCGGTGATCGCCACGCCAGTACGCGCCGGCGAGTTTCATCAATTTAAATACTTTGAGCTTGCCTGTTGACGGTACGTGTGGCCCACGGCATAGATCAATGAATTCGCCTTCTCTGTACAGAGAAACCTCTTCCCCTGCAGGAATGGCGCTAATCAACTCGGCTTTGTAGTGTTCGCCGATTGATTGAAAGAAGCTGATGGCGTCGTCACGCTGCCAAATCTCGCGGCTGATCGGTAGGTCACGTTTGGCGATTTCTGCCATGCGTTGCTCAATTGCCGTCAGATCGTCTGGTGTGAAAGGGCGCTGATAAGCGAAGTCGTAGTAAAAGCCGTTGTCAATGACTGGGCCGATGGTCACTTGTGCGTCGGGAAATAATTCCTTGACCGCAAAAGCCAGTAGGTGCGCGGTGGAGTGGCGAATGATGGCGAGACCTTCTGGGTCTTTGTCGGTCACGATCGATAGCTGAACATCAGTCTCGATTAGATGCGATGTATCCACCAAGCGTCCGTCGATTTTGCCCGCCAGCGCGGCTCGTGCCAGACCGGTGCCTATGCTTTGTGCGACCTCGGCAACGGTTACGGCTTGTGCAAACGATTTTTGCGAACCATCAGGGAGCGTGACAAACAGCATGTTTTAGCCTTAGGAACAATCAGGGTGGAAATCGGGTCAGTAGGGAGGCAAGCGAGAGGTGAGCTTGGGTTTTTTGCTAACGCTTTGATCTTAATAATTGCAGCCCCCAGCAGCCCCAGTTGGGCGGGCGATTCTAGCACAATGCTTGGCAGCGTTTGGGGTGCGGGTTTGGGTACTTGGTAGAGGGGCTTGGTAGTCGAGCTCAAATGCTGCTCGCTTTGTCTTGTCGAGTCGGGCTAGTAGGCGTTGTCTGGGTTTTTATGTGCCCTATTTTGCGTGCTGATGATTGTTGGCAATTTGCGCTGGCGTCTGCTTTGGTGGCGCGATGTCGAGTTTATTGCCTACGTTCTAGCGTGCAGGTGCGTAAAATTCGCTTCTCTCATGCTACTTTGTGCGCCCTTGCTGGCTCATTGCAATTGATGCCCGCTTTGCGCTTTAGCAAGGAGACTCTGCTTTGGATCAATTGATTGCGAGTGAGTTTGATTCAAGTGTCGTGCTAAGGCCGCCATAAGCGCATGGCGGGATAACTCGTTTCTTTGCCGCTTCCTTGTTTTGTACTTTGTGCTTTGTCTTGATACAGGCTGCTTGATGCAGGCTCCGATGACTAATTTTAAAAAATCTGTATGAAGCATTCGTTGGTTTTTGTTGCGACGACGCCCTTTGCTGTCAACGCCTTTCTGCGAACTCATTTAGTTGCCTTAGCGCGGATCTACGATGTCACTTTATGTGTCAATACGGAGCTTTACCCGCTCGTGGATGAGATTGCGCGCAGCGTGCGCGTGCTGCATGTGGACATGGCTAGAGAAATAGCGCCATGGCGCGATCTGCGGGCGCTATTTCAACTTTGGCGGTGCTTGATTAGCCTGCGTCCGTCGGTTGTCCATAGCATGACACCCAAAGCCGGTTTGTTAGCCATGCTGGCTGGCTTGCTGGCCGGCATCCCTTTGCGCTTTCATACTTTTACAGGCCAAGTTTGGGCGACAAAAACGGGGCTTGCGCGCTACCTACTAAAAATGATTGATCGCTTGGTCGTCGCTGCGGCCACCCGGGTTTTTGCCGATAGCGTGTCGCAATGTCGCTTGCTTGAGCATGAGGCCGTTGTGCGGCTCGGTGGCATCTCAGTGCTGGGGGCAGGGTCGGTTGCTGGGGTTGATTGCGTACGGTTTTGCCCCGATTTGTCTAGACGCAGTGAATTGCGCGCTGCATTGGGGATTGCAGAAACGGTGCCTGTTTTTCTCTTTGTTGGACGTCTGGTTCGTGACAAAGGGGTTGTCGATCTGATTGAGGCTTTCACTAAGCTGATCAGTGTGCATCCTGATTTGGTGCTTTGGTTGGTTGGTCCTGATGAGCAAGGCTTGCAAAGCCGATTGCAGTCGAGCAAAACGCCTTGCGCGCAAGGTATTCGCTGGATTGGAGCAACGTCAGAACCTGAGCGCTATATGGCAGCAGCAGATATTTTGGTGCTACCGAGCTATCGCGAGGGCTTCGGTTCGGTGGTCATTGAAGCAGCAGCATGCGGAATTCCGACCATTGCTTATCGTATTGACGGGATCGTTGATGCTGTTGTGCACGGGGAAACAGGGTGTTTGGTGCCTGTTGGCAATGTTCCGGCTTTGGCTGAGGCTATGCTTCAACTGGCGCATCATCACGAAGAACGGCAACGGCTCGGTCAGCGAGGATTAGCCCGGGTGAACAGCGATTTTCGCAGCGAGGCGTTGACTGCGGCGTGGCTAACTTTTTACCAGCAGGTCTTGCACAGGGAAGCGTTTTTGTGATTCAGAGAAGTCGAAGCGCTGTCGAACGAAGCGCTGTCGAATTGAGCAACGCAAACACTAGCCCATTCAACTTACCCAGCGTTACTTCGTTTTGGGGCATGGCTTTTGTCTACGCATGCTTGATGGCGCTCTTGCTGCAGAAACTCATCCTCCCCCTAATGCCCGAGCTACATGCGGGGCC
>JAZKFR010000093.1:0-6794 GCA_040386295.1 Pseudomonadota bacterium | reverse complement strand
CACCGGTTCGCCAGGGTGTTCGCGCCTGGCTGCGACCCCCTCCAAGCGATAGTGCAGATGGCCGCTGTGCGTGCTCAGCTCTGCGTGCAGACGCGTCAGCGCAGCGACCTGAATCTCCCCCTGCAAAGAGGAGAAATCACGCGCAAAAAGCAGGCTATCGATGACAAGCGGTTCCAACATAAGGCGCGCATGATATTATTTTTGGCTTTTTAAGTCAAAGTGATTAAGTCAAAGCGATCTTGCAGCGCCGATAACGCATGGCAAACAACTGCTCTGCGAACTTAGCTTAATCTGCTCCGCTTGACGCACACGGTATCGCTACGCTGCGGCTCATGGCTTGATGCCACGCCCTTGACCGCGCACACGGCGTGCGCGCTTCCACTTTTCGGCCAAATCATGCACACACCCGCCCTTGCCCCAAGGCTTGTTCTCGCTTCAAGCTCACCTTTCCGCCAGGCTTTGCTTAGCCGTTTGGGCTTGCCGTTTACCGTGGCCGACCCGGCCATTGACGAAACACAAAAGCCGAACGAAACAACAGAAGAAAGCGTGCTGCGCCTTGCCGAAGCCAAGGCACGTGCGGTGAGTGCACGATTTCCTGATGCGCTGATTATCGGCAGCGACCAGCTGGCCAGCTTGGATGGACAGGTATTCGGCAAACCGGGAACGCACGAAAAAGCGGTGCAGCAGCTACAAGCGCTACGTGGTCGTAGCGTCGTTTTTTTAACGGGCCTCTGTTTATTCAACGCAAAAACCGGCACAGCCCGGCTGCGTATGGTGCCTACCCGGGTGACGTTGCGCGATCTTGATGACCAGGAAATTGAACGCTATCTGCGCAAAGAGCAGCCTTATCAATGCGCGGGCAGTGCCAAATCGGAAGGGCTTGGCATTGCCTTAATCGCCAAAATGGAAGGAGAGGATCCCAACGCGCTGATTGGCCTGCCTTTGATCGCGCTGTGTGATCTTTTGCGACAAGAAAGCATTTCTGTTTTTTAGGGTTTTTGGACTTTCTAGGCGATGAAAACAGGAACGCTTTACCTCATTCCGGTGCCGCTAGGCGCGTCGTCACCGACAGCGGTTTTGCCCTTGCCTGTGCTTGAGTGTGCGCAGCAACTTAAGCATTTCGTCGTCGAGAATGCTAAATCGGCGCGTGTTTTCTTAAAAACTTTGCCCAGTCACTGGCCGCTGCAAGACCTCCAATTAGCGGAACTGAACGAACACACCGCACGCGCTCAGTTATCCGATCTGCTGGCGCCCCTGCGCGCGGGAAACGACTTAGGCTTGCTGTCTGAAGCAGGTTGTCCGGCCATCGCCGACCCCGGCGCCGACTTAGTCGCACTCGCGCAAAGCGAAGGCATTCGCGTCGCACCACTGATCGGCCCGTCGTCTATTTTGCTTGCCTTGATGGGCTCGGGTCTCTCTGGTCAGCAGTTCGCTTTTCACGGCTATTTGCCGGTCAAAACAGTCGAAAGACAGCAACAAATACGACACCTGGAACAAGATTCTCGCGTGGAGAAAAGGGCGCAAATTTTTATCGAAACGCCTTATCGCAATCAGCAAATGTTGGCGACCTTACTTGAGGTTTGCGCAGGACAAACCTTGATTTGCGTTGCCAGCGAAATCTCCCTGCCCGCGCAGCAAATCAGGACGCAAAGTGTCGCAGCCTGGCGGACACAGACTTTGCCGGAAATAGACCGGCGTCCGACCGTGTTCATTTTGCAAGCAGACTTTGCTGCAGTAACCCATAGCAGAAGCAGCAAAAACACCAAACGTGACTGAGCGGCTGAAGAGCCAGGTTTGATTTCAGCCCCAGGTTCGATTCAGCCTTCTGTATCGCCAGAAAAATTGAGCAAAGTCTGCGCGGCCAGATGAACTTGCAAACACTTTTCCAGAGCGAAACTCGCCTCGATAGAGAAGGCCTCTGCACTGGCAGCATCCAATGTTTTGCCCTCACCTAGGGCATTGAGCCAAACGTATTCGGCTACTTCAAGCGCAATCAGTTCAAGCCGATACGCCCCCTGCCCAGAACCTGGTACAGAGGGTTGACGGCGTAGTAGCAAGCAGTCGCCGCCGGCGCTCAAGTCAATCACGGGCGGGATCAGCACAGACGCTTGGTTGGCTTGCCAAATGCGGCGAATAGGGTAAGGCGAACGGATCAAGCGTAGCGCCGGATGCAGCGTGAACCTGAGCTGCATAAAGGCTTCTGGGCTGACTTGATGCAGGCATGAAAAATCATTTGGCGGCGCGTCTGCGGCAAGCGCTATATCGACGATAGCGCGCTCTAAGCGTGCGACATCGGCCAGGTAGGGCAAGCCTTTTGCTGGTGCAAAGCACGCCAAGAACGCAGCAAAAGAAGCGCCGTAGTCGTTCAGGTTGCCGCTTTGCGCGGGGGTTTGACGCGTGAAATTGTGCGCGGCAAAGCTAAAAAACTCAGCGCCAACAAGCCGTTCGACCACGGGGTAGTCGGCGGCTAATGCTTGGCGGAAATTCGCCAAAAAATGTTTTCGATAAAGAATAAGCCGAGACAAAGAATCTGTTTCCGCGCTGCCCTCTTTTGCTTCCTGACACTGCGCCAGAGCAGGTGGTGCCAGCCAGTCAGGCGCTGTCGTCGCAAACATGCGTTCAGCGCTCAGTGCCTCGGCAACAGCACGCTGCAAAGCGAGCAAGCTGAGGGGAGAAGCACCGTCATGCTGCCCTGTGTGGCTGATTTCTTGACGCCGAATTTTGTCTAACTTAGCCAATGCAGAATCCCCAGCTGATGCGCGCAATAGCTTCCGCCAAGCGACGCTTGATCGGCATTAACCCGGCGCCGCCTGGGCTGCAGCAAGCAAAATTTGATCAGCACGCCGTGCCTCGTTGAGCAAAACAGATAGAGCAGGAATGTCTTTATCCCATTCAATCAAGGTTGGAACTGGGCCAAACAAGGCTATGCTCTGTGCGTAAAGCGCCCACACGGCTGGCGAGACGGGGCGACTGTGCGTATCGATCAAACAACTCGCCTCTTCCTCAAAACCGGCCAGGTGAATTTCACCGATGCTGCTCGCTTCTAGGTCGTTTAAATAACTGAGCGGATCTGCTTCTGCGGCGAGATTTCTGCTCGTCACGTAGAGATTATTCAGGTCGAGCAAAATACCGCAGCCGGTTCTGCGCGCAACTTCTGCCAAAAACACCGACTCGGGAATCGTTGAATAAGGATCGCTGTAACTCAGATAGCGTGCGATGTTTTCAAGCAAAATACGCCGCCCCAGATAATCTTGGCTGATTGCCACATTACGGCAAACAAGCGCCAGCGACTCTTCGTTATACGGCAAAGGCAGCAGCTCGTTGAAGTGACGTCCGTCAACTGCGCCCCAGCTGAGGTGATCAGATACCTGCGCCGGCGCAAAGCGCTCGACCAGGGTTTTGAGCTTGGCTAGGTGCGCACGATCAAGCCCTTGCGCGCTGCCCAAAGATAAGCCAACACAATGAATCGACAAAGGATAGTGCGCACGCAACTGGCGCAACACCGCCTGCGGTTGCCCCCCAGCGCCAAAGTAATTTTCACCGTAAATTTCGAGCCAAGCGATGTCTGGTAGCGTCTCTAACATCGTTTGATAATGCGCTGCGCGCAGACCAATGCCTGCACGCAGCGGCAAACAGCTGTTAACGGCAGCCATTAACTTGAGCTAGATCAAGCGGACTCAAAACTGAGAAATCAATCAGTTATTTGCTTGGTTTCTTGGCTTTTGCAGCCAATGGAGGAGCGCAAGCCGGCGGCGTAGCCGCTACATTGTCGTTACCGGACTCCAAAGAAGCGCCAATAATTTTTTCGCAACTCCCTTTCGGCAGATAAATCCATCCGTCAACGGCGGCATCAACTTTGTTGGTACCGACGCAGGAGTTATTAACGCCACTACAGTCATTCTTTTCTGCCTTGACGATGCTGTAACACTTCTCCATCTCGCCTTTTGCCGCTAGCGCTTCTTGCGACAAGCCAGCCAAGCCCAAAGCAAGAACACCGGCGAGCATATTGCGTAGGTGCGCCGTGTTCATCGTAGCCATTGGCTTGACTGCATTGACGCTATCAGCACTTTTTTCCAAGCCTGGATTGCCCTCACTGGCTTGCATCATGGCATCCGGTTTTTTCATCTTCGTCCCTTTCAAAAAGAAAAAATGAGTCCTTTTGCGCAGGCTTTATGCAGACACACAACAGACATCTAAGCCTCTGCATTTGCTGCCACTGGCGGCATAGTCCAGCTAGCGCAAGGCCTGTTCAGCATAGCACTGCCGAGGATAGAAATGCCGCGCTAACGATACCGCTTATCGAGCGACCAGGCCGAGCGCAGCATGCGGCGCAAGTTGACGCCGTAGTATTGTCTGAAGATGACCCCTCCCTGCTTTCGTGGCACCATGACCGGCTTAGCAAAAATTATCAACAAACGCACGAGGTATTTGATGATCAAAATTCGCGCTAGTGCCGCACGTGGTCAGGCAGACCATGGCTGGTTGGTCGCACGCCATAGCTTTTCTTTCGGCGATTATGTTGACCCTAACGAAATGGGCTGGGGGGTTTTGCGCGTGATCAACGAGGATCGCGTCGCGCCTGGCAAAGGTTTTGCGACGCACGCTCATCGCGATATGGAGATCATTACCTACGTTTTAGCCGGCTCGCTTGAGCACCGCGACAGCCTTGGTAATGGCGCGGTGATCACGCCAGGAGAGGTGCAGCGCATGAGTGCTGGCAGTGGCATTCGACACAGTGAATTTAATCCTTCGGCGAACGAGGCGACGCATTTGCTGCAAATCTGGATCGAACCGAATCAGCACGGAATTGCCCCCAGTTACGAGCAACGCACGCTCAGCCCTGGCCAGCAGCAATGGCGTCTGCTTGCGTCGGCGGATGCTGAGCAGGGTAGCGTTTTGATTCATCAAGACGTGCGTTTATGGGCAGCCTGCCTGATGCCCGGCACAGCAAAGCCACTCAATTACACACTGTCTGCGCAGCGTTTGGCTTATGTGCACTTAGTACGTGGCCGAGCCTTGCTTAACGGCATTGAACTGAACAGCGGCGACGGCGCCAAAATTACCGCCGAATCTTTGCTCTCTTTCAGCTTGCCAGAAACACAGGCAGCGCCCGGCGCCGAGGCTTTGACCACAGGCACTGAGATTCTGCTGTTCGACCTTCCAGCAACGCCAGGAGATACCGCTTGAGATACGCTTTGACCGATGGCCTCACTCATGGCTTAGCGTTCGTGCGCTTAGCAGCGACACCCAGCACGCCGCCTATGCACGCGCGCACTCAAGCCTGATGAAAATCGCTGTCATCCGCCAACGCTACAACCCTTACGGCGGCGCCGAGCGTTTTGTCGAGCGTGCGCTCAGCACGCTGGCGGAGCAAGGGGCTGAGGTCACCTTGGTGACGCGGGATTGGTCGGGCGCAGCACTGCAAAGCGGCTATCGACAAATCAGCTTGGCGACGGCAAATGCCTTATCCGGCTCGCTTGCAGCGGACAAATCCAGCGAGACACAACGCAACAGCGGACGCAGCCGACGTTTTTGGCAGAGCAAACCAGGGCGCCTAGCGCGTGATCAGCAATTCGCTGCCTTTGTTCAGCAGACAATCGCAGCCGATCACTACGACATCGTGCAAGCACACGAACGGATTCCCGGCTGCATGGTGTTTCGTGCTGGCGACGGAGTGCACGCCGCTTGGCTTGACCATCTGCGCCAGGTACGCGGCGCTTGGGGACGTTTTGGCCTGTTGATTAACCCCTATCACCGCTACGTTCTCGCCGCTGAGCGCGCGCTGTTTGCGCACCCAAATCTACGCGCCATCATTTGCAATTCACGCATGGTGCGCGCTGAATTGATACGCTACTACGCGGTTCCTGAAAGCAAGCTGCGCTTGATTTATAACGGAGTTGATCCGGCGCTGTTTCACCCTGGTTTAGCCTCAATTCACCGCGCGCGTTGTCGCGCCGAACACGGCATTGCGCCAACGGTGCCGCTGCTGCTCTTCGTCGGCAACGGCTTTGAGCGCAAGGGATTACCGCAATTGCTGCGGGCTTTTGCTGCGCGGCGCACGCAGGCCGCTCACTTAGTCGTCGTCGGGGGCGATAAAAAAATGGCGGCCATGCAAAAACTGGCCGCCAAGCTAGGCATTGCACAACAGGTTTTATTTACCGGCGCGCAAAAAAACGTCGAAGCTTGGTACGGCGCTGCCGACGCGTTCGTTCTGCCAACCCTGTACGACCCCTTCCCAAACGCCGCCTTGGAAGCCATGGCCAGCGGCTTGCCGATTTTGTCTTCGAGTACTTGTGGCGCCGCTGAATTCGTGCGTGATGAGCGCGATGGTTTTGTCTGCGATGCGCTTGATATAGCCGCCCTGACGCACGCTTTAGACCAGCTAATCGCACGCCCCAGCTTAACTCTGGCCGAACGCAGCGAGCTCAGCCGCAAAACCCTGCCCTACTCTTTAACGCAAATGGCGCAACAGTTGAGCACTTTGTATGAAGAGTTGTTGCGCTAGGCCAGCAAACTTGTCAGCGTTATTTAACCTTGTGCGCAAAGACACCCGCAGTCATTTTCATTCTTCTCGTTCTGATCACGAGAAAAAGCGTGCTGGACAGGCTTAAGGCTATTTGATTTTGCGGCAAGGGAAACTGCTTTAACTACTCAACAACTCAAGGATTCAACAAAGTGTCTGTTTCAAAGCGAATCGAACTCGCGAACTAAAACCAAGCAAAAAAAGAGTCAGCGGGAAAGAATCAGCGTTGACAAAGCATCGCTGACCATATGCATTAGCGCCGTCTTATTCA
>JAZKFR010000092.1:9670-14598 GCA_040386295.1 Pseudomonadota bacterium | reverse complement strand
AATCAGAGCAGGAACCAGCAACTGCGGGTAAGTCACCCACAAAATTTGTCCAGCGAGCAGATCACGCAAATGCTCACCACCGTGCGGATGGTGCGCCAGCAGCAGCAAACCAGCGCTGGCGGCGAGCACAAAAATCACGCCAATTTGTGCTTCTTGTACCTCAGGCCAACGCTTTTCGGTCCACGTCAGCAATAGCGCACCGAGCAGCGCCGCCAACGCAGCCGCCAATTGCATCGGCTGCACATAGTGCGCCAGCCAGCTCGTTGCCCATAGCGGCTGCGTTTCAAGCTCTAGCAGCGCGGCGATGATCCCCCCCAGCGCGGCAATCTGCGCAATCGCTAAATCGATAAAAACGATACCTCGGCGCAATACCTGGGCGCCCAAGGGAACATGCGTCGCCAAAACCAAAAGCCCAGCCACCAAGGCCGGCGCAATGATACTCAGATCGAGGGCTTCAGTATTCATTTCGCCGCCGCCAACAAAGCTTGCAGCGTGTCGTCAAAAAGCCCAAATAGATCCTGCGCCTGAGGACTGCCGCCGACGGTAAACGGCAGACGCACCGCCGGAATATGCGCGCGCTCGGACAACCACAACGAGGCTCGGTCGTCTTGATAGGCGGCGCGCAAAATCATTTTGGCAGGCGTGTTTTGCAATTGAGCACGCAACTGGTTAAGGTGCGCAGCCGTCGGCTCAATCCCCGGCTTTGCTTCCAAAACCCCGACTCGGCGCATGCCTAACCAGGCCAAAAGATATTCCATGTTTTGATGGTGCTCAACCACGGCCACTCCTTGTAAGGGCTTGGCTTGCGCCGCCCAACGCTGCATTGCGCTGCTCCAGCGTGCCGAGAAATCCTGGTAACGCGCCTGGTAATACGCCTTGTTTTTCGGGTCTAAGATGCTCAGGCGCTCGCTCAAGGCGGCAGCAATCAGCGCGATATTGCGTGGATCTTGCTGAATATGCGGGTTGCCCGAGGCGTGTACATCGCCCTCGCTACGATCGACCCGCGTCGGCACGTCCAAGTGCGGCACCAAGTCACCCGCAATAAAATTGCCGCTTGAACCACGAGCAATTTTAGCGTTTGCCGATTGCTGCAACAGAATGGGCAACCAACCCACCTCTAGCTCTAGCCCGGTACACACGAGCAAATCAGCGCTTCGTGCCCGTGCAATCAAACTCGGTCTCGCTTCGATGTGATGCGGGTCTTGCCAAGCTGTCGTCGCGCTCGTCACACTCACTTGCTGACCCGCCAGTTCGTTCAGCAAAGAAGCCCACTCAGGCTCGCAGCTCAGCACCTTGAGCGCAGCTTGTGCGGGCGTAACAAACAGGGCAAAAAACAGGCACAGCAGGCTCAGCAGCTTGCGTACAGAGCGTTCAGGATCGATTAAATAACGCATAAAACCCTCCTAAAAAGCATGGGCGCCATGCGCACCCATGCTCATGATGTATTGCAAAAATAATTGTTTATCGCGAACACCAGGGCTGGCTCGATCATCAGCAAATTGAATGCGCAAACGACTCATTTCAGACGGCGAATAGTCAAACATCAGGCTGGAACGTTCAGGCCGATAAGCTGACAGCAAGGGGAAATTCGCCACACTCAAATCACGCTCGGCAAAATTGATTTGCGCACCAGGCGCGTTGAGACGGTCGTAACGCAAACCGACGCGCCATTGCGGCTGGAACTGATAAACCCCTTGCACATAGCCACCCGATGGCGCATGCGTCATGGCCAGCGCTGACGCCACCCCGTCTGGGTCGTACGTCAGCGTGCCCTCTTCACGACGCTGAAAATACTCGGCTTGCAGCTTGAAATTACGGTAAGTGCCATTGCCATACGGTGCCCATTTATAAACGCCATCAAGCACCCAGGTGGTCGATTTACCGCTGAAGGCATTGCGCACTTGATCCACTGTATCGCTGTAGACACGGTCTTCGGCACGCGTTTGCAGGTGCGACAAACCGACGCGCCAGCTAGCGTTTTCGCCAAGATCGTCACCAATATGCGCGAAAGCAGTCGTCGCACCGGCACCATTCTGATTCCGTTCAGTGCCGGGAAAGCCGCTGCCATTGCTCAACTCAAAACCTAATTCAAAGAAACGATCGGTCGGCACCAACCAAGTCAGCTGTACGCCATCCGGGCGATACTGCCCCCCGAACATCGCCTGATAAACCAAAGGCACATCGACAAAATCCCAAACATGGGCGTGCTGATTATTGAGATAGCCCAACGACGAAAGAAAACGTCCGGCTTGCAGCTTCAGCCCTGCGCCCACGCCTTGGTTGGCTAAAGCCTGCGTCTGGACAAAAGCCTCCTCAACGCTGGCCTGATTGTCGGCTGACAAGGAGAAGGTCAACTTCCCTGAAAAAGTGGGGTCAACGTTGGCCGCCAAAGACAGCTCCGACTCGCCCAAACTAAAACTACGCTGACCAGGCCCGACTTCACCCCCGGCTGGGAAAAAGCCTTGTATCCGGTACTGCCGTGGATCTTGCGACAAACGCGCGTAGCTGCCGCCCAAAATCAGCGACAGATCAGGGTTGAATTTCTGACTGCTCGCAGCTTGGTTTGCGCCTGGGTTTGCGTTGGGAACAAAGGCGCTAAGCGGCGTTGCCGTAGACGACAACATGAGCCGCTCAGGGGCATTAGATACCTCAGACGCAGCAGGCAACGCAGTTCGCTGTTCCGCTACCTGCAAGCGCCGCTCAAGCGCCACCAAACGTGCCTCATACAGATTTTTAAGCTGCTCCAACTCGGCACGCATACGCGCTAGCGTCTGTTCTTCTGCCGCTGAAACAGACGCAGGCAACACCGCTGAGGCAGCCAGAACGGCCACCCAAAAAAAAATTTTCACCATAAAACCCCTCATCGAGTAAGAGAACGACAGGATGATCAAGCGATCAAATAGTCGAACTTTTGAACTGTCGAGTACGCGCCGAGGATGACCCCGTGATCAAGGCAAGGCACGCTCGACTCAGTGATTGAAAATCAGAACAACGAGGGGTTTTCAGGGGGCGCGCGACTGTGGAAACAAAGCAGCAGCGGGGCGAAAAATGAGCGCCGTAAGCTTGATCGATACAACACGCTGATCAACCCTAAGGCAAGGTGAAGCGCCAAAAAACTAGGCAGCGCAGCGCCGAACACACTCAAGGCCAAACATTGATCACAAAACGCTTCGCCAGGCAGCGTCTGCTTCGGCGCAGGGCAGGGAGCGCTCGCAGGCGCGTCAGGTGCAGAACAGACGAAATGTGTCAGTGCATGGGCGAACTCCCGCTGCTGCACGCACAACAGCAAGACAGCCAGCAGCACAAGCCAAGGCAAAGTGGCTAGGCCAGAGCAACGTAACGGAGAGGAAGAAAAAAATTTCACGGGCGCCGATTATAGGTCATGCCAGCGGGCGACATCACCCAGTGCGGTTATAGAAGCAGGACAAAGAAAAATTTCAACGAATCGACCATTCAACCATTCAACCATTCAACCATTCAACCATTCAACGATTCGACCATTCGACCCGGCGTCGGCCTTAGCGCGAATTGAAGTGATCGCGCTACTTTGATTATTCCGTCGGAGAAGCAATCGAACAACGAAAAAAATGTGAAGAAAAATGAAAATAGCAATAGAAAGGAAATCGACCGTTCCCGAATACTCCATAATGCGTAAAAATCTGATCGACGCCTCTGATCGACGCCTGATTCCAGGCTAAGAGCAAACTGAAAACTATAGAGTGATAGACCAACCCATGATCGGCATCCTCCTCATTACGCACGGCACTTTTGGTGAAAGCCTGATTCAGAATGCTTGCCACATTCTCAACAAACGCCCACCTTTAATCGCCCAATTAGGCGTTTCTGCGCAAGACGACCCGCTTGATTTGCTGCCGCTGGCGCAGCTGCTGCTACAAAAGGTTGAAGGTAACGAAGGTGTGCTGGTGATGACCGATATCTTCGGCGCCAGTCCGTCCAACTTGGCGCTCAAACTGCTGGTACCTGGACGTGTCGAAGGAATTGCCGGACTCAATTTGCCAATGCTCTTGCGCGCCTTGACTTATCGTGAGAAAAACCTAGAAACAATGCTACAAAAAGCCATCAGCGGCGGTCGCGATGGCACGGTGAATTTGCAAACCTCTTAACCAGGAGCGTTTTATGGCAAGTGCTGAAACAGAAATCGTCAATAAACTAGGGCTGCACGCACGTGCTTCGGCCAAACTCACGCAATTGGCAGCCCAATTCAAAAGTGAAATTTGGCTCGAAAAAGCAGGCCGACGTATCAACGCCAAAAGCATCATGGGCGTGATGATGCTCGCTGCGGGCAAAGGCGCCGTCATGCTCGTTGAAACAGAGGGCGAAGACGAAGAAGAGGCACTGCAAGCCTTGCTGGCTTTGATTCAAAACAAATTCGACGAGCTTGAATAAAACAAAGCGCAGCAGAAAATAGAAATAGCTCAGCACGAACTCGTCAAGCTCCTCGTCGAGCTCCGACGCATCGCCTGGGCAGACTAACTAAGTCGCTTTTTTGCTCTAATGTTGAGTCAAAAATGAGGCATAACAGAATGTGTCACGCAGAGTACGTAAGCAAATCTATGCGCGCTCTACCCGACAGGCTGCTAGCAACCTAACTCAACAAAGCGAGCCACCATGAGTTTTACTTTGCACGGTTTATCGACTTCCAACGGCATTGCCATCGGCTGTGCGCATTTAATGTCCCACGCCACGCTCGAGGTGTCCCATTTTGTCATCGCGCCACGCATGGTTGAAAAAGAAGTGGCGCGCTTTGAAGCAGCGCTCGCCGTGGTGCATAGCGAGTTTGAATTGATGCAGGCAGGCATGAAGTACGCACCCGCCGAATTCGGTGCCTTTATCAACCTACACGCGATGATTCTGGCCGACCCAGACCTCGCCGAAGCCGCCGGCGCCCCACGACGAAGCGGCTGGCG
>JAZKFR010000092.1:0-9660 GCA_040386295.1 Pseudomonadota bacterium | reverse complement strand
GACCTCGCCGAAGTGCCCAAACAACTGATCCGCGAACGACGCTACAACGCCGAATGGGCGCTGGTACAACAAATGGATGTTTTGGTCGATCAATTTGAAAAAATTGAAGACCCCTACCTGCGCGAACGCAGCTACGACGTGCGCCAAGTCGTCGAGCGCGTGATCAAAGAATTGACCGGCCAGCCTGAGCGCCCCAGCTTAAAAGCGGCGAAAGGCGTCAAAGAAGAAAATCTCATCGTCGTCGCGCACGATCTCTCGCCAGCCGATGTCATCGCCTTTAAAGAGCACCACTTTGCTGGCTTCATCACCGATGTCGGCGGTACCACCTCACACACAGCAATTTTGGCGCGCAGCTTAGCGATTCCGGCCATTCTCGGTCTGCACAACGCACGCCAACTGATTCGTGACAAAGAAATGATCATTGTCGACGGCACGCGCGGCGTCGTCATCGTCAATCCTGATCCACGGGTTTTAGAAGAATATCAACTCAGAAAAAGCCAGATTGGCCTAGAGCGCTCCAAACTCAAACGCCTTAAAACCGCCCCCTCGCTGACCCTAGACGGCGTGCATATAGACCTGCACGCCAACATCGAACTACCTAAGGATATTGGCACAGCGCTAGAAGCCGGTGCCGACGGCGTAGGTCTGTTTCGCACCGAGTTTCTCTTCCTCAACCGAGGCGATATGCCGAGTGAAGACGAGCAATTTGAAGCCTACCGCAGCGTGGTCACCGGGATGCAAGGACGCCCTGTCACCATTCGCACCTTCGATCTCGGCGCCGATAAAGATTTCCACCCTGAAGCCCTCCTCGGCGAGCGGGTGCATACCAATCCAGCGCTCGGTTTGCGCGCGGTTCGTCTATCTCTGGCCGAGCCAAAAATGTTTCGCGCTCAGCTCAGGGCTGTCCTGCGTGCTTCGCACTACGGCAAGATCAAGCTACTGATCCCAATGCTCTCGCACGCGCACGAAATTGATCAAATGCTGCTCGCAGTCGAACAGGCCAAAATAAGCCTGCGCCTTGAGGGCACGCCTTTCGACGAAGCCCTGCCGATTGGCGGCATGATTGAGATCCCTGCGGCTGCCCTCGCCATAGGACTATTCCTACGCCGTCTTAACTTCCTCTCGATCGGCACCAACGATCTAATCCAATACACCTTAGCGATCGACCGTACCGACGAACAAGTCGCCAACCTCTACGATCCACTACACCCGGCTGTCTTGATGTTGCTCGCACACACTTTGTCGAGCGCCGAGAAAGTCAATATCCCCGTCTCTATCTGCGGCGAACTGGCCGGCGACCCCAACCTGACACGACTCCTGCTCGGCATGGGTTTGCGCCAATTCTCAATGCACCCGGCGCATATTCTCGAAGTCAAACAAAAGCTACTGCAAAGCGACATCAACGAACTCACCCCACTCGTTCGCCGTCTGCTGCGTCTAGAAGAACCAGGCAAAATTCGCGAGCAACTAGACAAACTGAACGTTTAAACCACCTAGCCAAAAAGCAAAAGTAGACGATTAAGCACCGAGCAAAGCAAACACATCAGATACAAATCTAACCTTAGGGAACCCAATCATGCGAATGACTCTAGCTCAAGCTGCTCTCCGTTACGCAAAAGCTTGCATTCCCCTCGGCTGCAACAATCAGGGTGTTGGGCAACTCAGCAAACCCAAAGCATGGAGCCCAACAAGAGATCCCTTGATCCGCTATGAAGCAAGTTCTGCAGTAGTGCACCTAAAAACACTCTCGCCACAACAGGGCTGCACCATGCAAGAAGTCGTCGCCTATGGTCGCAAGGTAATGCAATATAAAGCGGGCAACTGTATGGAACAGTGCGCCGCAGCTTGCCTCTACTTATCTGGAAGTCATGAGAAGCCTGTCTTTCGCCTGGTACAGCTACAGCCACCCGGGGATCACATATTTCTCGTCCTGGATCAACTACCAGAGAAAAACGGATTCTTTCCTGACAATTTTGCTGACTGGAATAATCAAGCGATAATCATTGATCCGTGGGTTTCGATCTGCTGCAAGGCGAATGATTATCTAATGTGGTGGTCGATGCGTCTTGATGTAATGGCCACTGCAGGAGAAGAACTAGCAACGTCAAAAGGCTGGAAGAAAGCTAATAGCCTTGAGTGGAAAAATGCACCAAGCACGTATCGGAAGCTGAACTACACCGTCTGAAGTTCTTTTGTCTGCCCATACGCAGCAGCCGACCCGAACCCCCTCTCGAACCAGGTTCATACCGTGATGAAGCCACACCCCAGCAGCCAACCTTCAAACCCCAGCTCCATTGGCCTCGTCGCACCCCGCAAAGCCTGCTTCGATACGCCACTCAAACTCAAAAGCGGCGCCACGCTAGCGCGCTTTGACCTCGCTTTTGAAACCTATGGCCAACTCAACGCCAGTGCTTCTAACGCAGTCCTGGTCTGCCACGCCCTTTCGGGCAACCACCATGTGGCCGGCTTTTATGCTGACGATCGCCAACATACAGGCTGGTGGGACAACCTCGTAGGGCCGGGCAAAGCGCTCGATACCGATCGCTTCTTTGTCGTGGGTGTGAATAACTTAGGCGGCTGCAACGGCTCGACCGGGCCTTTGTCGATCGACCCCGAAAGCGGACAATGCTACGGCGCCAATTTTCCCCTGGTGACGGTCGAAGACTGGGTAGCCGCGCAAGCCAAATTAGCCGATCTACTCGGCATCGACAGCTGGGCAGCGGTCATCGGCGGCAGTCTCGGCGGCATGCAAGCACTAGCCTGGTCAATCCAATTCCCACAACGCATTCGGCACGCCCTGGTCATTGCCTCCGCGCCCAAGCTATCGGCACAAAACATCGCTTTCAACGAAGTGGCTCGCCAAGCGATTCTGTCCGACCCTGATTTTCATGGCGGCCACTACGCCGCACACGGCGTGATCCCCACCCGTGGCCTACGCCTAGCGCGTATGGTCGGCCACATCACCTATCTATCCGACGATCAAATGGGTGAAAAATTCGGTCGGCAGCTGCGCCACGGACAGCACAAATTCAGCTACGAAGTCGACTTTGAAGTCGAATCTTATTTACGCCATCAAGGCGACAAATTCGCCTCAGTCTTCGACGCCAACACCTATTTAATGATGACCAAGGCACTCGATTATTTCGACCCAGCCTACGCCTACGACGGCAATCTCGGCGCAGCCCTCGCCAACGCCAGCGCGCAATTTTTCATCGCCAGCTTTTCCACCGACTGGCGCTTCTCACCCGCCCGCTCGCGTGAAATCGTCTTTGCTCTGCTGCACAACCGCCGCTCTGTCGTCTATGCCGAGATCGACTGCGCCGCCGGACACGACTCCTTTCTACTCGACGATGCGCATTACCACGCCCTGCTACGCGCCTATTTTCAGCAGATCAGAATATGAAAAAACAACTCAGTTCAAACGAGTACCGTCTCAAAGCTGCCGCCCGAGCACGTTTCGATTTCGCTGTCATCGCCGATTGGATTCCGCCCGGCGAACACATTCTCGACCTCGGCTGCGGTGATGGCACGCTGCTGCGTTATTTACGCGAAAACAAGCAAGTCAGCGGCTATGGCGTCGAAATTGACCCAGCACGCGTGCTCGCCTGCATCAATAACGGCGTCAACGTCATCCAAACCGATATTGAGCGCGGCCTATCCGGCTTTGGCGACCTCGCCTTCAACCACGTCGTCATCTCGCAAGCACTGCAAGCGGTACACGCCACCGAGCGCATCCTCGCTGAAATGCTGCGCGTCGCCGAAGAAGCAATTGTCAGCTTCCCCAACTTCGCCTACCGCGACAACCGCACAGCCATCGCCAGCGGCCACATGCCTGTTTCCGAAGACCTACCCTACGAGTGGTACGACACACCAAACGTTCGCTTCTTCACCATCGCCGATTTTGAAACGCTGTGCGACAAAATGCAGATCAACATTCGTGAACGCATCGCTTTTGACGAACACGGCCAGGCTGTGCTCGACGACCCCAACTTAAACGGCAGCCTTGCCTTCTACCGCCTCAGCGCAAACCCATCGGCAAAACCATCGAAGCAACATGCAGCTTAGAGCCGCAGACGAGGCTTTAAGCGCAGATCCAAACTCAGCAAGCAGTCTGAGGGAAATGCTGTTTAGCCGCAAAATGCTCATCTGCTTGGCCATCGGCTTCAGCTCCGGCTTACCACTCTATCTATTGCTCAACCTAGTTCCCGCCTGGTTACGCAGCGAAGGGGTAGACCTCAAAACAATCGGCCTGTTCACCCTGATCCAATTCCCCTACACCTGGAAAATACTCTGGGCGCCGCTGCTCGACCACTACCGACTCAGCCGCCTCGGCCGTCGCCGCAGCTGGATGCTGCTCACCCAGATTGGTTTATTGCTCAGCATCGGCCTGCTCGGCGGACTCAATCCGCACAGTCAAATCAACCTAGTTTTATGGCTAGCCGGCCTGCTTGCCCTATGCTCAGCAACGCAAGACATCGCCATCGACGCCTACCGGCGCGAACTACTGAACGAACAAGAACTCGGGCTGGGCAACGCCGTGCACGTCAACGCCTACCGCATCGCAGGCTTAGTCCCCGGCTCACTCTCCTTGATTCTGGCCGACCTGTTGCCCTGGTCTAGCGTCTTCTGGATCACCGCCGCCTTCATGCTGCCCGGCATGTTGCTCGTACTCCTGATCAAAGAACCCAAGCTGGTTCAGCCGAACAAAATCGCATCCACGCTACGCGCAGCGATCAGCGAACCTTTTCAAGAATTCATCGGCCGTGCTGGACTACGCAGCGCGCTATGGATTTTGGCGTTTATCTTCTGCTACAAACTCGGCGACGCCCTGTCCACCGCGTTAGCCACGCCTTTCTACCTAGACCTCGGTTTTAGCAAAACCGATATTGGCCTGATCGCCAAAAACGCCGGACTCTGGCCTGCCGTCATCGGCGCGCTACTCGGCGGCCTGTGGATGATCAAGCTCGGCATCAACCGCGCACTTTGGCTGTTCGGCCTGTTGCAACTTCTCTCGATTTTTGGCTTTGCCTGGCTCGCCTGGCTAGAGCCCGTAAGCCCTATCGGCAACGCACAACGCGCCGCGCTCGCCGCCGTCATCGCCTTTGAAGCCCTGGGTGTTGGCCTGGGTAGCGCCGCCTTCGTCGCCTTCATCGCACGAGCCACCCACCCCGCCTACACAGCGACCCAATTCGCCCTATTCACCAGCCTGGCCGCTGTCCCACGCACCTTTATCAACGCCTCTGCTGGTTGGCTTGTTGAACAACTAGGCTGGCTGCAGTTCTTCATCCTATGCAGCGCACTCGCCGTGCCCGGCATGCTGCTCTTAATCCGCGTCGCCCCCTGGCGCGATGAAGCAAAAGAGCGCGAAAACACAAAGCCAAAACACCATGCAGACTAAACAAAAACCAGTGAGCTCAACGGCAGAATCCTTAATTGACCTCGCCCAAACACTCGCGCGCACAGTCAACAAACTCTGCTTCGCCCCCCCCGTCACGCACACCTACAACCCCCTAGACTACGCCTGGGCGGCACACGCCGAATACCTGCGCCGCTACGGCAACAGCGAAAAAAGAATCGTTTTTCTCGGCATGAACCCCGGCCCTTTCGGTATGGTGCAATGCGGCGTCCCCTTTGGCGAAATCACCGTTGTGCGCGACTGGCTAGGCATTCAAAACAAGATCGAAAAACCCAACAAAGAAAACCCCAAACGGCCAATCGAAGGCTTCTCCTGCACCCGCTCAGAAGTCAGCGGACGCAGACTCTGGGGCTTATTTCAACAGCGTTTTAGCAAGGCAGACGCCTTCTTCAAACAACACTTCGTGCTCAACTACTGCCCGCTCGCTTTTTTTGCAGAGGGACGCAACCTCACCCCCGACAAACTCCCAGCCAGTGAAAGCGCAGCGCTCTACCACGCCTGCGACGAACACCTACGCGGCGTACTGCAAACACTCAAAGCCGAATGGCTAATCGGCGTCGGCGCCTTCGCTGAAACCCGCGCCAAAATCGCCATCGCAGACAGCCCGAGCAAGCGCCCCATACGTATTGGCCGCATCCTCCACCCCAGCCCCGCCAGCCCCGCCGCCAACCGTGGCTGGGCCGAGGCAGCAAGCCAGCAACTCATGGCACTCGGCGTTTGGGCATGAAGCATGCGCAAACGCCGAGTCATAGGTGCGTAGGTGCGTAGGGGGTAAAAAGAATCAACAAAAAATCAAACAGTCTGAAACAACGCAGGCCTACGTATCAGCAATTCGGGCAGGCCTTCTCTAGCGCTCCATCTCCGGCAACGCTACTGTAGGCACTCGAGTGACAACTTGCATCATCTTGGGATAAAAAGCTGGGTTAACCACACGATCCATAACGGCCAAATCTTTCAAACCAGCTTCTAACTCAGCAGAATCAAGATTAAAAAATAAGTTATGCGCGTAAGCATTTGTCCCAGGATATTTCACGTCTACTTGTTGAGCTAATTCAGATCGCTGCTGATCTGAGAGCGGCGCTTGAGTGTTCGCTTGAGTGTTCGCTTGAACATCCTGAGCAGCTTCTCGCAGCGCACTCTCAAAGGTCTCACCATTTCCTGACACACCAGGGCTTAGCTTCTTCCCACCAAGCTCTATATTGAGAACATCTCGAGGATTTTTACAACAACAAGTACTGCCTACGATCAACGCTCCCCCGCCGCCGATCAGCGCTGCCCAAAGGGGAGACCCCGTGACAGCAAGCAAACCAGCACCAAGCCCTACGACAAGGCACCCACCAGTCTGAATTTGATTTTTATCTGTACAAACAAGCGTTTTCTCGCAGCAGAAAGGCACTTTTATCGACCCTGGTTCGCCGTGACGAATCGGCACTTGATTACAACATCCTATTCCCACTTTTTTATCTCCAAAAAATAAATTCAAACACTTAAAAATCTTTGCGCAACAATACAAGTGCTTCCCCTCACTCAATTAGTCGCGCAAACAAACAAGTTCCATGCAAATAGAGAAAAAAGAAAAAACAAGCAAAGCAGAGCAGCCGCAGACTGCGCCCTAGCTAAAAAGGCATAAAAAAAGCCCCGCTCAAAAATTGAGCGGGGCTTGGTTGAGACTTTAGTCGAGCTTGAATTTATCGCGTTGAAACCTCAGCGATCAATCGCGACACAGAGCAGTCCAGCACGGCAAGAATTAAACCGTGACGGTATCGGCCACTTCTCGAAACTCAGCGATTTGATCAAAATTCATATAGCGATAGACATCACTCGCCTTAGCATTGACCAACTGAATCTGCTCTGTATATTCGCTCGCAGTCGGAATCCGGCCCAGCAAGGCACAGACTGCTGCCAGCTCGGCGGAGCCTAAATAAACCTGAGTATCGACGCCCAAACGATTGGGGAAGTTGCGTGTCGAGGTAGACATCGCGGTACTTCCCTTTTTGATCTGTGCCTGATTGCCCATACACAGCGAACAGCCCGGCATTTCCATACGCGCACCCGATTTCCCGAGCACTGCGTAGTAGCCCTCTTCGTTCAAAATCATGGCGTCCATTTTCGTCGGCGGAGCGACCCAAAGACGGGTAGGCAAATCAGTTTTACCGTCTAAGATTTTCCCTGCAGCACGGAAATGGCCGATGTTGGTCATGCACGAACCGATGAAAACTTCGTCGATTTTATTACCGGCAATTTCGGAGAGAAATTTAACGTCGTCCGGGTCATTCGGGCAGGCCACAACAGGTTCTTTAATTTCAGCCAGATCAATCTCGATGACGGCCGCGTACTCAGCATCAGCATCAGGTGCAAGCAGTTTCGGATCAGCAATCCACGCTTCCATCGCATGAATACGCCGCGCTAAAGAGCGACGATCCTGGTAGCCGTTCGCGATCATCCATTTCATTAAAGTAATGTTTGAACGCATGTATTCGATAATCGGTGCTTTATCAAGATGCACGGTACACCCCCCCGCCGAACGTTCGGCTGAAGCGTCGGAGAGCTCAAAAGCTTGCTCCACTTTGAGATCAGGCAAGCCTTCTATTTCCAGGATGCGGCCGGAAAACACATTGACCTTGCCCTGCTTGGCTACGCTGAGCAAACCTTGGCGGATGGCATAGAGCGGAATCGCATTGACTAAATCGCGCAGCGTCACGCCGGGCTGCATTTTGCCTTTGAAGCGTACCAATACAGATTCGGGCATATCAAGCGGAATAACGCCTGTCGCCGCAGCAAAAGCAACCAAGCCAGAACCGGCAGGAAACGAAATGCCAATCGGGAAGCGCGTATGCGAATCACCGCCGGTGCCCACCGTGTCGGGCAGCAGCAAACGATTGAGCCATGAATGAATGATGCCATCGCCGGGGCGCAAAGAAATGCCGCCACGGGTACTCATGAACACGGGCAATTCGCGGTGCATCTTCACGTCGATCAGCTTGGGATAAGCCGCCGTATGACAAAAAGACTGCATCACCAAATCCGCCGAAAAACCCAAGCAGGCCAAATCTTTCAGCTCGTCACGCGTCATCGGCCCCGTCGTATCTTGTGAACCGACGGTAGCCATTCTTGGCTCACAGTAGGTACCCGGACGCACGCCCTGTCCTTCTGGAAAGCCACAGGCGCGCCCGACCATTTTTTGCGCCAGGGTAAACCCACGACGACTTTGCTCGGCACTGAGCACCGGCGCTTGCGGCAAACGGAACGCAGTAGAGGCGCCCAAACCTAGTGCAGCGCGGGCTTTCGCCGTAAGACCACGACCGATGATCAGCGGAATACGTCCGCCAGCGCGCACTTCGTCAAAAATCACCGGCGACTTGACATTAAATTCGGCAATCACTTTACCGTCCTTCAATGCCTTGCCTTCGTAAGGACGCAGCTCGATTACGTCGCCCATATTCATTTGCGTGACATCAAGCTCAATCGGCAAAGCGCCTGCGTCTTCCATCGTGTTGTAAAAAATCGGCGCAATCTTGGTCCCTAAGCACACCCCGCCAAAACGTTTATTGGGCACAAAAGGAATGTCTTCACCGGTAAACCAGAGCACAGAATTAGTAGCTGATTTGCGCGAAGAACCCGTGCCCACCACATCGCCAACATAAGCAACGAGGTGGCCTTTAGCACGCAGTTCAGCCAACTGTTTCAGCGGGCCGATCTTGCCCGCTTCGTCGGCAATAATGCCGGCGCGCGGATTTTTCAACATCGCCAAGGCATGCAAGGGAATATCAGGGCGCGACCAAGCATCAGGAGCCGGCGACAAATCGTCTGTATTCGTCTCTCCCGTCACTTTGAATACGGTCAGCGTCAGCGCTTGCGGCACTTCGGGGCGCGTCGTAAACCACTCCGCCTCCGCCCAGCTACGCAACACTTCGCTGGCATGCGCATTGCCTTGCTTGGCAAGCGCCTCAACATCGTGGAAATAATCGAACATCAACAAAGTTTTTTTCAAACTCGCCGCAGCGGTGGCGCCGCATTCAGCGCAGTTGAGCAAATCGACCAAGGGTTTGATGTTAAAGCCGCCGAGCATCGTACCCAGCAGCTCGCTTGCCTTAACTTTGCTCAACAGCGCACACGACACCTCGCCTTGAGCAACGCGCGCAAGGAATTCCGCCTTGACCTTAGCCGCATCATCCACCCCTGCCGGGACGCGATAGGTAATCAGTTCAATAAGATAGTCTGCCTCACCTGCAGGCGGATTTTGC
>JAZKFR010000091.1:31071-32003 GCA_040386295.1 Pseudomonadota bacterium | reverse complement strand
TCTTGGCCTGCCGCAGGAACATCGGACAGACCGAGAATTTCGACCGGAATCGACGGGCCTGCTTCTTTGATCGATTTGCCGTTCTCATCGAGCATGGCGCGAATACGGCCAAAGACCTGGCCGGCTAGCACAACGTCGCCCTGGCGCAAGGTGCCTGATTGAACCAACATGGTGGCGACTGGGCCACGGCCACGGTCAAGTCGTGCTTCGATAATCAAGCCCTTGGCGGGTGCATCCTTAGCCGCCTTCAGCTCGAGTACTTCGGCTTGTAGCAGGACGTTTTCCAGTAATTCGTCAATGCCAACGCCGGTTTTCGCAGAGACCGAGATGAACGGAGCGTCGCCACCGTATTCTTCTGGCACGACCTGTTCGGCAACTAATTCTTGCTTAACGCGTTCTGGGCTGGCGTCGGGTTTGTCGATTTTATTAACCGCGACAATGATCGGTACGCCCGCCGCTTTGGCGTGATGAATGGCTTCTTTAGTTTGTGGCATGACACCGTCGTCGGCGGCGACGACCAAGATGACTAAGTCGGTCGCTTGGGCGCCGCGTGCGCGCATGGCGGTAAAGGCTTCATGGCCTGGTGTGTCTAAAAAAGTCACCATGCCGCGTTCAGTTTCAACGTGGTAAGCGCCAATGTGCTGGGTAATGCCGCCGGCCTCGCCAGAAGCAACGCGCGTGCGGCGAATGTAGTCGAGCAGGGAGGTTTTGCCGTGATCGACGTGACCCATCACGGTGACGACGGGCGCGCGCGGTTCGAGTACTGCGTCTTTGTGTTCGGCATGCGTATCGAGAAAAGCGTCCGGGTCGTCGAGTTTGGCAGCAAAGGCTTTATGACCCATTTCTTCGACGATGATCATCGCGGTTTCTTGATCAAGCACTTGGTTGATCGTTACCATCGAACCCATTTTCATCAGGGTTTTGATCACTTC
>JAZKFR010000091.1:0-31061 GCA_040386295.1 Pseudomonadota bacterium | reverse complement strand
AGGTCAGAAACCGAAATCGTTTCGGGGATATGCACTTCGTGCACGATAGGGTCAGTTGGCGCCTGGAAGGCGTGTTCTTCTTCTACGTTTTGGTTGCGATCATGGCGTTTGCCATGTTTTGTTTCACGCCAAGCTGAAGTATTGCCGGTTGCGCCCCGTGTTTTCAGGCCTTGATGTTTATTCGCGCCCTCGTTCTTCCAAGGCGTTTTGCTTTCACCGGCTTTTTTGTTGGGTGCGCCGGGTTTGGCTGTTGGTTTGTGTAGGGTTTTTTCTTCTTCGGGTTTTTCCGTCGCGGTTTGTGCTGAGACTTGCTTTGCTAATTCAGCCGCTTTGGCTGCAACGGCCTTTTCTTCTGCTTCACGTTTGAGCCGGATAAGGTCAGCGCTGCGTTCTTGTTTGGCTTTGAATTCAGTTTCTTGCAGCTGGCGTAATTCGTTGTGTCTACGTTCTTCTTCTGCGCGTAGACGCTGCTGCTCTTCGCCAATGATCGAAGCGCGTGTGACGATTTTTTTGGTTTTGACGGGAACACTTTTTTTCGCTTCTACTTCGTTTTCAGCTATCGCGCTTGCGTGGCTGCTGTCTTCACTAGAGCTGGGTTTGGTCGAATCGGCGATGTCTGCTTGTTCTGGTGTTTTTTTCTTAGCTGCGGGTTTTATCGCTGCTGTTGCTGGCTGTGCTGCTGTTGTTTCTGTTGCATTGCTTTCTTTTGGTGCAGCGGAAGCAGTAGGTGCAACGACTGTAATGGGCGCGATTGTTTGTGCTGTGCTTTGTTCTTCGCTCTGCGCTTCCTCTTGAGCTTTGTCTGCTTCTTTAGGTAAGTTTGACGCTTGTGCGAAGGGCTCGCTGATGGATGTAGCTGCGGTGCTGATGTCCGCAGCTGTGTTATGCGTTGCGTTTTGCATGCTCGCAAGCGCTGGCGTCGGCTGTGCTGCGCTTGCCTCGACTAGTTCTGCTGGCGTGGCACTGGGCAATGAAGTTTCTGCTGCGTCGCGTTTGACGAGGATGCGTTTTTTGCGCACCTCAACCTGTACCGTGCGTGATTTTCCGTGCGAATCCTGCGACTTTATTTCGCTAGTTTCTTTGCGTGTCAGGGTAATCTTGGTTTTGGTTTCTGCCACGCCGTGCGAGCGACGCAGGTACTCCAGAAGCTTTGATTTGTCTTGCTCAGACAATAGGTCTTCTGTTTCGCTCTTGGTCAGTCCAGCTTTTTGCAGTTGTTCGAGCAAGACGCTGACGGGCATTTTTAGATCAGTCGCTAATTGGGCAACGCTTGTTTGCGCCATATTGAATTCCTCTTTACTTACTCAAACCAGTGCGCACGCGCCGTGGTAATCAGTTGTTTTGCCCGTTCGGCATCCAGCCCAGTGAGTTCGGTCAGTTCGTCGACGGCTAAATCGGCTAGATCGTCACGCGTTTTGATGCCCTTGCTCGCCAGTTTTGCCGCCAAAGGCTTGTCCATTCCTTCGAGCGACAGCATGTCTTCGGCGACGTCTTCTAGCTGTTCTTCGGTGGCAATCGCTTCGGTCAGCAGCACGTTCCTGGCTCGTTCGCGCAGCTCTTGCACGGTGTTTTCGTCGAAGGCTTCTATTTCCAGCATCTCTTGCAGCGGCACGTAGGCGACTTCTTCCAAGGTTGAGAAGCCTTCTTGGATCAGAATGTTGGCGACATCTTCGTCGACATCGAGTTTTTCCATAAACAGAATGCACAGGGCTGCTGATTCTGCTTCGACACGAGTTTGTGATTCTTGCTCGGTCATCAGGTTGATCATCCAGCCGGTCATTTCTGTCGCAAGACGGACGTTTTGTCCGCCACGACCAATGGCGATGGCGAGATTGCTCTCGTCAACAACGATGTCCATGCTGTGTTTTTCTTCATCGACGACGATGGAACTTACTTCGGCCGGGGCCAAGGCGCCGATCACGAACTGCGCAGGGTCGGCGGACCAAAGGACGATATCCACGCGTTCGCCCGCTAATTCGTTGGTGACTGCGGTGACGCGCGTGCCGCGCATGCCAACGCAGGTACCAATCGGATCTATGCGTTGGTCGTTTGACTTAACGGCAATTTTGGCGCGTACACCCGGGTCGCGTGCGGCGGCCTTGATTTCGAGCAAGCCGTCATCGACTTCAGGAACCTCTAGCTCAAATAGCTTGATGATGAATTCAGGCGCTGTCCTCGAGAGGATCAGTTGTGGACCACGTGCCGAGCGGTCAACGCGCAACAGATAGGCTTTGACCCGATCACCGACACGTAAATTTTCACGCGGAATAATTTGGTCACGTGGCAGTAAGGCCTCGATTTTCCCGGTTTCGATAATCGCGTTGCCACGTTCTATACGTTTGATCGTGCCGGTAACGAGGCTTTCTTTGCGGTCTAGGAAGTCGCTCAGAATTTGCTCGCGTTCGGCGTCGCGAATTTTTTGCAAAATGACCTGCTTAGCTGCCTGCGCGCCAATTCGACCAAAATCAATAGGCTCTAGTGTCTCTTCGAGAAAGTCGCCAATCTCGACTTCTGGATCTTGCTCTTGCGCTTCTGACAAAGGGATTTGCAGCGTTTCGTTGACGTAATCACTGTCGGCGGTAATTTCCCAGCGACGAAAGCTTTCAAAGTCACCGCTGCTGCGGTTAATGACGACGTGTACGTCCGCCTCTTCGTTCAGCCGTTTTTTCGTGGCGGAAACCAGGGCAAGCTCTAGTGCGCCAAAGATGATCTCTTTAGCCACGTTTTTTTCGCGCGCTAGCGCATCGACCAGCAATAAAATTTCGCGACTCATTATTTGTGTACCTCCCTAATCCTGCTTGTCAGTTCTTTTAAAGCGTTCGAGCAATGCAAGTTTTGGCTTGAATTAGTCGAAATGAGGGACTAAACGTGCTTTGTCGATATTACTTAAATCAAATTCCAGTTCGTTTGCGTCCACTTTTACCCGGACTGTAGTTCCTTGAAAACTTTGCAAAATGCCGTTGAAGTTGCGTCGGCCAGCGAGCGCTATGCGCAACCTGAGCTGTATTTCAGAGCCGAGAAAACGCTCGAAATCGCTTGCTTTTCTCAGCGGTCTATCTAGGCCAGGCGATGAGACTTCGAGTCTGTCGTAATCAACGTTCTCGACCATCAGGGTGCGCGAGAGTTGATTGCTTACCAGCGCGCAATCGTCTATGTCCACCCCTTTTTCCTTGCCTGGTTTGTCAATAAACAAGCGTAGTGTGCGGCCACGCGGGCTGCGTTCGAGCTCAACTAACTCGTAACCGAGTCCGCTCAGCGTTTTTTCAACAAGTTGGTGCAAGTCCATGGTTACAAATAAAAAATGGGCGAAAAGCCCATCTCCGAAAAAGCGCTGCAAATGAGTCGGAAACCGATTCAAAAGCAGTTGGCAGAAGAAAACCGTGGATTGTAACGGAAAACGCTAGCAGGGTAAATCTTAGGCGAGCAATTCTGCTTTGCTAGAGCTCGTCGGTTTGCCTTGAACAGCGCAGCAAAAGCGCGCAGAGCGCTGTATTTCCTTGTTTGCCGACGCAGCGCAATAGCTTGTTCGCTGCGTTATTCCGGGCGATTTTTTGAGTTTTTAGCTGCGTGTTTTGCTCTGGCGTATGGTGTGAGCGGGACGTAGCGTGCGCAAGGTGCGGCTGGGCGCTGGGTCATCTAAGTCAAAATCGGCGAGCAATTTTTGTACTTCTTTCTCACCCAGTTCTAAAACCTGGCCGCGCTTCAGGTTGGGTGGGAGAACGAAGGGGCCATAGCGTACCCGCATGAGTCGGCTGACGACCAGGCTTACTGCTTCAAACATGCGCCTGACTTCGCGGTTGCGTCCTTCAAAAATAGAGACGCGATACCAGTGATTGGCGCCGTCTCCGCCCACGTCTTGGAAGGTGGCGAATTGGGCTGTGCCGTCGTCGAGTTCAATGCCGGCCAATAAACGTTGACGTTTTTCTTCGCTCACTTCGCCCAGGATGCGCACTGCGTATTCGCGCACTAGGTTGTAGCGTGGGTGCATCAGTCGGTTGGCGAGTTCGCCAGAAGTTGTAAATAGCAATAAACCACTTGTATTGAAGTCGAGACGACCCACCGCAACCCAGCGCCCTCCCGTCATTTTGGGCAGTGAGGTAAATACGTTTGGTCGCCGTTCTGGGTCGTCGCGCGAGACGATTTCGCCTTCGGGTTTGTGATAGATGATGACGCGTGGCAGACGGTTGGAGAACTTTAGGTGAACCAATTTCCCGTTAACTTTGACGCGTGCGCCATAGCTGGCCGATTCCCCGAGTTGTGCTGTCTTGCCGTTGACGCTGACTTGTCCTGAGCTAATCAAGGCTTCCATTTCGCGCCGTGAGCCGATGCCGCTTTGAGCGAGCAGTTTGTGCAGGCGTTCTGGTTTGCTGGGTTCTTCTTTGTGCCGATCGCGTTTGGAAAATTCTTTATTGCCAGCGGATCTGTGCGCCAGGGTTTTATCGTTGAGCCTATGCTCCGCTTGGCTCTCTGCTGCTTGCCGTGGATTGTCTTCTTCGGCCAAGGGCTGCGGCGTGTATCCGGCTGGCGCGCGCGATTTGCTTGCGCTGTGGGCTGGCCTTGCATGGGCGGCGCGTTCTGTCGTGCGCTGCGTGCTTTTGGGCGTGCGCGTTGGCGTTGCGTGATCGTGCTTTTTTTTATTGGGCATTGCCTGCTTCCGGGGTTGGGTTGAGTTTTTCAAGCGGGGGGAGTTCGCTCAGGCTATTTAGCCCGAGGTCGTCTAGGAATTTTTTGGTGGTGGCGAGTAATTCAGGTCGACCTGGTGTTTCGCGCTGGCCGACAACGTCAATCCAGCCTCGCTCTTCTAGCGTTCTGAGCAGCGGTGCGGCAACACTGACGCCGCGAATTTCTTCGATGTCGCCGCGCGTAACGGGTTGGTGGTAGACGATGATCGCCAGCGTTTCTAGCACGGCTCTTGAGTATTTAGGCGCTTTTTCCGATTTGATTCGTTCTAGGTAAGGCTGGTACTCAGCTCGCGTGCGAAAGCGCCAGCCGCTGGCTAATTGGCTTAATTCAAGCCCTTTGCTGCACCAGTCTTGGCGCAACTCGGCGAGTAGGGTGCGTAGTCTGTCATTGCTGATTTCGTGGTCGAATATTTTTTTCAGCTCGGCTAGGGTGAGCGCTTGTTCCGCCGACAGGAGCACTGTCTCGAGGATGAGTTTGAGTTGAGCCTGATCCTCGGGCGTTTCATTGCTCGGGGTGAGTTGGAAGTTCGCTGGCTGATCAGTCAGCGCAGGGCTTGATTCGGGCATCGGGCAAACTTAGGTAGAGAGGAGAAAAAGCCTGGTCTTGCGTAATTTCTATGAGTTGTTCGCGTGCTAATTCGAGTAGGGCTAGAAAATAAACGATCCGCGTCGAGAGTCCGAGGCTGGGGGCGCACAGTGTAGCAAACTCGACGTCCGCTTCGGCTTTTCGCAGATAACGCAGGATGAGACCCATGTGTTCGCGCACCGAGAGCTCTTCGCGTTCAATGCGGTGGTGCGCACGTTGTTGATTGCTTAGCTGGTATTGGCGCAATAGTGTTGTCCAAGCGTGGCTAAGGTCATCGAGGCAGAGCGTCGGCAGGCGTGCTGGGCGTGTGTTGTCGGCGCCTAAGCCGAGCCAGAAAAAATCGCGTTCGGCTTGCGCTAAGGCGTTTAGGCGCTGCGCTGCCTGTTTGATTTGTTCGTATTCGATGAGTCTACGCATCAACTCTGCGCGCGGGTCTTCGTCTTCTTCTTCGCTGGCTTGAGCTCTGGGCAACAGCATGCGCGATTTGATTTCGATCAGGACTGCCGCCATCACCAGGTAGTCGGCGGCGAGCTCGAGATTGCGCGCCCGCATCGCGTCAACGTAGCTCAGGTATTGCTTGGTCAGCGGTGCCATCGGGATGTCGAGGACATTGACGTTGGCTTTGCGGATCAGGTAGAGCAAGAGATCAAGCGGTCCTTCAAAAGCTTCGAGCATGATCGCCAGTGCGTCTGGCGGGATGTACAAATCTAGCGGGAGTTGCGCCAAAGGTTCGCCGTAAATGCGCGCCAATGGCTCGATCAGGGCTTGTCCGGCGCTATCAACGCTGTTAACGCTTTCGGCGCTGTTCGCCTCATCTTCTAACTTACGCTGCGCTTCTAGATTTGCTGCTAAGCCTGGCGCGCGTGCGGCGATGTTGCTCACGGTGCGGCGGCTTAGCTGTAGTTCAGCCCGATTGCTTCGCGTACTTCGCGCATGGTTTCTTGCGCTAACTTACGGGCTTTTTCGTTGCCGTCGGCGATGATGTTGCGTACTAGCGTGGGGTCGTCGAGGTAGTACTGGGCGCGCTCGCGCATGGGCTCTTGCTCTTTGAGGATTTGCTCGATGATCGGTTGTTTGCACTCCAGGCAACCGATGCTGGCGCTGCGGCAAGCTTGTTGTACCCAGTTTTGGCAGTTTGCGTCGGAATACACCTGGTGCAATTGCCAGACAGGACATTTTTCAGGGTCGCCAGCATCGGTGCGTCGAATACGTGCTGGGTCGGTTGGCATGCGCTTTATTTTTTGCGTGACGACCGATTCTTCTTCGCGCAGGGTGATCGTGTTGTCGTAAGACTTCGACATTTTTTGCCCGTCTAAACCGGGGAGACGAGGTGATTGGGTGAGTAGCGCGTTGGGTTCTACGAGAATCATTTTGCCGCTGCCTTCGAGGTAGCCGAACAGACGTTCTCGATCCGCGTGCGATAGGTTTTGTACTTCGTCGAGCAGAGCATGTGCTTGCTCAATCGCTTCTTGATCGCCTTGTTCTTGAAAACGGCTACGCAGTTCGTTGTAATGCTGCGCTTTTTTGGTGCCGAGTTTTTTGACGGCTTCTTTGGCCTTTACCTCAAAATCGGGCGCGCGGCCGTAGAGATGGTTAAACCGGCGTGCAATTTCGCGTGAGAACTCGATGTGTGGCACTTGGTCTTCGCCAACGGGAATTTTGTCGGCGCGGTAGATCAGGATATCTGCCGCTTGTAGCAAGGGGTAGCCGAGAAAACCGTAGGTCGATAAGTCTTTGCTGCTGAGTTTGTTTTGTTGGTCTTTATAGGTCGGCACCCGTTCTAGCCAGCCAAGCGGGGTCATCATCGACAGCAATAAGTGCAGTTCAGCGTGTTCTGGCACTTGCGATTGGATGAATAAGGTTGCTTGCGCAGGGTCTATGCCGGCGGCTAGCCAGTCGATGATCATGTCCCAACTGGCTTTTTCGATTCCTTGCGGGTGATCGTAATGGGTGGTTAGCGCGTGCCAGTCTGCGACAAAAAACAGGCAGGGATGTTCGTGTTGCAGCTTGACCCAGTTTTTGAGCACGCCATGGTAGTGGCCGAGATGGAGGCTGCCGGTTGGGCGCATGCCAGAAAGAACGCGTTCTGTGTACATAATTTAAGCGAGAGGGAGTTGGAAAATAAGCTGAAGTAGGTCGCGCAACAGCGAGGTCAGCGGCGTGAGCAAGGCGCCTAATATACCGGTGAATAGTAAAACCAGCAGAATCGGCAAGCCAAAGCGCTCGAGCTGGGCGTAGCTCAAGGCCATGCGTGTCGGTAATAGGCTGAGTACGATGCGTCCGCCGTCTAGCGGGGGGAGTGGTAATAGGTTGAGCAGCATCAAGGCAAGATTGATGTTGATGCCGATCAGCGCCATCTTGGCTAGCGCCAGGCTAAAGGGATTAAACGGAAGGATAAGGTCTAGTTTAAGCAGGAGTGCCCAGCCAAAAACCATCAGTAAATTAGCCGCTGGGCCTGCAGCGGCGACCCACAGCATGTCTTTTTTGGGCTGACGCAAACGCCCAAAGTCAACCGGCACGGGTTTGGCCCAGCCGAATAAGAAGTCGCCTTCTGAGAGCAGTAAAATCGACAGCGGAACCAGCACCGTGCCGACCAAACTAATGTGTCGCATTGGGTTGAGGCTGATCCTGCCTGCTTGCCAGGCGGTCGGGTCACCAAAGTGGCGTGCCGTGTAGCCATGTGCTGCTTCGTGCAGGGTGATTGCCAGCAAAATGGGCAGGGCGCCGATTAAGATGTTTTGTATTAAGGATTCCATGGGCTCTGTTTCCTCACTCTGTTTGCTTGCTGGGCGCTGCAGCGCACGAGGCTAGTCACTAGGCTAAGCCCAGCGGTGCGAGTGCACCTTTGCCTTGGCGTATCAGTTTGGGCGTCCCGTCGCTAAGATCGATGATCGTCGTTGGCGCGCCCCCGCACTGTCCAGCGTCTAGAATGAGCGCCAGTTGATTGTCTAGACTATCTTGAATTTCCCAGGCTTCGGTCAGCGCGAATTCATCACCGGGTAAAATCAAGCTTGCGCTGAGCAGCGGTTCTTGCAGCTGCTCGAGTAAGGCTAGGCAAAGTGGGTGCGCCGGGATACGCAGACCCAGTGTTTTGCGTTTTGGGTGAAGTAGGCGGCGTGGCAGCTCTTTGCTGCCTTCGAGAATAAACGTGTAGCTACCCGGCGTGCAGGCTTTGAGCCAACGATATTGTGCGTTATCGACCCGGGCGAATTGAGCGATGCTCGATAGCGTGGGGCATATCAACGTCAAATGATGACGTTCGTCTACGCCCCGTATGCGGCGGATTTGTTCTGCCGCATCTTTGTTGTCAAAAGCACAGGCGAGGACGTAGCAGCAATCAGTGGGCAGAGCAATGACGCCGCCCCGGCGCAGCGCTTCAGCCGTGTTTTGCAACAAGCGCGCTGAGGGATGCGTGGGGTGAGTGGAGCACAAATGAGCCATGGCTGAATACGCGTTTAACCCGCGTATGCGGAGGATGGAGCGGCTTTGGGCAGGGCGGGCTGAGACATGCGCTGTACGCTGTGTTGCGCTCTGTTGTATTGAGCCGAGATTGTTGCGGGATGAAGCGCTAGAAGCACGCTGCCCGTGCTGTTAAGCTGCTTTGTTACCTGTGCCAGTGCACAACAAGGGCGTAGCCAGGTTTTGCCCGATAAAGACAATAAAGCTCTAGCCATTTAAAATTGATCCCAAACGGGTTGTAAGCCGTCGGGCAGGGGGGCTAGTTTGCCGAGATCGGTGTAACTTTCGCCGACGCCGTGAAAGTCGGAGCCGCGCGAGGCGAGAAAATTGTACTGTTTGGCCAAGCGGGTGAATAAGACGACTTTTTCTGGCGAGTGGCTACCCGATACCACTTCAATGGCCTGGCCGCCGAGATCTTTAAATTCGCTGAGAAAGCGACGCATATTGGGTGCTGAGAGGGCGTAGCGCCCGGGGTGCGCTACCGCAGCAACACCGCCGGCGCCGAGAATCCAGCCGCAGGCTTCGCTTAGCGTTGGCCAGCGATGCGCAACGTAGCCTGGGCGGTTGGGGATCAGATATTTGTCGAAGACGCTGCGTACGTCCTTGCAGACACCGATTTCAACCAAATAACGGGCAAAATGCGCGCGGCTAATGAGATTGGGGTTTTTTGCGTAACGCATGGCACCGGCAAAGCTGTCGGCAATGCCGATTTTGTCTAACTCCTTGGCGATCCGTTCGGCACGCGCGACACGCCCGGCGCAAATAGCGTTTAGGCCTGTGTTGAGCGTGCTGTCTTCAGCGTCGAAGGCGAAACCGAGTAAATGAATTTGCTGCCCCGACCATTCGATTGAGATTTCGACGCCGTTGATGAAGCGCAGGCCTTCTTCCGCAGCGACTAGGCGCGCTTGCGGCAGGCCAGCAAGGTTGTCGTGGTCGGTTAAGGCGAGCATGTTCACCCCATTTTGGGATGCCCTACGCACCACTTCGGGCGCTGAGAGGAGTCCGTCGGAAGCGGTGGAATGGCAATGCAGGTCGCAATTGAGCACGGTTGAGTAAACCATTGAAGTGGAACAAGGCAAGACGACGATGGTAGCACGGCCAGCACGCGCTTGACGATGCGTGCGCTAGGCTGAGAGCTGCTTCGACAGAAAAGGCATGTTTTTTGCTTTAAAATGGCATTTAATTTGGCTCGCTTGAAGCCAATGTTTTACTTCTTGCGTTTTGTTGTTAATGAGTGCGCTGCCCAGTAAATGCTTTGCTGGGCACTTTTATGAGGGGAAATAAGATGTGGCGTGTTGCAGGAGGCCCTGGCGTAATGCAGCTCCTAGGTGAGCAAGAGCTCTTGAATGCTGAACGGTCTAGGGTGATACCGGAGAAAAAGTCAAAACCAGAAATACCGAGTTTAGATCTGTTGACGCTAGAAAGAGCAAGGCTAGATCTGTCGAAGCGAGGCGTGCCGCCGCCAGAAACATTGGAGGCGACATTAGAGTATTTTGAGCAGTCTGAGACGAACAGTAATGAGCCTTTAGCTGAACAAAATGAACGGACGCATGGTCAAGAATATAGGCCACCGAGTGTAGATAGCGGCTTTGTTCCTATTGGAGAATGTGAGCGTATATGTGGTCCATTAGATGAGCCTCCGGCGTTTCATCAACTGTGGCCTCTTGAAAAAGAGTATGTTTTTGACAAATGGCGAGATGATCCTATTCCTCTCGATCAGATTGAAATGCCTGTTGTTATTACGTCGCCTGAAATGCAAAAACAAAGCATTTTAGAGCAGTTTTCCAACTGGTTTGCTGCCAGTGGTTGGCCAGATAAATCCCCTGCAGGGCAAAGCTTTGAAGAGGCGAAACAATATTTAAAGTGCTATTTGAAAGCAGCGGGCTCTAATCGTAAGGCTCCGCGCGAGATTAGATTGGCTGATTACGCTGTTTTGGATAAGGCGCAGAAAATAGAGCTGTTGCGCAGCATGAATGGTGCTTGGAACGATTTGGCTGTTAATTACAGCTTGGATTTTTCCGGTTGCGCTTTTGATCGCAAGCAGAGCCAGGAGGCCTTGACGGCGATCATTGACGCTGGCATGGCAGCGCGCTTGAGCAAAGTAAATTTGAACGGACTTAGACTAAGTTCGAGTGTGTCTCTGCAAAGATATATCGGTGTTAGGCATTGGGTTTTTCCAAAGGATTCCCGGTATACGGCGTCCTTGCTCGCGACTTTGTCGGAGCAGGCTAAAGAATCGATGACGCATTTAGAGGGCCTGGGTTATGTGCCCGAAGAGGGAGAGGCTGCGGGGTTTTCTGACGATGATTTGAAGGAACTTCTTGTTCAGTTTCCCTATCTCGTTTTTCTTTGCGCGCATGCTGCAAATAGAATCAATCTGGTTTTATCTGTTCTTGCTGAGAACGAAAATCGATTGCAAGAGCTGCGCTTATCGGCGGTGCAAGACTTAGATCCCTCTATTTTGCAGCGCTTTGATTCTCTACGTTATCTTGCTTTTACCGACACGCCGGGGGCGCTGGCTGCTTTGTTGCGTTTGGACGATGGGCAAAGGAAGCAACTTGAGACTCTGGACTTGGGCGGGGATATAGGTTCAGATTTAGATTCAGATTCAGATTCAGATTCAGATTCAAATTCAAATTTAGATTTAAATGTCCTATCAAGTAATGCTGTGCTGCGTAAACTGGGTGAGTTTCTCAGTAGCTGTCATGGGTTGCGGGAGTTAACGCTGTCTTACCTCTTGCAACTTTCTGTGTCGGCAAAAGTTGATACGAAAGTATTGGATAAAGAAATCAAAATGTTGCAGGATCATTTGCGTGAGTACACTCAACTTTTCCAAGCTATTAACAATTCGATCCAGGCAGAAAGTTCACAATGTGCGCAACAACGATTCGCTGACTTTTGTTCAACCCGGCAGGGTATTCAACATCAAATTGACGCGCTAGAGCGCTATAAAGTCGCGCAGAAAAATGGGTTGGGCTTGAATGGTTTAGATTTAAATGGATTGAGTTTAATTCCAGCCCCGATTTCGAGAGTGAATAAACTCTCGTCAGAAGAAGAAAGCGATGAGTGGAAAGCAGCAGAGCTGATGCGCTTGCTGCACTCTGTTTCTCCACACACTTCTTTGCCTTCTTTGCAATTGCTCTACTTGGAGGGGATCGTTCTGCCCGTTTTTGATGATGTGCATGATTTTTGCGAGCGACAGTTCGAAAAGCAAGTACTTGTTCGACAACATCCTGAACGTTTTGGTGAAGCAGTGCAAGGCTTGCCAGTGCCAACAATGACATTGATTACAATCGAGACGGAGCAGCTGCCCGCGTACTGTCCAGATGGCCTGGGCAGGGATTTCAGCATCTTCCGCAGTTACAGGATGATCTCAACAGTTGAGGAATTGGCTGTATATGAGAAAGAACGAGCCTCTGAAAGTCGGCCTTATAAAAAGATTTCTAAATAAATTCAATTTCTTGAGCATAAATTTTGCGTGAGAAATAAATTTATCTAGGTGTTCAAAAGGGCTTAAGCCTAGAGAGCTCTCTGTACAAGCGATTAGCTTAGCTGACGCCTCACCCGCTTGCGGGCGAGGGGGTGGGGAGAAAGCGTGCTTTCTTGCAAGCGCAAGCCATGCCGCGAACGCAGCGCTCGTAGGCATGATCCGCTCTGACAAGATGCTCTGCCGTACAGCAAGTGCAACGCTCCTTCAATCCGTGCGGACTGTGCAGAGGCCTTCTCTATTTCCTCGCGCTTAAGCTGTTTACGCCGCACCCTGCAGCGTTTCGTTTGCCATCGAGCCTGCCTGGCAAAGTTGGATGTTGAACGTTGAACGGTAGGTGGGCGTCATTCTTTTGCTTCGCCTTACTGCCTTATTCCGGTGCTTGCCTAGTGTTGCCTTGCGGCATTGTGCAATTAGACACTAGCTGATCGCTGAGCTTGTTTCACCCAAAGGCAATAGATGTCAGCAATGGCTTGAGGTAGCTCGGCGGCGCTGTCTTCCATCAGAGCCAGTTCTTCGCTGCCTTGCGGCCAGGGTTCGCCGCTTTCTCGGGCGGCCGCCTTGGCTAGCCCACTGAGCACCAGGAGGGGAAATAGGTATTCATCGAGTTGGTCTATGGTTTGACGACTGATCGGATCTGCTTGCTCAGCGAGCTCGTCGCCGAGTGCGACGAACCAATCTTCGGCTGAGTCATCAACTGCGCTGAGGTAGGCATTACACCAGCGCAGATATTTTTGCTCTAGTGCGTTGCTGCTGCCGAAGCCACCACTGTGCTTTTCTTCCGCGTAGAAGATCAGAGTAGGCGCTTGGCCTTGCGCTAGCTGTTGCTCTAGGTTTTGTGCAAATGCGCGTAGGGCGGCGACGCTGTCTTGCCCAGCTTGGCTAGCGAGTGCAGCGCTACCACCCAGGGCACGGCTCATCCAGGCGGCTTCAGCCATCGGTTGCGGGCCACATAAGGCGGCACATAGGTAAGCTTGAACTTCGTCTAAACGTAGCGCTTTAGTCAGGCTAGGTGCGCTGAGTAAGGCTTCGAGCTGCCTGTGTTGAGGGCTTGCTGCGTCCTCTGCGCTTAATTCTCGCGCGCTTTCTGCCTTGAATTCTGGAGGGCTCATGGCATTTACGATCGGATATTGGATGAGGCGGGGAAGTCGGCTAATTCGATTCTGGCTGGTGCTGTCCAGTCTGCTCTGCGGTGCTCGGCAACGACGTTAGTGAACACGCCGCCACGCACATAAAATTTGGCGGTTAAACGCATGAAACGGGGCGCGCTGGCGGCGACTAGCTCATCGAGAATGCGGTTGGTCACGGCTTCGTGAAAACAGCCTTCGTTGCGAAACGAAACGATGTAGAGCTTGAGGCTTTTGAGCTCTATACAGTGCTGCTCTGGCACGTAGTCGAGAATCAAAGTGGCGAAATCGGGTTGTCCGGTTTTGGGGCACAGGCAGGTGAATTCCGGGATTTCAATGTGGATTTGAAAGTCGCGTTGCGGTGCTGGATTAGGGAAGGTGTCGAGCATGTTGATTTTAACCGGGGTGAGTTGATGGGAGTGGGCGGTGCTAAGTGTTCTAAGCCCTCCTTACTAGCTTGCAGGCGGTCTGCGCAGTACTGGGGGGGCGGGCGGGGTGCTATTATAAGCGCCCTGCGTTGAGGCTCTTTTGTTATTTTTTGATGTTTTGTTTCCCCTCGTTTTTGCTTATTTTTTCCTCTTCGCTTTTTTCTCCCTTGGGTGTTTGTTTCGATCATTTCTGCTAGCTTTTGATTGATTTTTCATGCGTTTGACCAAGCTTAAACTCGTTGGTTTTAAATCCTTTGTCGATCCGACGGTGATTGAATTACCTGGGCAGTTGGTGGGCGTTGTTGGGCCTAATGGTTGCGGTAAGTCGAACGTGATCGATGCAGTGCGTTGGGTGCTCGGTGAATCGAAGGCGTCTGAGTTGCGTGGCGAGTCTATGCAAGACGTGATTTTCAACGGCTCAACGGGTCGTCAGGCGCGCAAACCGGTGTCGCGCGCGGTTGTTGAGCTGGTGTTTGATAATTCGCTCGGGCGGATGCTGGGGCAATGGTCGCAATACGCTGAGTTGTCGGTGCGTCGTTTGCTCACGCGTAGTGGGCAGTCTGAGTATTTCATCAACCAGCAGCAGGTACGGCGCAAAGATATTACCGATTTGTTTCTCGGCACCGGCCTTGGGCCGCGTGCTTACGCGATTATTGGCCAGGGTACGATTGCCCGCATCATCGAGGCGCGGCCAGAAGAATTGCGCGTGTTTTTGGAAGAAGCGGCGGGAGTCAGCAAATACAAAGAACGGCGCAAAGAGACGGAGCGGCGAATTGCCGATACGCGCGATAACTTGACGCGTTTGGCCGATGTGCGCAGCGAGCTAGACGCGCAGATGTCGCGGCTTGAGGCGCAGGCGGCGGTGGCGCGGCAGTATCGCGCTGATAGCGCGGCTTTGGCTAGCCAGCAGCAGTTGCTCTGTTTGCTGCGCCAACGCGATGCGCAGCTGGAGGCGGAACGTTTTTCCCGTGACTTAGTGCAAGCCGAGTTGGCGCTAGAGGCGCAAACCGGCGATTTGCGCGCGGCAGAATTGGCGCTTGAGCAGGCGCGTGCAGCACATTTCGCGGCGAGCGATGCCTTACATCATGCCCAAACGGCTTTGTTTGCCGCCAATGCTGAGGTGGCTGGTCTGGAGGCTGAGCTACGTCATCGGCGGCAGGCTCAGTCTGAGTATGCAACGCGCCTGGCGCAGCTGAGCGACGATCAGACGCATTGGCAGGCGCAAGCTGAGCAGTGCGCGGCAGACGCGGTGCGTTACGCCGAGACTTTGCTCGAAGCAGAAGCCAAGCTTGAGCAAGTTGAGTTGCGTTTGGCCGAGCAGCAAGAACATTTGCCCTTGGCCGAAGAGCGCTACGCCGCAGCGCAGTCTGCCTTAAATCGTCAGCGTGCTCAGTTACGCCAGGTCGAACAGGCTTTGCAGCTAGAAGAAACGCATAGCCATCATGCGCAGCGTGCTTTATTGACGCTGGCCGGGCGACGCGAACGTTTGTACCAAGAGCGCGCCGCCTTGCCGCAGCCAGATGCTCAAGCCCTGGTGCAGAAAGACAGCGAGCTGACGCTGTTACGCGCCGCCATTGCCGAGCAACAGCGCACGGTGCAGGCGGAGCAACAGCAATTGCCGCTGCTTGAGCAGGCGCGAAAACAGGCGCTGACGGCGGTGCAACAGGCGCAACAGCAGCGTAGCGCCAGCCAAGCCAGGCGCGTTGCTTTGCTTCAGTTGCAGCAACGTGTACAAAATCAGGGAGCGCTCGGCGCTTGGCTACGACGGCATGGCCTGGCCGAACAGCCTGCGCTGTGGCAAAGCTTGGTCGTTGCGCCGGGCTGGGAGGAGGCGTTTGAATCGGTGCTGCGCGAGCGTTTGTCTGCTTTGCGCGTAGCGCGTTTTGAGGCGGCCTGGGCTGAGCCGCGCCCGCCTGGAAAGCTGAGCTTACTGCTGCCCGCTGTGGCGCAGACGCAGGTTTTAAACAGTCCTGCAGCGCCTGCAACAATCCCTCCCACAGCGCAGGAAGCAACGCAGAAAGCAGCGCAGACCGAGCCATGGCCGCAGGCACAAGCAAATTCACAGGCAAATTTATGTGACTCATTTGACTCGCTACGTGCCCAGGTCCGTTGCGACGACCCTCAACTGGCCTTGGCGATGGACGAATGGTTAACGGGCGTCTGTGTTGCTCCAGATTTGCCAAGCGCGCTGGCGACACGCGCGACGCTGCCCGTAGGCGCTTGTTGCGTCACGGCGCAGGGCGACCAAGTGACGCGCCATAGCCTATTGTTGTTCGCGCCCGACGCAGCTGAGCATGGCTTGCTCGAACGCCAGCGCGAAATCGACAACTTGGCTGTTTTGCTTGAGCAACAGCAAGAAGTGATCGAGCAGGCGCAGTCAGAGCTAGCGTTGAGTGAGGAATTGATTAGCGAACGCCAACAGGTGATGCGAGAACGCCAGCAGCACTTGAACGAGCAGCAAGATAGGGCGCACGCTTTGCAGTTGACGTCTTTACAGCTGACGCAGGCGCTGGCGCGCTTTAACGAGCGTCAGGGGCAGATTGATCAGCTATTGGCTGAAATGGACGCCGAACAAGCTGAGGAAGACGCGCGTTTGGCCGCAGCCGAACAAGCTTGTGTGGCGCAACGCGCCCGCTGCGCTGAGTTGCGCGATGAATTGCGGCAGAGCGAAAGGGCGTTTGAACAAAGTGAAGCGGCTTTACGTGACGAGCGGGCACAGCTGAGCGCCGTCGAGCGTGCCGTGCAGTCTGCGCAATTTGCCCAGCGCGAATGCGCGAATAAATGCGCGCAAATCGCTAGTAACCAGGCTTTATCGGTGCAGCAGCTAGCAAAAACGCAGGATGCGTTGGCGCAGTGCACGCAGCGTGCTAGTGCGGTGCAAGTAGTTGAACTAGAGCCACAGTTAGAGCAGGCGATACTGCAGCGCAGCGCGGCCGAAACGGCGTTAGCGCAAGCGCGTAGCGAGAACGAGGCGGCCAGCAGCAGACTGCGTTTAGCCGACGAGCAGCGCCTGCAATGCGAACGTGCTGTGGCGCCTTTGCGCGAACGTATTAGCGATTTGCAACTCAAGACGCAGGCAGCGCGTTTGAGCGTGCGCCAATATCTAGCGCAGCTAGAAGAGCTCTTAGCCCGACCGGCGATGCCTGCGATGGCGGCTCAGGCTGAGGCTACGCACAACCAGCACAACCAGCACAGCAACCACAGCGAGCAAAACACACACAGTGCAGAGCAAGCGCCGCCAGCTGCGTTGGAGCAAGACGAGGCCTCTGCTTTGCAACGTCTCGCCGAGCTGGCGGCGCAGTTGAGTGCAGCGCGCGCAGACGAATTGAGTCGGGCTCGGGTGAGCACCTTGCAAAGCAGCATGCAGAGTTTGCAGCGGGCGATTGAGGCGCTCGGCTCGGTCAATTTGGCCGCCTTGTCAGAGCTTGAAGCAGCGCGTGAACGTAAGCTTTATCTTGATGCGCAAGCGCTTGATCTGGGTGAGGCGATGGAGACTTTAGAAAACGCGATTCGACGCATAGACCGAGAAACGCGCGACTTGCTGCAAACCACCTACGACGCAGTAAATGGCCACTTTGGCAGCTTGTTTCCGACCCTGTTTGGCGGCGGTGAGGCGCGTTTGATTATGAGTGGTGAGGAGATTTTGGATGCGGGTATTCAGGTGATGGCGCAGCCGCCAGGCAAAAAGAACGCGACGATTCATCTGCTCTCCGGCGGCGAAAAAGCCTTGACTGCGATTGCCTTAGTGTTCGCGCTGTTTCAGCTCAATCCAGCGCCTTTCTGTCTGCTCGACGAAGTGGATGCCCCGCTCGACGATAGCAATACCGAGCGTTTCTGCGCTATGGTGCGGCGCATGTCGGCGCAGACCCAGTTTCTCTTTATTAGTCACAGCAAAATCGCTATGGAAATGGCGCAGCAACTGGTCGGCGTGACGATGCAGGAATCAGGGGTGTCGCGCATTGTGGCTGTTGATCTAGAAGATGCACTGCGCATGCGTGAAGGCGTCGCTTAAACGCATTAAACGATTGAGATGATTGAGACAAATGAGATGAGCGAATTACAAATAGGCTTGATCGGTTTGGGCGGACTGGCGGTCTTGCTGGTGATTATCTATAACCAATGGCAGGCGTACCGCCAACGCAAGTTGGTCGAGCGCGTGCTTGATCTGCGCCAGCCAAAACATCCTGATGTTTTGTTTGCGGCCGAACGTGATGAAGCTGAACATCGCCTGCAGCAGCCCGGTAAAAGCCCAGCGCACTCTGACGAAGAGGGGCGACTTGAGCCGATGATGCAGTCTTTGCTTGAGTCGAGCGATGCTGACTTTGATTACGCAGAAGCGCGTCTGTCTAGCTTATCTACGCCGAACGAGCCGGAAGCAGCGCAAGCAAGGCAGCCTTTAAGCGCTGTTTATCCTGACTGGTCAAACGACGATCCATTGATGCGCAACGCGGCTTCAGCCAAGGGCAGGGCGGATCAATACGGTGAGTCGGAGCAAGTGCATGACAGGCGTGATGCCGACGATCTCAACGATGCCGACGATACAAAAAACGCTGCGGGCGAACGCGATGCGGCTTTGCCACTCTCGCCCTTACTCGATTACATCGTTTCTTTCGAGGCGGTCGAGCCCTTATCGCTAGCGCAAATCGAATCTGCTAAATCTGCGCTTTTGTCCACCCTAGATAAGCCCGTGTATTGGTTTGCCTACGACGAACATAAGCAGCAATGGCAGGCCCTGAACTTGCTGAACTCGCTGAGTTCCGTTCCCGCGCTGCCGTCGCTGCAAGAGGAGGTCGCCGGAGCGTTTGACGAAGCCCTCTACCGTCGTTTGCGTGTTGGCTTGCAGATGGTCGACCGGCAGGGGGCGCTGAAGAATGAAACGCTCTCTACTTTTCACCTGGCGATGCAGGAGATGGCGGACGCACTGACGAGCGTGGCTGATTTCCCGGTGCGTCAAACAGCGCTTGATATGGCGCAACAGTTAGATCAATTTTGTGCTGGCGTGGATATTCAAATTGGCCTCAATGTGCTCAGCCAAGGACGGGTTTTTCTCGGGACGCAACTTCGCGCTTTGGCCGCAGCGGCGGGAATGCAGCTTGATACTCAGGGTCGTTTTGTCGCCACTTCGCGCGAGGGTTTGGTCGAATATCATGTCTTGAACCAGCGCGTTGAGCCTGCTAGTGAGCAGCCAGCGAGCAGCAGTGAGCGTAAAGGGGCGCAAGGCTTTTCATCCGAGTCGCTCAAAACGATGACGACCTGGGGCATTACCTTTCTGCTCGACGTGCCCCGTGTGCGCGATGGCGAACGTGTTTTTGACGAGATGCTTGAGCAAGCACGGCATTTCGCGACGGTGCTGCAAGGCGTTTTGGTCGACGACAATCGGCGACCTTTAATGGAAGAGGCGCTGGCGCCGATTCGCCGCCAAATAGCGCAATACCAATCGGCGATGGCCGCGCGCAAATTACCCGCTGGAGGTGCTTTGGCGCTGCGTCTATTCTCTGCTGCCGAGAACGAGCGCTAAGCGATGTCAAAGCAAACGCTAGTTAAAACAGAGGTTCAGGTGCAAGAAAACCAGGTGCAACTCGCTTCAGCAGCAGCAATCTCTATGCAAGCGGCTCAAGCGCAAATTCAAGCGCTGCGTGCGCAGATTGAAACGCACAATCAACACTATTACCGCCTCGATGCGCCGCTCATTAGCGATGCCGAATACGATTCGTTGTTCCGTCAATTGCAAGCCTTAGAGGCTGCACATCCCGAGCTGTGTAGCCTTGATTCACCGACGCAAAGAGTGGGCGCAGCACCCTTGGCAGCATTTAGAAGCTTGCCGCATCGCGTGCCCATGTTGTCGCTCAACAACGCCTTCAGTGAGGCTGAAGTACAGTCTTTTGACCGACGCATTCGCGAAAAACTCAATTGCGCAGAAGTGCTGTACGCAGCAGAACCGAAGTTTGATGGTTTGGCCATCAGCTTGATTTATCTCAATGGCGTGTTCACCACCGGCTTAACGCGCGGCGATGGCTACCAAGGCGAAGAGGTAACGCAAAATCTACGCACGATTAACAGCATTCCTTTACGCCTAAAAGGCAGCGGCTGGCCTGACTGGCTTGAGGTGCGCGGCGAAGTTTTGATGCTGCGGCGCGACTTTGCACGGCTGAACGAACGCCAGCAGACCTTGGGCGAGAAATTATTCGCTAATCCGCGTAACGCGGCGGCGGGCAGCTTGCGTCAGTTGGACGCCAACATTACCGCGCAACGGCCTTTGCATTTTTTCGCTTATGGCTTGAGTTTCGACGCCCCTGCCTCGACGACTGCTGCCGCATCAGCTGCGAATGTGTTGATAGACCCGGCATCAGCTGGCACGCCATCCGCGCTGCCTGCGTTAACACCGTCAATGCAGCCACCGTTAATGCAGCCAGCAGAGCCCTTGCTGCTAGCCGCAGGCCAGGTTAGGCAGCATGCGCACGCGCTGAACCAACTTGCCGAGTGGGGTTTTGCCCTGGCCGAAGAGCGGCGTTGCGTGCGCGGGGTGCAGGGTCTGCTTGATTACTACCAAAGTCTGGGGCAGCAGCGTGCGCAGCTGCCCTACGATATTGACGGCGTGGTTTATAAAGTCGATGACCTAGACGCACAGGCAGCGCTGGGCTTTGTTTCGCGTGCGCCGCGTTTTGCTTTGGCGCATAAGTTTCCGGCGGAGGAGGCGAGTACCGAGTTGCTGGCGATCGACATTCAAGTCGGACGCACCGGCGCATTAACGCCTGTGGCACGTTTAGCCCCCGTGTTGGTGGGCGGGGTGACGGTGACCAACGCGACTCTGCACAACGAAGACGAGCTGCGGCGCAAAGACGTACGCGTGGGCGATACCGTCATCGTGCGTAGAGCGGGCGATGTGATCCCCGAGGTCGTGCGCGTCGTGCTCGAAAAAAGACCGATCATGGCGCCCGAGTTCGTCATGCCCAGCCACTGTCCGGTGTGCGGTTCGCAGGTCGTGCGTGCCGACGACGAGGCGATTGCACGTTGTAATGGAGGCCTGTATTGCCCGGCGCAACGTAAACAAGCGCTGCGCCATTTTGCGACGCGCCGCGCCTTAGATATCGAAGGCCTGGGCGACAAATTAGTCGAGCAATTAGTTGACCAAGCCCTGGTGCGCACCCCGGCTGATCTGTACAAAATGGGGCTGATCGCCTTGCTGGGCTTAGAACGCATGGCCGAAAAATCGGCGGGCAATTTACTCGCCGCGATTGAGCAGAGCAAAAAAACCACTTTGCCGCGCTTTATTTATGCTTTGGGCATTCGCAACGTGGGTGAAACGACGGCCAAAGATTTGGCGCGTCATTTTGGCAGTCTGGATCGCTTGCTTGAAGCAGATGAAGCGCAGCTGATGCAGGTGAGAGATATTGGGCCGACGGTGGCGCAATCGCTACGTCAGTTTTGCCTGGAGCCGCATAACCGCGAAGTGATTGAGCAGCTACGGGCCGCTGGGGTGGTTTGGCCTGAAGGCGAAGCCGTCGCCCTAGCCAATAGCGCCATTGCCGGACAAAGCTTTGTCCTGACCGGAACCTTGCCAACGCTGACGCGTGAAGAGGCGAAAGCATTGATCGAAGCGGCGGGCGGCAAAGTGAGCTCGGCGGTGTCGAGCAAAACGCACTTTGTCGTCGCGGGTGCCGAGGCCGGTTCTAAACTGCTGAAGGCGCAGGCGCTCGGCATTAGCGTGCTCGACGAAGCAGAATTACTTGCCTTGCTGTCTCCAGACGGTGCGGTGCACAACCCTATTTCAACGTAAGCCAAGGACAGTATGAGTGATCAGATTAAAGCGTCGGTTCATCCTTCGATTAACCTCCCGATTAAGCCTATTAGAAAAGCCGTTTTTCCCGTCGCTGGTTTAGGCACCCGTTTTTTGCCGGCGACCAAAGCTAGCCCTAAAGAAATGCTGCCCATCGTCGATAAACCGCTCATTCAATACGCCGTTGAAGAAGCGGTGGCAGCGGGGATCAGCGATATGATTTTTGTCACCGGGCGGAGTAAACGGGCGATTGAAGATCATTTTGATAAAGCCTACGAGTTGGAAAACGAACTGATGCTGAAAAACAAAAGCGAGATGCTCGCTTTTGTGCGCAATTTGCTGCCGAAACACATCAACTGTATTTACATTCGTCAGCCCGAAGCGCTGGGTTTGGGGCATGCCGTGCTGTGCGCACGTGCCGTGGTCGGCGACGAGCCGTTTGCCGTTTTGCTCGCCGACGATCTGCTCGACGGGCAACCGCCGGTACTCAAACAAATGGCCGACGCTTACGCTGAGCACGCTTGCTCGATTCTCGGCGTGCAAGACGTGCCGCGTGCCGAAACGCGTAGCTATGGCATCGTGCAAACTCAGCCCCTGGCGCACACGCAGACACCCGGCTTGGAGCGCATTGCGGCGATTGTCGAGAAGCCACAGCCGGAGTTGGCCCCGTCGACCTTAGCGGTGGTTGGGCGTTATATTTTGACCCCGAGAATTTTTCATCACCTGCAGCAGGTAGCGCCTGGCTCGGGCGGGGAAATCCAGCTTACCGATGGAATTGCCGCGCTGCTGGCCGAAGAGTCTGTTCTCGCGCATCGTTATATCGGTACGCGCTACGATTGCGGCTCTAAGCTCGGTTATTTACAAGCTAGCGTCGTGTTCGGGCGGCGTCATCCTGAAATCGGTGCGGCTTTTTCGCGCTATCTCGAACAACTCAATGACCTTAATGCGCAGGATCGCTCATGAACGAAATCAAGAAACGCAAAACCCTGCTGAGCAAAGCGGAGCTGATTCACTCTGCTGCAGACGTGGCGGCCGCGACGACGCGCGTCGCGGCTGAAATCACCGAAAAATTGGCCGATACCCATCCGCTTTTTTTGTGTGTGATGAGCGGTGGTGTTCCTTTCGCCGCGCAATTGATGACGCAACTGGCTTTTCCGCTTGACTTCGATTACTTGCACGTCACGCGCTATAGCCAAGACAGTAAAGGCGGACCTTTGTCTTGGCGTGCCGCACCGTGGACCGAGGTGAAAGGGCGTACCGTGCTGGTTGTCGACGACATCCTCGACCAGGGTCTGACCTTGGCGGCGATTCGGGATCGCCTACTAAAACAAGGTGCACGCGCCTGTTACACCGCAGTGGCCGCTGAAAAAATGAACGGCAAAACGAAACCGATTCGCGCCGATTTTGTTGCCTTATCGGTACCGGATCGTTTTGTCTTTGGTTACGGCATGGACATCGACGGCGCATGGCGCAATCTACCCGCCCTCTACGCCATGCCTGAGGAGGCTTAAGCGTGCTGGCGATTATTGGCGGAACCGGGCTGACGCAACTGGCGAGCCTGGAAGTATCGCAACGGCAGATTATGCGCACGCCGTATGGCGCGCCTTCTGGGCCCTTGACCTTGGGGGTGATCGGCCAGCAGGCACTGGTTTTTCTGGCGCGTCACGGCTATGGCCATACGATTCCGCCGCACGAGATCAACTACCGTGCCAACGTTTGGGCACTGCAAGCCTGCGGCGCTAGTGCCATCGTCTCGGTTGCCTCAGTCAGTTGTATTCGCCCTGACCTTAAGCCCGGCGATCTCGTTATTCCAGAACAAATGATCGACTACACCTGGGGACGCAAATCAACTTATCACGACGGGCAAAGCTGCACCGTGACGCACATCGACTTTAGCCAGCCCTACGACGCAGCCTTGCGTCAGCGTCTGCTCGCCGCCGCAGCCAGTAGCGGCGTGCCGTGCAGCGATCATGCCGTGTATGCGGCAATGCAAGGTCCGCGTCTAGAAACAACTGCTGAAGTCGAACGTCTCGCGCGCGATGGTGCTGACGTGGTGGGTATGACCGGCATGCCAGAGGCGGTGCTGGCACGCGAACTCGGCATTGCCTACGCAGCGATTAACGTCGTAGCCAATTACGCCGCCGGTCGCGCGCCGCTAGCCAGTGCGCCACCTAGCACGCCGCCTAGCACGCCACCTCAGTCGGGTGGACAAACCAGTACGCTGCAAACGGCGATGCAGCAGGTGCACACATTGATCGAGCGTTTGCTCGTTAACTAATTTTCAACCCCAGGAGCGCACCATGACGACTAAGCTAGACAAGGTTTTATACACGGCTCACGCCCACACCACCGGCGGACGTGAAGGCCGCTCAAGCAGCGATGATGGCCTACTCGACGTTAAGTTATCGCCGCCAAAAGCGATGGGCGGTGCCGGCAATGCGACCAACCCTGAGCAATTATTTGCCGCTGGCTACTCTGCCTGTTTTATGGGTGCGCTGAAACACGTTGCTGGCGTCAAAAAAATCGCGGTGCCTGCCGATGCGGCAATCGATGCCAGTGTAGACATCGGGCCAATTCCAGCAGGCTTTGGCATTGCGGTGCGTTTGGTTGTGAGCTTGCCGGGGATGGAGCGTGCTGTAGCGCAAGATTTGCTTGATAGCGCGCATCAGGTCTGCCCCTATTCCAACGCCACGCGCGGCAATATCGAGGTTGAACTGAGCCTACGTTGATCGTGCAAAAAATTCAGTTTGCGCTGCACGCTGCTCGGCTGTTGAGTTCGCCTGCAGCCCTCTGATTTAGCGGCTTGGATTGACGCCTTGAGCAGGCTTGCTACGGCAAAAAGAAGGCGATTTTTACTCTGAGAAAGGACATTTTCTATGAACCAACTCACGACGGCATCGGGTATTCCGGTAGCCGACAATCAGAACAGCATCACTGCCGGTTCGCGCGGCCCGGTTTTGTTACAAGACGTACATTTGATCGAGAAATTACAGCACTTTAACCGCGAACGCATCCCCGAACGCGTCGTCCATGCCAAGGGCTCAGGCGCTTACGGCACGTTTACGGTGACGCACGACATTAGCCGCTATAGCAAAGCAAAACTGTTGAGTCATGTCGGTAAAGAAACGGCAACTTTTGTGCGTTTTTCGACCGTAGGTGGAGAAAGAGGCAGTGCCGACAGCGAGCGTGATCCGCGTGGTTTTGCCGTGCGTTTTTACACTGAAGAAGGCAATTGGGATCTGGTGGGCAACAACACGCCGATGTTCTTTATCAAAGACCCGATCAAGTTCCCCGACTTTGTCCATACGCAAAAACGCGATCCACACAGTCATTTAAAGTCGCCCGAGATGATGTTCGACTTTTGGAGCAAAGCGCCCGAATCGCTGCATCAAGTGACCATGTTGTTTTCGAGTCGTGGTACGCCCGACGGCTATCGCCACATGGATGGCTTTGGCAGCCACACCTTCAGCCTGATCAACGCTGCTGGCGAGCGAACCTGGGTGAAATGGCATTTGCGTACCTTGCAAGGAATTAAAAATTTAGACGCTGCCGACGCCGTGCGTCTGGCTGGAGCAGACCCCGACTATGCACAACGCGACTTATTCACGGCGATTGCCCAAGGTGATTTCCCGCGCTGGGAAGTGCGCGTGCAATTGGCCAGCGATGCAGAGCTGCTTGCCTGGGAGCAACGCACCGGCTGGAACCCGTTTGACCTGACCAAGGTTTGGCCGCATGCAGACTTTCCGCGTCACCCAGTAGGGATTTTGGAGCTGAAGCGTAATCCAGAGAACTATCACGCCGAGGTCGAACAAGCAGCGTTCTCACCGGCTAACGTCGTTCCAGGCCTGGGTTTTTCGCCTGACAAAATGCTGCAAGGTCGTCTTTTTGCCTACCACGACGCTCAGCTTTACCGGGTGGGCACTAACCACCAGCAATTGCCGGTCAACGCCCCGCGTTGTCCCCTTCACCACCAGCAACGCGATGGCCAAATGACCCTCCATAGCGGCGGCGCTGCGCAGAACTACGACACAGTACAAGCACAGGGCAGTCGCCCCGAAGGCTTTGGCCATGGTGATGGCGGTTGGGACGTGCAAGGTGTTGCCGCGCGCCACGACGGGCGCGGCCATGAAGATGACTACACGCAGGCGGGGAATCTATTCCGTTTGTTGGACGCCGCCGAGCAACAGAAGCTCTTTGCTAACTTGGCCGCGCCCCTAAGCCAAGTCAAAGCCGAAACTTTAGCGCGCCAGTTAGCGCTGTTTGACAAGGCCGATCCCGCTTACGGCGCTGGCGTTAGGGCAGCGCTCAAGCTGCGCACCGCGTAAAGATCTGCGGCGGGACAACATGGGCGATGGCCAGTAGGCAGCTTGCAGACTTGCCATCGTCTTTATGTCCGGCTACGAGCTTAGTGCCGTTTTTACCGCTGTTTGCTTGCCTGATTTCGCCTTAAACCATGCTCAACAAACGCTCCGACCCTGATCGTCTCTTGGCTGAAATCAAAGAAGAAGCCAGCGCTGCTAAGCGTGGCAAGTTGAAAATTTTCTTTGGCGCTTGCGCGGGCGTGGGCAAAACCTGCGCCATGTTGCGTGCGGCGCAACAAGCTCTGTCTGAGGGGCTTGATGTCCTGGTTGGGGTGGTCGAAACCCATGGCCGCAGCGAAACCGCCGAACTGTTGGCAACCCTGCCGCAACTCCCCCTGCTCAGCGTTACCTATCGTGCTCATCAGGTCAGTGAATTCGACCTAGACGCGGCGCTACAGCGTGCGCCGCAATTGATTCTGATTGATGAGTTGGCGCATAGCAATGTAAGCGGGTGTAGACACGCGAAACGTTGGCAAGACGTTGAGCTCTTGTTGGCGCGTGGAATCGATGTCTACGGCACGCTCAATGTGCAACATCTCGATAGCCTGAACGAAGTGGTCGGGCGGATTACCGGGGTGCGCGTTTGGGAAACAGTGCCCGACCGTTTTTTTGAACAGGCCAGCGAAATAAATTTGGTCGACCTGCCGCCCGACGATTTGTTGCAAAGGTTGAAAGAAGGCAAGGTTTATCTGCCCGAGCAGGCAGCACAGGCGGCACAGAATTTTTTTCGCAAAGGTAATTTGATCGCGCTACGCGAACTGGCTTTGCGTCGTACCGCTGACCGCGTTGATGGGCAAATGCGCGCCTACCGTGCTGAGCGCGCGATTAAGCATGTGTGGCCAGCGCATGAACGCCTGATCGTTTGTATCGGTCCGGGCTTGTTCGGCGCGCAGTGGGTGCGTAGCGCAGCGCGTTTAGCCAGCGAGTTGAAAGCGGATTGGCTTTGCGTGTACGTCGAAACCCCGGCGCTTCAGCGTTTGGCCAAAACTGAGCGTCAGCGCATTCTCGATTATCTACGCCTAGCCGAAAGCTTGGGTGCGGAAACGGCCACCCTAGGCGGGCATGATGCGATTGCCACTTTGCTAGCCTACGCACGCAGTCGCAATGCTAATAAATTACTGGTCGGACGCCCGCAAGCTTTGCCCTGGTATCTGGCTTGGCGTCCCCGCTTTGTCGATGCATTAACGCGGCAAGCCTCTGACATCGATATTTATGTGATCGGCCTTGCCGTCCACGCCGAGCCTCAACGGCCAGCTGCTCGGCTCCCGCGCATCCCTTGGCAGCACTACGCCTGGGCGACCCTGGCTTGCGCCTGCACTGCCTTATTGGCAACGCCCTTGCTGCACGTATTTGATTTGTCCAACGTGGTGATGTTGTTTCTGCTCACCGTGATGGGCGTGGCGATCCGGGGCGGGCGTGGCCCTGGCGCTTGGGCTGCTGCTTGCTCGGTCAGCTTGTTTGATTTTTTCTTTGTGCCGCCACGCTTCTCGTTCTCGGTTGCCGATGCGCAATATCTGTTTACCTTTGCCCTGATGCTGGCGGTTGCCTTGATCATTGGCCAGCTCGCGGCACAGCTACGCTTTGGTGCGACGATTGCACATCTACGGGCACATCGCGCGCAAGAACTAGCGGCCTTGTCAAAAGAGTTATCGGCTGCGCTGAGCGCTGAACAGGTGGTCGACACAGCGCATCGGCACCTCAGTGGTGTGTTTCGCTCTCAGGTCGCGATTTTGTTGCCAGATCAGCATGAAAAAATCCAGATCGCCGCCAGCTCGGCAGAGTCGTCCAAGGTCGATACGGCGGTTGCACAATGGGTTTATGACCAGCAGCAAGTGGCGGGTTTGGGCACGCAAACCTTGTCTGCCGCAGCGGCGCATTATTTGCCACTTAAAGCACCGATGCGTACCCGGGGCGTTTTGGTGTTGGCACCCCCTGCTATGCAATTGATTGAAGAGCCGGAAGAAAAACGTTTGCTTGACACCTTCGCGGCACAAATTGCGCTAGCTTTGGAGCGCGTTCACTACGTTGCGGTAGCGCAGGATGTCCTTGTTTCGATGGAAGGCGAGCGCCTGCGTAATGCCTTGCTAGCCGCTGTCTCACACGATTTGCGCACACCGCTGACGGTCTTGATCGGGCTCTCTAGCACGCTGCTTGAGCGTGATCCACCGTTGGCAATACGCCAAGAATTAGCGCGGTCGATACAGCAAGAAGCGCAGCAGATGAGCGAACTGTTGAGCAATTTGCTTGATATGGCGCGCCTACAAGTGGGCGGTATTCATTTAAAAAAAGATTGGCAGTCTCTGGAAGAAATTATCGGCAGCGCGTGCGCTCAAATGACGCAGGTGCTTGGCGGGCACCTGCTGCGGGTGACGGTACCTGCTGATTTGCCGCTATGCGAATGCGACCCTATTTTGCTCCAGCGCGTACTCGTCAACCTGCTGGATAACGCCGTGAAATTTACCCCTCCCGGCAGCCATATCAAGCTGAGCGCCAGGAGTCAGCAGACGAGCATGCTGATCGTTGTCGAAGACGACGGTCCAGGCTTGCCGCTAGAGTCGATGCCGAAACTCTTCGAGAAATTCACTCGTGGTGAAAGTGAATCGAACAAACCCGGCGTTGGCCTTGGTTTGGCTCTGTGCAAGGCGATCGTTGAAGCGCATGCGGGGACGATTTCTGCCGAAAATTGTGCAAGCGGTGGGGCACGTTTTAGCGTCAGCCTGCCGCTTGGCCTTGCGCCTGAACTTGATACAAGGCTATGAAACTATGCGTCGGTGAAGCCATGAACCTGACCCGAATTTTACTCATCGAAGACGAGCAACACATCCGTCGTTTTGTGCGTATGGCGCTGGAAGCTGAGGGTTTTTCCCTATTTGAAGCAGCCACGCTCAAACAAGGTTTGATCGAAACGGCGACGCGCCAACCTGACTTTGTGATCGTCGATCTGGGCTTGCCCGACGGCGATGGCAAAGCGCTGATTCGACAAGTTCGTAGCTGGTCTGAAGTCCCCATCCTGGTGTTATCCGCACGTGATCGTGAAGAAGAAAAAGTGGCCGCCCTCAACGCAGGGGCTGACGATTACCTAAGCAAACCCTTCGGTGTGCCCGAATTACTCGCTCGCGTGCGCGCCCATTTACGGCGTCGCCAGGCAAGCCATGGGCAGACTGAGGCACAGCTTTGCTTTGGCGATGTTGTGGTCGACATCGCGGCGCACACGGTCACGCGCGCGGATATCCCAGTGCATTTGACGCCAATCGAATACCGCCTGCTGCTGACCTTGGGCAAGCTGAGAGGACGTGTTGTCACGCACGACAAATTGCTCTTTGAAGTTTGGGGCAGCCACTATCAAGACCGTGCGCACTATCTGCGCATCTACATGGGGCATTTGCGGCAAAAATTAGAGCGCAGCCCAGCCCAACCAGAATTTCTACTGACCGAGCTCGGTGTCGGCTATCGGCTTCTCTGATCCCAGGGAATCTGTCTGGACGGCGGCCATACCTTGCGCATGACACCCATCCAGCCAGCCCAGCGATTTGCCGTCTGTGAGACGCAATCGACGCAGGGGAAAATCCTAGCTTGCGCTTATTTTTCGTCTGATTTCCCACCTGATTTCGCGTCTGACGCCACGTCTGACTCCGCTATTGAACTGCAGCTCTGCGTGCTCGCTTTGCCGGACGCAAGGTACTGGAGGCGCTTATCTTCAAGTCACCCCATTTGATGGCGAAGGTTTTTTCATGTTTTGCCGCAGCGATTTCGTCTTCAAAAATGACGGTGAGCTGGCCTACGGACGAATTAGGGCAGTATCGCGCGCCGCGAGTGTTCATCCAGGCGTTAATAATTTCTTGCGCGATCGATTTTATGGCGCCGTTGAATTGGTTTTTCTGTTGCTCAGACAAGTGCGCAAAACCGAAATGGCGCAAGCGGAAACTAAGCAGGCTATTGAGGTAGCCTGCACTGTCAGCGAGCTGCATTAACCGAGTTTTACTGTAGCAAGTCGTATTCTTTACAAATTCCAGGACATCCAGGATTTGTTGCTCAATGGTCTGCGGATCAGGTATCTCGCTGTGCGGTGAACGTTCAAAACACACTGCTAAATTCGTTCTGCCATGGATATTTTCGTCATGAGACGGCCAGCGTGTGGCATTTGCCCTAAAACCAGAAGTTTCTTCACATTTTTCTGGACGTTCGCGTCGCTCAAAGACAAACTCCGCTGCGCTGATCGTCAACGTCAGCGTGTTTGTAGGACGAAAATTATTCACTGCCTTATTGGTATGACAGCTCAACGCAAAAAACAAATAAGACAAACTCGATGCGCCATCGCTACGCAAGAAGCAGGCATTAGGAAAAGCCACGCTAAGACTGGCTACTGATAATGCTGCGCCATTTTTTACAATCGGGCGCGCAGCTACTTGCGCCCGATTGTACGGAGGCATCTCAACGTAAAGTGCTGCCGTCTCGGGATCGTATTTCGCTTGAGCAACTATAAATGACGTTCTCTCCCGGTCTGTTAAGAGAAAACTGCTCCGTACATTGAGCAGGTTTGCGTTTGGCCGCAAGCATTCAGGAGGCGGTTGATATTTTTCAGCGACGTTTTTTGCTGCTGTGTAATCCTCATCGGCAGGGTTTGTTGGGAAGACAACAGGCTCTGCTTCTATGCCGAGTTGCGTTAGCGAGACAGCGGCAGCGTTTGCTGCGGGTAGCTCAAATGCAGGAAGTGCATCGAGCGCTAGGCTTGGCCAAGCGTAGGCTTCCGCGTTCGCAGTATGGTTTGGGAACGCAACCGCCCCTCCACCCCCACCCCCACCAAGCGCCACACCCGCAGTAGCTTGCGGTAGCAACGACGCGGCGTGGCGCAAGGCCGTCTCGAGAAAAACGTAGTTTCCTGTCTCCGGTGGTGGTTTATTTCCAGTCAACATCTCTATCTCCAAAAAACTGCATTGATCTTTTACTGTCTCTTTGCTCGGGTGCATGGATTGCTCACCCTGAGTCTGGCGAAAGGCCTAAACATACCGCCTGATAACCCCCTCAGTGCATGCCAAATCCCTGTGCATCATGCGAGTGAGTCTCTATTGCTTCATGCCCGCGCGGCAATAAGCTTATGCAAAAGACCTGTGCACAACCGTAGCGCGCCACAAAGACAAGCCTGAAGACCGGCTT